>DATFYN010000607.1:0-10882 GCA_035315025.1 Myxococcota bacterium
ACTGCGGGTGAGCACACGCGCAATGGATCCGGCCGAGGAGCTCGCCCTCCTCGTTCGCACCGGGTGGCGTCTCATCGTCCTCGACACATTCGAGGAAGAGCGGGCGCTCCGCATGCTTGAGCGCGTGGCCGCTGCCTGCGAACGCAAGCTCATCGTGTGGTCCATCGCCTCCGGTCTGGGGGACGAAGGACGGGGCGCCGGGTCGCTCGACGGCGGCCTCCAGGCCATCGAATCCGTGAGCGAGCCAGCGCTCATCGCGTTGCTCGATCCGCAGCGCAGTGCGCAGGGCGACATTGCCGCGCGCCGCCTGCGGGATCTCCTGCCGCTTCTCGCCAAGCGGCGCCAGTGTGTGGTGGGGGTGGGACCCAGTCTGGAATTCTCGACCGAGCTGGGGCGCGAAGCAGCGTTCGTCGAGTTGCCCCTTCCCCGCGCCCACGAGCTCGAGCCCGTCTTTCGGAAACTTCGCGAGGCAGCGGGCGACGGCCCGGTGACGACAGCGGAGAACGCAGCTCTTTCGGCTGCCGCGCGGGCGGCGCTGGGCCTGACTTCCGGGGAGGCGATGCGCGTCTTCCGGAAGGCCTGCGCGCGGGCGGGGGCGCTCGACAGCTCGGCTGTGTCCTGGATCGTACGCGAGAAGCGCCAGGCTCTCCGTCGCACGCCGGCCCTCTCCTTTCATGACGCGGAGCTCTCCCTCGAGGATGTCGGCGGCCTCTCCGAGCTGAAGCGCTGGCTGCGTGAGCGGCGCCGCGCATTCGCTGAGGAGGCGGAACAGTTCGGCCTTCCCACGCCGCGAGGCCTGCTCCTTCTCGGCGTTCAAGGCTGCGGCAAGTCGCTCTGCGCCAAGGCTGTGGCACGCGAGTGGCAGTTTCCGCTCCTCCGACTCGACCTCGCGGCCGCGTTCGGCAGCCGAGAGCGCAGCGTCGAAGCGACGGTCCGGGAGGCTGTGGCGGTCGCCGAATCACTCGCGCCCGCAGTCCTGTGGATCGACGAAATCGAGAAAGGCTTCGCGGCCTCTGCTGCGGATCCCCGCACCACACGCGTCTTCGGTGCATTCCTCACCTGGCTCTCCGAGAAACAGTCTCCCGTCTTCGTGGTAGCGACGGCCAATGACGTCGCGAGCCTACCACCCGAGCTGCTGCGGCGTGGGCGCTTCGACGAGCTCTTCTTCGTGGATCTGCCGAGCCCAGCCGAGCGAGTCGAGATCCTGGCCATCCACCTGCGAAAGCGCGGCCGCGATCCCCGGCAGTTCCCGCTGGACGATCTCGCGACCGAGGCAGAGCGGCTTTCGGGTGCAGAGCTCGAGCAGGTCGTGATCGCAGGGCTCTACACGGCGTTCTCCGAGAGTCGTGACCTCACCGCCGCGGATCTCTCCAACGCCATCCAGGAGACCGTTCCCCTCTACGACACGTATGAGGAGCGCATCAAGGAGCTCCGGGACTGGGCACGAAACCGCGCGAGGGCGGCAACCCTCGATGTGCGCGCTGTGGATCTCTTCCAACGAGCCTAGGCTGCTCTCGGACCGGCCTGCACCCGCAGTGCGACCCCACGAAGGAGCTTTCGGTGCGAGGGATTCGCAGCATCGGAATCACACTCTTGTTTTGCTTTTTCGCACTTCCCGCGCACGCGGCCGACGTCGTCCGGGTCTACAAGGTCCAGCATCGCACCGCCGAGGAGCTTCTCCCGCTCGTGCAGACCGCGATGGCGAGAGCAGGGTCCGTCGAAGCCGATGGCGGAAGCAACACGTTGGTGCTCGCGGGCTCGAGTGAGGGAGTAGCGGCGGCACTCCTGCTGCTCTCGAAAGTGGATCGTCCGCCACGCTCAGTGGTCCTGCGCTACGAGTCGCGTCGCTTGCGGGAACTTGAAGGCCAGGGCATCCACGTCGCCTGGAGTCGCGAGGCAGGTCAGGTGCGCGTGGGCAATCTCGCCTTCCCGGGTGACGGTAACCGGGGTGGGATCCAGGGGGCTGGCAACGCGGGCGCGCGGGAGAGCGATCTTGCGGGAGAGGTTCGCATCTTGGAAGGCCGGAGTGCCAGCATCCTGACCGGTGAATCGGTACCCCTGACGACGCAACGCGTCCAAGAAGGAGGGTCAGGTCCCACCGTCACCCGGTCGACGACCTTCGTCTCGGCGGAATCGGGTTTCGAGGCGCAACCGAGGATCCTCGGCGATGGCCGCATCCAGGTGGAGCTGCGGCCAATCGATGCTCAACTTCGCGCCGGCGCCCGCGTGGCTTATTCGACGTCCGGCACAATGGTTGTGCTGGAGCCAGGGAAGACTGTGGCCCTTGGTGGTCTCTCCCAGGATGCGGATGCGCGGAGCGCGAGCCTCGCCGCGGGCACCGGATCCTCGCAGCGTGAGGACGAGAGACTCCTCCTCTTGACGGCGACCGTCGAATAGCCCGCAGTCTCAAGGTGCGGACGCCGCATCCACTCGAAGAGGCTTCCGCGGCCATCCGCCGTCATGGCTGGGCGGGCCGCCGGGCGATCTGGAGACCGATCCGGTGCAGTGCGCAGGCGCATCGGAGCACTCACAGAAAGCCCTGCACCGCGCTGCCAGTCCGCCATGTCTTGGAAGGACCAGGTCCCCGCCGTACTGGTGAGCGCGAAGTACAGGTCCATCAGCGCGCCCAACTGCCCGCCCTCTCCCGGCGTTGCGGGGCGGATCACCTCGTGCAACACCAACACCCCGCCCGGGGCAGCACCATCCATTCCAGTAAACTCTCGGGGACGCACCCGATTCGCATCGCGCTTCCTCCTTTCGAGGGGAGGTTCGCCCCGCCTGCCGGGCATCCTAACGGGTACGCAGTTCTGCGGGGAACCGGAAGCCAGCGGGGGCTCGGCTGCACAGCGGGGCTGCGCGGGAGCACCGCTCCTCGCCGTCGCACTGGACTTGCGATGCTGCGGGCTTTTTCGCATCCGCTGCCGAACATCGGGTAGGATGAGCGAAGGCAAGAGGCGGAGGCCGGCGTGAAAGTCGGGATGGCGGTGATCTTCCAGAATCCGGGTGACGCGCGACCCGATCGCGACGTCTACCTGGATGAGCTGCGCCTCGCCGACCTCGCCGAGCCCCTCGGATTCGACTCGATCTGGAGTGTCGAGCACCATTTCACCGACTACACGATGGTGCCCGATGTCCTCCAGCTTCTGTCTTATCTCGCCGGGCGCACGCAACGCGTGCAGCTCGGCTCCATGGTCGTCGTACTTCCCTGGCACGATCCGCTGCGTGTGGCAGAGCAGGTCGCACTGCTCGACAACCTGTCCGACGGCCGCATGCTCTTTGGGATCGGGCGTGGCGCCGGACGAGTTGAGTTTGAGGGGTTCCGCGTGTCGATGAGCGAGTCGCGTGAGCGCTTCGTGGAGTCGGCGGAGATGATCCTGCGCGGCCTCGAGAAGGGGTTTTGCGAGTCCAGCGGCAAGTTTGTCCAGCAGACACGCAAGCCCTTGCGCCCCGCGCCCTTCCGATCGTTCCGTGGCCGGACCTATGCGGCTGCAGTCTCGCCGGAATCGGTCCGGATCATGGCGGAACTCGGCGTCGGCATCCTCATCATCCCCCAGAAGCCGTGGGAGACCACGGCAGCGGAGCTCGCGGAATACCGCACTCTCTACCGCCAGCTGAATGGTGACACCGCACCGCCCACCATCGCGGCCGGCTGGACATTCTGCGACCCCGACGAGAGCCGCGCTCGTGAACAGGCGGAACGCTGGATCGGAACCTACTGGCGAACGGTCCTGCGCCACTACGAACTCGGCGGCGATCACTTTGCGCGCGAAAAGGGTTACGAGTTCTACGGGAGAATGTCGGATGCGGTGGCTCGCCATGGCCCGGACGGAGTCACCGACTTCTTCTTGAACCTTCAGGTGTGGGGCACGCCGGAGCAATGCTTCAACAAGGTGAAGGAGATCCGCGCGCACGTAGGTTGCGACACGTTCGTCGGCGTCTTTTCCTATGCCGGCATGCCGGCTGCAGAAGCGGAGCGCAATGCGCGTCTTTTCGCGAAGGAGGTCATGCCCGAACTCCAGCGGCTGGCTTGTGAATGAGCTCGGTCGCCGCGATCGCATCCGACCCGATCGACGCCGCGCGGGCCTTAACACCACGGCTTCGCGCCCTCTCTCCGCAGATCGAGCGCGAGCGGCGGCTCCCCCTTGATGTCGTAGCGGAACTTGCCGCGACGGGTCTTTTCGCGTTGTGTGTCCCCCGATCTCTCCACGGCGAAGAGGCGCATCCGACAACGCTCATTCGTGTGATCGAAGAGCTCGCGGTTGGGGACGCGGCTGCGGCGTGGTGCGTGATGATCGGGGCAACCAGCGGGCTCGTCGCGGGATGGCTGGACAAGACGGCGGCCCGCGAGATCTTCGCCCGTGCGCCCGAGGCGGTTGTCGGCGGAGTCTTCGCTCCCGCCGGCCGGGCGGTCGTCGTGCCCGGCGGCTATCGCGTGACGGGCCGCTGGGCCTTCGCGAGTGGCTGCCAACATTGTGCGTGGTTGATGGGTGGCTGCGCCGTCGAAGAAGATGGCGTCTCGCGGTCGTTCGAGCGCGGAGTCCCGGACTCGCGAATGATGATCTTCCCAGCTGCCGAGGCGCACGTCCATGACACATGGAGGGTGGTCGGACTGTGCGGCACCGGGAGCCATGACATCGAGGTCCGCGACCTGTTCGTTCCAAAGGAGCGCTCCGTTTCTCTCTTGACCGATCGCCCGCGGGAGACGGGTCCGCTCTACCATTTTCCGGTCTTCGGTGTGCTGGCCATCGGCGTGTGCGCGGTGGCGCTCGGCCTGGCCCGCGCCGCGATCGACGAGTTCGCACAGCTGGCGGCCTCCAAGCGACCGACGGGGAGCGCGCGCATGCTGGCCGAACGGCCAGCGGTGCAAGCGGACATCGCGCGCGCAGAAGCGGGGGTCAGTGCTGCCCGATCGTACCTGCTCGAAATCGTGGACGGCGCCTATGAATGCGCGCGCCAGCGCGCGGAAGTGCCTCTCGCCCTGCGGGCGCGGGTTCGGCTCGCAGCGACCCACGCAACGCTGAGCGCGGCGAAGGCGGTGCATCAGATGTACCAAGCCGCGGGAAGCACCTCCATCTACGACATGAGCCCGCTGCAGCGTCACTTTCGCGACGTTCATGTCGTCACGCAGCACATGGCTGTGGCTCCAGCCACTCTGGAGCTCGCAGGCCGCATTCTGCTCGGTCTCGATACCGACGCCTCGATGCTCTAGCCGCGGTCGCTTCGTGCCCGAGCTTCCTGATCTCACGGTTTACTGCGAAGCCCTTCGCGCGCGACTGCGCGGCGCAGTGCTCGAGCGAGCGCGCGTCCTCGGCGTGGCGTTCTTGCGCTCCGTCGATCCGCCGCTCTCGGTCGTAGAGGGCGGTCTCGTCGTGGACGTACATCGACTCGGCAAACGAGTGGTGATCGAATTTCAGCAAGAGCTCTTTCTGGTAATCCACCTCATGATCGCTGGACGATTTCGCTGGAGATCCCACGGCGCCAAACCGCCGGGCAAGATCTGCCTTGCGACATTCGACTTTTCTTCCGGCACCTTGCAAGTGACGGAAGCCAGCACCAAAAGGCGTGCGGCGCTCCACGTTGTGCGAGGAAGGGAATCATTGCGCGCACACGACCCGGGTGGCCTCGAGGTCCTCGACTGCGGCGTCAAGGACTTCCGCCGCGCACTGCTGAAGGAGAATCACAGCCTAAAGCGAGCGCTCACGGACCCGCACGCATTCAGCGGCATTGGAAATGCGTACGCCGACGAGATCCTGCACCGCGCCCGCCTTTCACCGGTGAAGCTCACCCGGCGCCTGAACGATGCCGAGATCACGCGCCTTTTCGAAGCGACGCGCACGACCCTGTCGCAGTGGACAGACCGGCTAAGGAGCGAAGCGGCGGGGCGCTTCCCCGAAAAAGTCACGGCCTTCCGGCCCGGGATGGCCGTGCATGGCCGATACCGCGAACCATGTCCGGAATGCGGCGCGCCGGTCCAGCGCATCGTCCACGCGGAAAACGAAACGAACTATTGTGCCCGCTGCCAAACCGAAGGGCGGATGCTGGCCGATCGCGCGCTCTCGCGCCTTCTCAAGGCGGACTGGCCGCGGACCCTCGAGGAATGGGAAGATCGCAACTGGACAGGACGACGCTGAGCCCGAAGCGCGGTGGGGGGCCTGCGGATGGCGCACTTGGCCTTGGGGCCCGGTCGTGAAAGAGCAGGAGGCGGACGTGTAGGGACACTACCCCTGCGTTCGGGAAATCTCCTTCTGCATCGCGAATGCGAGCTCCTCCCCGGCAGCGAGGAGCCGCTCCGCGGCGTCTGGCTGGAAGGTGGACGTCAACACTTCATAGCTCTGGTTTGCATTCGAATCCGAAAAGTTGCGCCCGTGGGGCAGGTAGCGCAGCCAGCCGTTTGCGATGGCGAGGATTCCCGCCGGTGTGCCTCCGCGGATCGCCTTGACCCTCCTCTTCCAATCGAGTCCCACCTCGACCGTCGGCTCAAAAGGAAGGGTGAGGAGCCACAGGGGACCGAGGCGCAGCACCTGGATCTCGACTTCGGCTGCGAGACCCCCCGCGAACCATGCGCCTTGGCGGTCCCGCAGGTCGAGGCGCACCTGGGCAACGCGGACGCGCCGCTCGTCCGCCGGCAGAGTGCGGGTTCGGTCGTAGGCGAGTTGAAAGAGATCCTGCGATCGAATCCGGGTAGCGGGGTCGAGGCCGAGGGTACGCAGCGCCGCCGACCGGCTCGCGGCGAGTCGCTCTCTGCGCTCCGCCTCGGAGCTCGCGCCGGGATGGGCGACGAGACGTATCCATCGCGCAGCGCCGCCGATGTCGGCCACTGGTTCGGTCGTGATGCGTGCGGCGGCGTGCGCGACGGCCGTGCCGATCTCATCTCCCAGCCGCTCCATTTCAGCGAAGCCAACACCGGTGCTTCGGCCCTCGAGCGCCACGTCCTGGAGGCCCCGCGTGCGCGGATCAACGTCGCCATGCGCTCCCAGCGCGAAGATGGCGAGTGCACCCGGCATTTCCGCTTCGATCCGCCGCGATGCAGCGCCCGGCCAGTCCGCCGAATAGGCGAGGTTGTCGTGTCCGAGAGCCGTCGGGTGACATCCATGGATGTAGAGGATCGCGAGCGGCGTTCCGCGCTCACGATCCACCCGCAGAATGCAAACCTCGCGGTCGACGGGTCCGTTAGCCCGCCGGCGGTTTCGCCCGATCCGCGATTCCGTGCGCCCTGTGCCGAGACGCGCCGGCGCGGCGCTGGCGACTGCCTCCTCGCCCGCTCGCTGCGCCGCGTCGAGCAGAAGCGCCACGGAGTCGGGGGTCGGGCGGCCGTTCAGAGCCTCGCTTAGGGCGGTGTCCGGACCCGAGTGTGTGTGCGTGCACGCGACCGCGATGCGTTCGAACGCCACGCTGGTGCGCGCAGCCAGCCGCTCGCGCAACGTTCGCGCCTGTACAGGGGCGAGCAGGCACAAATCGAGAACCACAAGGAGGCAGTCAGACCGTCCGGCGAGGTAGAGGGCCCGCGCGAACAGCGGGTCGTGGAGAGCGGTCGCACCACCGATGCGAGCGCCGTACCCCATCATGGGCAGCCCAACGGGAGTCGGAAGCTGTACGCGCGCAACCCCGGCGCGGAGCGGGAGGGTCACGGCGCCTGCGTTAACCGAGGAAGCCCTTGACTGCCGCGAGCCACGCCACAGGATTCTCAAGCGGCGCCAAGTGGCCACACTCTGGAATCACCTCGAGGCGCGCCCCCGGTATCCGCTTCGCGTACTTCTCGCCGTACTCGAGCGGTACCACCCGATCGTTCGCACCCCAAAGGCACAGGGTCTGCGCCGTCACGCGATGCAAGATGCCTTCGAGTCGAGGGTCGTGAAGAAGCGGATTCCATCCGATCTTCGCAGTCGCGGCGAAGGCGTTCATGATGTTGATTAGCATCTCGTCCGGCAACTCGACGTTCCCCGGCATCACCATCAACTGGGCCGCGGGACAATTCGCGTCTTGGAAGAGCAGATTCCGCAGCCGTTCTGGAAATCGCGTGTCGATCGCGAAAATGTCGGCGATTGGCTTCTCCCTCACCCAGATGCCGCAGGCGCTGGCGAGCACGAGCTTCGAGATGCGGTGCGGAAAGCGAGCCGCGAGTTCCGCCGCGATCCAGCCCCCGAGCGAGAGGCCGACCACGTCGACCGACTCCCAGCCCATTACGTCGAGGTAGGAGTAGTAGTGATCGACCATGTCCTCGATATCGCGGATTTGCTCGATTCCCTCCGAGCTCAAGAACCCGGGATGCGCCGGCGCGTGCAACTCACGTCCTTCGGCGAGTGCTGAGAGATGGGGGAGCCAGATTGCCTCACCCATCGCGCTGTGCAGATAAAGTAGGGGACGGCCCTCACCACCGCGGATCTCATGGATCTTCCGACCGAGTACATGGATCGTCGTCGTCGTATTCTGCATCGGGTTCCTCGCGCTCCCGCTATTTCCGCTCGTCCGGGAACGGCATCGCGGCGGGCATCGGCCGGATGGTATTGGGAAGCTCCTTGTTGACCCGCGGCATCACCGCTTCCGCGTAGCGCCGAGCGTTCTCCCGCGCCTGTGCGGAGGGCATGCTGCCCAGCTGGAACAACCCAAGCATGTTCCCGCAACCGATCTCCGAAGCGTGCTCCACGATCTTCTCCGCCACGGTTTCGGGACTTCCGACGATTGCAAAGCAGCCCTTCTCCACGTCTTCCCAGCTCTCGCAACCGTTGATGAAGGTCTTGCCGTCTTTCAGCGACTTGAATACACGGAGTGCCGATTTGACCGAGGTGTAGCCCGGGGGCGAGAGCGTGAGCCCGGGGATCAGTTTGTTCTTGAAATACCAGAAGTGCTCTTCAAACTCACGGCGGGCCTTGGCGTCCGTCTCGGCGACATAGATCGGCATCAGCAGACCCATCTGCTCGGGATGCGCTTGGTAGCCCTCCTTCTCGCAGCACTCGCGGAAGAGCGCGTAATTTCTCTTGAAGAAGTCGATGTGAAAGTAGGGAATGCCCATGTAGGCGTAGCGTCGCTTTGCCACGAACTCCATGGTTTCGAGCGAGCCCGCACCAGGAATCCAAATCGGCGGATGCGGCTTCTGCAGGGGACGCGGGAACACGTTCACGTAGCGCAGTTTGTAGTGCTCGCCGTAGAACTCGAAGGGACCGGGCTGCGTCCATGCGCGCATGATGAGCTCGTGGGCCTCTGCGAAACGCGTCCGAGCCTCCGCGGGATTGATCGAGAACGAGAAATACTCGGGCCCGCCACCGATCACCTGCCCGGAGATGATTCGCCCCCCGGAGATCACATCGAGCATTGCGATCTCCTCGGCCACGCGGGTAGGCGGGTTGTAAAGAGGAAGGGCGTTTCCAACCACCGCGATCTTGATGCGCCGGGTCCTCATCACCAGCATGGACGCAATCAGATTTGGCGAGGGCATGAGCCCATACACGTTCTGGTGGTGTTCGTTCACGCACACGCCATCGAAGCCAAGAGGCTCGGCTTCGGCGAGCTGATCGATGTACTCGTTGTAGTAGCCGTGCGCTTTCTCCGGGTCAAAGAGCGAGTTGGGCGCCCATACCCACGCGGATTCATGCGTTTTCTCAAAGTCATGGGGCAGCTCTCGGTACGGCATGAGGTGGAAGAGGAAGTGCTTCATCCCGTTCTCCTTCGCGAAGTCGTCGCCCCCTTTAGGCCATGGAGGGCAAACTGAGTGCAGAAGCGAGCCGCCTCGGCGGGCGTGAGGTCGCGTCGGGACAGCATCTGCCGAGCGACCAGCATGGCCGAGCCGACCATCGCGGCGGCCAGCGCATTGGCTTCCGACTGGCCGGTCCCGGGAGCAAGATCGGGGAGCAGATCTTCGCGAAGTTCGCGAACGGCGAGTGCAGTCCCGGGGGCCTGCGCCCCGTCGTGGAGCTGCCAGAGTTGGCGCTCGAGCACCGCAAATAAGGGACGCTCCTCGGTCACAAACTCCAAATAGGCCAGGTAGGCCCGATGGATCCTTTCCTCGAATGGAAAGCTGCGGTCGCGTCGCACCTGGCGCAGCCGGCGCCGCAAACCCGCCGCGGCCTCTGCGGCCACGGCAGCGAAGATCTGCTCTTTACTCCGGAAGTATTCGTAGAATGTCCCGACCGAAAGCCCACTTGCGCGGACGATGTCGCGCACACATGTGCCCTCGAAGTCGCGTTCCGCGAAGACCTTGCGCGCGGACTCCAGCAGGTGCGCGCGGTTGCGGGCTTTGGTCAGCTCGCGCTTGCCGGGTCGGAGGGGGGTCGGCCCACGCGGCATGAAGTCGACGGTAGCGTCGATTTTGACGGACCGTCAATGAACCTCGTGGGCGTCCCCCTTTCGCCCCTAGAGGATTTGCCCTCCGTCCACGACCAGAGTGTGACCCGTGATCCAGCTGGCGGCATCCGACGCCAGGAAGACCACCGCATTCGCGACCTCCTCTGGGGTGCCGAGGCGCTTGAACGGGATCCCCTTCAGCGTCGCTTCGTACATTTTGGGATTCATGCTCTTGATCGCAGCCCAGCTCCCACCCGGGAACTCAATGGCGCCGGGGGCGATCGCGTTCACCCGAATATTTTTCCCCGCGAGGGTGCGCGCCATCGACCTGGCGTGACTGATCACGGCCGCCTTCACTGCACCATAGGGCACGGTGATTCCGGCCTGGAGCCCGGAAATCGACGAAATATCGACGATGGCCCCGCCACCCGCCTCGGCCATCCAAGGGGCCACCCGCCAGGTCGCCCGAACCGTCGCCATCATGTCTACCTTGAATCCTTGCTCCCAGCCCTGCTCGTTGTCCATCACGCCGAAGCCCGAAGCATTGTTGACGAGCACGTGCACCTGTCCGAGCGCGTCTCGCGCGCGATCGAGAAAGCTCTCC
>DATFYN010000608.1:0-2546 GCA_035315025.1 Myxococcota bacterium
TCCTGACGGTGGACGATCACCGGCTCATCCGTCGGGGCATTGCCGGCCTTGTCGCGGCTCAATTGGACATGCGAGTGGTCGCCGAGGCGACCAACGGACGCGAAGCACTCAAGGAGTTCCGCGCGCACCGGCCCGATATCACGTTGATGGATATTCAGATGCCGGAGATGAGCGGACTCGATGCGATCATCGCCATTCGCGGCGAATATCCCGAGGCGCGCATCATCGTGCTGACGACGTATTCCGGTGACGTGCAGGCGTTACGCGCGCTCAAGGCGGGGGCCCGCGCCTACCTTCTCAAGGACGCCATGGACTTGGAGCTGCTCGAAACGATTCGGGCCGTGCACGCCGGCCGGAAGTCGATTTCCCCCGAAGTCTCCTTCCAGCTTGCCGAGCACGCCACGGATGATGCGTTGACGGCAGGTGAAGTGAGGGTACTGGCCCTGATCGCCGAAGGCAGGGCGAACAAGGAAATTGCCAAGCGCCTCTCCATCAGCGAGGCCACGGTAAAGGGTCAGGTGCAAAACATTCTCTCCAAGCTCGGTGCGAAGGACCGCACTCACGCCGCAATGATCGGGCTCAAGCGCGGGATCATCCAGGCCTAGGTTCGTATCCGAAAGGATGTCCGGCAGCGTCCTTTTGGACCTGTCGCCGCAGAAGCCCGTTGCCGTACCCTTCGCTCATGCGGCGCTTATTCTCAACCTTCGCGTACGGTGCGCCCGGGATCGGACTGCTGCTGTTGCGCTTGGTGTCCGCCATTGCGCTCCTCGTCCAGGGATACCTGTCGCTGCTCGGCAGGCCGCCGCTCGGACCCACGGTGTTTCAGGCGTTCTCTATGGCTCTCGGGATACTGCTGCTTGCGGGTCTTTGGACCCCGCTCGCGGGATCGCTGGTGGCGCTCGTGGCGCTGTGGAATGTCTTCTCGACCGAACACCCGTGGCGGTGGATCATGCTGGCAACCGTTGGTGCCGCTCTCGCATTGCTCGGACCGGGTGCCTGGTCTGTTGATGCCCGGCTCTACGGGTGGAAACAAATAAAAATTTCAGATCGCAGACCGTCGGGGCAAGACTCTCCGACCCAACCTTAGCCGCGCGTTTGGCACGCGGTATGGTACGAACGGATGTGTCGTTCGTGCCGAAATACCCACAAAGATCAGCCGATCGGCCCTGTCCGTGTCGCGGGCACTCGTTCCACACTGTGCACCAGTGAAGTCAACTGTACATCGAGGGAGAGAGCCATGAACGAAGAGGACGAGTTCATTTCGGTGCGGCGCTTACGCTCCACGCGCACATCGCTCGAATCGTGGGATCTATCCAATGACTGCGAACGGCTAGCGGCGAAGGCGCGACCAGTTAAGCACCCCATGAGTGATGAGGCGAGCCTTGGGCTACGCCTGGTGGGGGAGCCCTGCGAGACGACCTGTTCGCACCGGACTCGCAAAAGGATTAGGCGAGGCATCGTTTGGCAGGCGGCCTACAGCGCATGGCTCACGCACCCTGAAGGGTTAGCCGCGTCCCCGCAGAGCTCGAATGATTCTGAGCACGTGGTTGTCAGCTCATCCCCGATGACGCCGTACGCACACTGAAGAGGTGGAACTACTCACATGGACACGCTCACGAGCATCAACGTATTTCGCCAGGTGGTCGAGTCGGGCAGCTTCGTAGGGGCGGCCGATCGGCTGGACCTCTCGACCGCGATGGTCAGCAAGCACGTCATGGGAATTGAGAAGCGCCTCCGCGTGAGGCTGCTCAATCGCAACAGCCACAAGCTGAGCCTCACCGAGCCGGGGAGGTTTTATCTCGAGCGCTGCAAAGCCATTCTTCAGGATCTGCACAAGACCGAGCTCGAATTGGAATCTTTGAGCTCGGCGCCCCGCGGCACCTTGCGTATTGCGTTCTGCGATACGTGCATCCCGGGCCTGGGGTTAGCCAGCGTGCTTGCCGAATATCGACGTCGCTGGCCGGAGGTCGTGGTCGATATCTCTTTCCTCGATCGCACGGTGGACCTCGTGGAAGAGAACTACGATCTCGCCTTCCGCCTCGTACGCGATGAGTCTCTTCCGATGGGCGTCGTGGCGCGTCGCGTGCGATCCGTTCCCTTCCGCCTGGCCGCCTCGCGCGCCTACCTCGAACGCAATGGCATACCGAAAGTCCCCGAGGATCTCGGCCGGCACGATTTCATCACCGCAGGCGGTCCCGAGTCGCTGTCGCTCGAATCAGCGCAGGGCACGGTCGACATCCCACTGCGAGTTGCCCTGCGCTGCCGCACGTTGGCGGACGTCGCCATCACCGTCGCGGGGGGCATGGGTTTGGCACTATTGCCCGCCGCTTTGTTGAACGATCCTGCGTTCGTGAACGTGCTGAGGCCGGTGCTCACGGAATTCCCCTTGAAGGAATTCAACCTCTATCTGCTTTATCCCGGTCGCAAGTTCCTGCCGTTCAAGTCCCGCGCATTCATCGACCTGGTCCTTGACTCCACTGCCAAGAGCCAGCCGCAAAAGCCGGCGGCACTCGCGCCCAACCGCAGACGCTATGTGGCCGAAGAGC
>DATFYN010000609.1:0-12850 GCA_035315025.1 Myxococcota bacterium
GTTCTCCAGGCAGGCGGCGTCGACGAATGCGACCAGGTTCGCGTTGCCATTGACCGTCTGCGTCTGACCGGTCACGACGCTGCTCGGGTCGTCCGAGACCCAGAGGCAAGGCTGCGCTTTGGTGACGTCGGCCGGACCGAAGTGCCGCAGGAGTGCGCGGATCCACTCTTCGGCTTCCCAGAGGCGGACCGCCCAACGATCGTCTTCGAGGTCGGTGCTGGTCAGGGTGTAAACGTCACCGACGAGGGCGTCGTAATAACGCAGAACTAGGGGGGCGTGACGGAGCTTGACGCCGATGTGAAATAACGACTGCGCAGGATCGGACGGCTTTTTCTTTTGCGCCTCGAAGAAGAGCAACCACGCATGTCGTTCTCGGCGCTCCTGGCGCTCGTGTTCCTCGTGGTCCGCGTGTCGCTGGTGACGTTCGCCTACCTCGTACGGTTCGCGTCCGCCGCGTCTGTCGTGTCCCTCGTAACACTCGTGCTGTTCGCGCTCGACGTGTTCCTCGCGTCGCTGGTACGGTTCGCGTCTGTCTTCTCCCTCGTGTCGCTCGTGCCGTTCGCGTCCCTCGTGTCCCTCGTAACCCTGGCTCCGTTGGCGTGCCTCGTGCGGTTGGCCTACCTCGTACGGTTCGCGTCCCTCGTGTCCCTCGTAACACTCGTACGGTTCGCGTCCCTCGTGTCCCTCGTAACACTCGTGCTGTTCGCGCTCGACGTGTTCCTCGTGTCGCTGGTACGGTCCGCGTCCCTCGTGTCCCTCGTAACACTCGTGCTGTTCGCGCTCGACGTGTTCCTCGCGTCGCTGGTACGGTCCGCGTCTGTCTTCTCCCTCGTGCCGTTCGCGTCCCAGGTAACGCCGGTGCCGTTCGCCTACCTCGTGTTCCTCGCGCTCCTCGTGCCGTTCGCGCTCCTCGCGCCGTTCATGTCGCTCCAGAGCCTGATGAGTCTCCTGGCGCATCCGGACGTAGTCGTACACCCGCTCCCACCAGTCGAACAACGCCTGCGTCCGCTGGAGAGACGGTTGCGGGCGGTCGGGAGAGGTGGGGACGGGCTCTTGGTAATTGTCGTGCAAGGGCAGGAAGTTGAAGTCGAAGCTGGCGTTGTGGCGCGAGAAGGTGCTGCCGTTTCGGTGGTACGAGACTCCCGCGAAGTTGGCCGGGTTCGCCAGCATGTAGCCCAGTTCCGACTGACCGTCCTCGGCAAGGGGTCGCGCGGACAGCCCGAACCGCGTAGCGAACAGTGCGGCCTTGAAGGCGCGTTGATACGTGCGCCGGATGTCGCGGAGCGTGCTCGTGTAGAGCGTGCTCAAGAACGCGTGCGCCGACCCGTTCTTATCGAGGAACGGGATGTCCTGCGAGAGGGGCTGGTCCTGCAGGTCGCGGTACAAGTGTCTGAGCGGGATCGCGATGAGACAGCCGTTGCTGTCGGGGCCCGCGTACTTGAGCTGGAAGCCGGTGTGCTGCGGGTGGACACGCGATTCGACCGTGAAGTTGGGCGGCGGCTGCATGAATTCCACGACGATTTGATACGCCCCGCGTTTCAGGCAGGGCATGTTTCGCTCGTGGCCTTGCTCTCCTGGCCACTGATGATTGAGCACGATCCAGGTTTTCTGGCTTCGTTTCAGCGTAACCCGCCAATGAGACTTCTCGGCGTGTTCACAATCGGGCTTTTCCCCTTCCGGTGTGGGCGCGCCGGCGTGGAACGCGTATTCGCCCTCGCACTCGACGAGAAGGACCCCCGACCAGCGCACCTGGAACCCCTCCGAGCCGCCCAATCGCCGGCCGTCGGTGTTCCTGACGGCGTAGCCGTTGTGGAGCGCGACGAACTGGGGTTGGTTGGAGGCAAGCGAGAGATCGAGCGCTGGCAGGATCGTCGGCACGGGGCTATTCGCTGCGTTACGTTCGTGCCCGAAGGCCTCGAGCGGGCCGCGGACTTCACGCCAGATGATCTCCTCGGGCGAAGTCCTGAACTCGCCGAGCAGCCCGGTGCCGGTCAGGCCCAGCAGCGCCGCGATCGCGCCGCCCGAGGGGGGCGGTGTCCAACTGACCGCGGGCGTCGCGCCGCCATCGGTCTCCTCCCAGGGGGTGAGTGCCTGGTTCTCGTCGGAGAACAGATGGCTCAGAACGAGCCCGGCCACCCCGCGGACGTCTTCATGGCGGCAGCTCGCCCGGTGCGCGACGTGCCTTGTGAGGTGCTCGATGATCACTCGACGTCGCGCGTTCGCGAGCGCGAAGTGCCGGCGGAAATATTCCCATCGCTCGCACTCTTCACGTTCCTGGATCAGGTGCCTCTCCGCGCGACTCCAATCAGGGAAGAGGAATGCGAGGAAGGCGAGGTCGGCGCGTGGGGCGAAGTAGAGGTCCTGAATCGCGATCCGCTCGGGGACGCTCAATGCAGGCATCACGCTGAGCTTGGCGACGACCCCTTCGTCGGCGAGGGGCAGTTGCGTCCAGAGTTCGTTCGTGCTCGCGTCGTACTGGAAGGGACTTCCCGGCGGTGAGTTCCACATCGCTGCGTTCGAGCCGGTGAGCCCGGTTCGGTATTGCCTCTGCTTGCCACTCACCGAAAAGCCCGATGCTTCGAGCACATCCGGGAAGAAGTGCTGGCCGATCGACAGCAATGGGTCTTGCCCGCTCGGCGGGACATAGCCGAAGTCGTCCCGGAGCGCAGCCACGACACGCGGCCAGGTCCACTCGCGCACTTCCTCCTCGCACACCTCGACCGACAACAGCGCCTCGCGAAGCCTCCAGAGCGAGTGTTGCTCGTCGTTCTCCGGCAGGTGGAGCGGGTAATTCAGCGCGTCGACCGGATCTTGAAGCGCGAACGGGTCCTCGCAATCCTGGGGGTGTTCAGCGTTGAAGAGGAAGAGCAGCTCGCCGACGCTGAAATTGGATGCGTAGACCTTGGCCAGCACTTCGGCGAACCTGAGCGTACAGGACGGCCGGCTATGCCACGTGTCCGTCGGCGTCTGCGGGTCGAAACCCGCGAGCCGGGAGAGGGCGTCGAGGTTGCCAGCCAAGTGTCTGACGGCCTCGTGAGGACGGCGCTCGCAACGGTGGCGGTGACGTGCGTAGTGCTCGACCCCTTCGAGAAGGTGGCCGAGCGCCCACTTCCACTTCTTCGCGCCGCTACCGGCCCAGAGCGCGAGCAAGTGCGTGCGGTCGGCCCCCGTCGCCTCCGTCGTGCCCGTCGCCTTGTCGGCGCGGTCGATGAGCGGCATGCGGAAGTGCTCGCGGAGCATCTCAAACGCCACGAGTTGGCGGACGAATTCGTCGTTGAGCCCCCCCGTCAGCGGGCTCATGACGGCGTAGACGTCCACGAGCTGGGTGAACGACAGCCTGGCCTCGCAACGGCGGCTCAGCGCTCGCCAGAGGCGAATGAAGACCGCGAGCTGCTGAAGCACGAGTTCCCTGGAATCGGTGTCCCCGATCTCGACGAACACCCTGTCCAGGTAACACGGTTCGCAATCCGGGAACTTCCCATCGCGCGAGCGGGGGTTGCGGATGCTGACGAAGCCTGCCTCTTGAAGCTCCAGGAATTCGCAATACGACAGCCCGGTGCGCGCGAGGAGTTCCGACGTCTGGGAGAGGACCGCGGTCCAGTCCACGTCGCCGACGTTCCTCGACGCAAACCCATACAGAATCCAGGGAGATCTGGTGCTCTCCGGGCCGAAGAGGAAACCGAACTCCTGCGGGGAAAACCCGAGATATTCCGTGGCCAGGTCGAGCCGCACCGGGTACCGCCAGAGGTGCGCCTGGAAGACCGGCGGCGCCAGGCTCGGGTCGAGCACGAACTCGGTGATATAACGCCGGAATGCACGCATCGTGTCGAACCGGCAGGTCTTACCGTGTTCGAGATAGGTGCGTGAGATGTCCAGCGGCTGCGAATAGGGCAGGTCAGGGGAGGAGAAGTCGCTTGCAAGCGCGACGTAAGCCGTTGGCTGTTGTACGGGGACCGCGGGGCTGGAATAGGCCGGCTGAGTCGCGAAGAGCGTCGCGGGGTCGTGACAGGTCTCAGAGGAGTGGTGGCCGTGGTCTGTCGCGCAGAGCTTGTGCCCCGCGAGAGCGTCGGAGGGCGTATTGTAAACGACCCCTGCCGTGACGCTCGGGGTACTGACGACCAGGCTTTCAAGGCATTCGTTGACGATGTCGATCAAAGGGAGCGGCGTCTCGAGATTCGCGCAGCTCGCCAGCAGGTTGCCAAGGGGCCCGCGCCGGGTCGCGATCGCGCCGTCCAGCGTCGGGTGCTCAGTGGCGAGAGGTGCGAAATGGTTCTCGCACGTCGAGGCTTCCGAGACTTGCAGCATCTCGTGCAGATAGGCGATCGGACCGAACGGCGAGAGGCACGGCGGCGGGATGCAATTCGTGAGCGAGCCGTCGGGGTTGATCGGCGTGAATTGCCCGGGAGTTAGTGTCGGCGTCGTCTTGGTTCCACCCGCGGCCGTCCAGAGGTCGTGCGCGAAGTCGTAGGCCACCGTGCCCGTCAGCGATTGCTGGAAATCGGGCAGCGTGAGGTCTCTGACGTCCTGGAGGCTCGTGAATCCCCGTGCAAACAGGGCTTCCACAATCGAGAAGCGGAGGTTCGTCGGGACCGGCGCGGGCGACGTGATTTTGGCGCCGTTGGCAATCGTGTAGAGTTGGTCGAGCGTCGACAGCGCCTGGACCAACCAGGCCTGAGCGGAAAGGTCGGCCGGGAAGACCTGTGCCGCCGCCTGCCGGAGGGTCGCCTCGACGAAGCCGCTGCCAAAGGCGACGGCGCTGCCGACCAGTGTCTGATAGGCGGACAGACCCGTCTTGAGCCAATCCGTCGACGGCGTTTCGAGCATCGGCGGGCCACTTGAAGGCGAGGCCGAGTACGAGCTCGGGACGACCGTCCCCACCGTGAAGAACTTCTGCACCTGGCGCACAAACGCCTGGACCTGGGCCGTCGCGTTGCCGGTCGGAGCGAACGACGTCAGCAGCGAGATCCTTGGGGGCTTCTCGTTCGTCAAGTAGGCTGAGAAAAACGTTTGCCACTGATTCGGGGGGATCGCCGCAAGCTGCGGCACCGTCGAGACGCCCAAGCCCGGCGGCGTTGCACTGGTCGACGCCTTGATTGCGTTGATGAGCGACTGTTCGTCATTCTTCTCGTCGTTCTCGGTCAGCGCGCACAAGACCAATTCAAGATACCCTTTCGCTTGAGTACCGATCTCATTCGGCCAGAAATGGATGTCCTCATCGCCTGGCTGAAAAACCCGCCAGGCGGGGGGTGTGGAGGGCGGAGTCGTGGGAGGATACGCGAGCCAGTCCAGAACGAGCGGTTGCTCCAGAGGCGTGAGCACGCACACGGGCGTGCTCGATCCACCCAGAGCCCCAAGCGCGGCCAGCCGTCGCGCCGCCTGGGCCGGACTGAGGTGTGTCCCGAGGCTCGTCGATTCCGAGTCTTTCACGATGCCCGAATCAATCGCACTCGTGAGCTGAGACAGGTTGTGCGCGAGCGTATTGCCGGTGGCCATCTGATAGCGCAGGTCGGGTCCGATCTGGTTCGGCTTCGTGGCGTCGAGGGCGTAGAAATAGGCCGCGGGGACCTCGAAACTGATTGGAGCCGTGAAGGGATTGTTCCCCGGCGCAAGCAGGACCACGGCCGATTCGGCGACCGGACCCGTGATCGTCTGGCCGGAGAGGATCGGTAATTCGATCAGAGCACGCTGGGCATTCAGACTCCTTTTTGCGCACGCGAAGGCGGCCGCGAGCGAATAAACGAACTTGCTGAGCTGGCCCGCCGTCGCGTTGCGGGTCGCGTAATAAGCTTGTAACTCGCCTTCGAATTGCCGTCGCTCCTGCTCTTTCGGATTGGTACTGCTGACGGAGCCGTCGTTGGGGGGCTTCGTATACAGCAGGTCGATTTCATCGGTCGTCTTCGGCAGCGGAGGCTGCGAACTCCAGACGATCTCGTACGCGATGTTGGTGCATTGCGCGGCCGTCAAGCCGCTCAAGTCCGGCGCCGCCGCGCCGGGGTCTGACGCGAGCACTTTCTTCACCGCATCAAACAGGGTTTTGAACAACGGCGGCGAGCCGTCGGTCGGCATCGCGAAGTTGACGGTGTTCGGGGACGGACTCGGCGGCAGAGTGAGGTAAAGGCTCGCGGGGAGGGTCGGGAAATCTTCAGCTTGCACCGACGGGGTCGAGAGCGGCACGACGTAGAAGGGACCGCCGACGGGAATCTGCTCGGCGTTCGAGCTGGCCCCCCGCGTCATGACGACGCGCAGGTTTTCGAACACCGTCTGGCCCGAGGTGATATTAATGACCGCCGTCGCGACCGCGGCGGGCACAAAGAATCCACTCGAATCGGTATAAAAATCCTGGACGATCCCCGAGAACGGGCTAGAGACAATTGCCGTTGAATACTTGGGTGCAACCGACGAATGGGGCGGGTCATTGGGCGAGGCTGGGTTGGGGAAGAGAGTAATCGTGTTCTTCGGCTTGAGGAAGGGTACGGTCGGCCCGACCTGCAGCCCGCGCGGCGGCGGCGGCTCGACCGAGTTGAACGTGAGGTCGAAGACCGCGATGTGCAGGTCCGCCAGAGACGCCACAAACGTGGCCTGGTCGATGGGGGCTTCCGGGAGGAGCCGGATGACGATTTGGGATGACATGTGTCAAATTCCTTGGTGTATGGCGACCTGAGTTGATTACCCCTCGAATCGGCGTACTCCATGATCTCTCGCCGAAGATCAAAGCGATTCACGCCTGCTCAAAGGTACTGATGGCACCGATGAGGATCTCGAAGACACACTCGCTGTCCGCAAGTAATACGACCCCTTTCCTGAACCCCACTCTGATCCCAGTACGTGGATCCACAGACGGCCTGGATGGGATTGTCCCGGTCCTGGTAGTAGCTGCCGACACCCAGGCCGCCATCGGGATTGGACACGTAGAAACTGATCCGGTTTGCCCTGCCATCCGTGCTGTCCAGGCTGTACATCCGGAAGACCCACTCCTGCTGTCCGGTTTCGCCTTTTCCCAGCCAGTGGACGTAGGCTTTGGACAGATCAACGCCTTTGCCCTCGGTGCTCGGGAAGGTCAGTGTTGAGGGCCTGATCCAGGCGGATACGGTCAAGGCCCCGCTGGTTGTGAGACTGAAGTCAGGACTGTCCGGGATCTCGATGTAGCTTTGAAAGCCATCGAAATGCAGATAGGCATCGCCGCTGTTCATCGTGGGGCCCTCGTTTGACTGTCAACGCTGCCATACCGATTGAGCAGGCTCACGGGCGATCTCGAGAGGGGTCTGCCTCTTCTCACTCCCTCCAGATCGGTTCCCGGTTCCGTTCCGCTCCCGACTCCCCCTGATCTCGGAAATGAGAACTGACACCGGATTCTCCTGGACAGCTCAACGCCTTTGCCCTCGGTACTCGGGAAGGTCAGCGTTGCCGGCCTGATCCAGGCGGATACAGTCAGGGCCCCGGTCGACGTGAGACTGAAGTCGGGACTGTCCGGGATCTCGATGAAGCTTTGAGAGCCATCGAAATGCAGATAGGCATTGCCGCTGTTCTTCGTGGGGCCCTCGTTTTGATTGTCGCTGCTGCCATTCCGACTGAGCAGGCTCACGGGCATTCTCGAGAGGGGTCTGCCTCTTCTCACTCCCTCCGGATCGGTTCCTGGTTTCGTTCCGCTCCCGACTCCTTCTGACCTCGGAAATGAGAACTGACACCGGTTTTCCTCGGCGCCTCACGCATCCGGAGGCGTAAGCGAGGGACGTTGTGCTGATAGCTGGTCTCCAGTCTGACTGGGCCGTGGACCTGTCGGCGGTGCCGGAGACGCCCAAGGAACTCCGAAGAGGTGGCTATGCTATCGCCAAGGCAACCAATTGAGCTCCCGCGCCGCGCCTGCGGCAGCAACCTGGGATTGTGTAACCGACGTCCTGACGACGCTGGATTCGAGGGGGAGGCCCAGTTCCTTGAACACGATATTCGCCTGGGACCATTTATAGCCCAGCACGGAGTGTGTGACCGAGGAGTTGTAAGGCTTCATTAACATCGCCCTTACGTCCGCTCCGGAGAAGATTCCAGGCGATCCGAAGGGGTGGCTATGCTGAGAGGTGAGCACGTTGGGCCCCGAGGGCAAGTTCACTGAGTCGGCGCTACCGGCTTGCAGAGTCTGTGCTCTGTCCGAGTAGGTCGTGTAACCGATCTCTTCTCCCCGTCTAATCCCAGTGTTGAAGCGGGCGATATCCGCTGCATCCGCCGCTTCCTTCGGATCGAGGGTAACGGTTTTCTGCCCTTCGATGAACATTGGCTCATTCTCAAAACCGACTGCCGCGGAGTCGATAGTACTCGCCCCACTTTCAAATGCCGGCGCTCCAGGGGCCGTTATCCCGAAACTGCCGATCGTGGCCACCTTACTCAACCCTTCTGCGTCGTCACTGCTCTTCACGAGGAAGCCTGTGGAGACCACTGCAGCGACGCGTGCCGCTGGCGCCAGACGCGTCGCCACCCCAACGACCACCGTCCCGGCCCCAGTGAGTGCTGCCCCAGCAGCGCCGACGGTGACGAGTCCTGGTGTACCCAAGTACTCGCTATTGCCTGAAAAATAATCTGGTTTGCTGGCCCAGGACTTAAATCGTTCCCACAGCCCTGGGTCCGCAGGCGGCGTTGGCGTTGCCTCGGAGACTTCGGCTGCGGGTGCTGGTGCATCGGTGGCTGCGGGTGCTGGCGCATCGGTGGCTGCGGGTGCTGGTGCGTCGGTGGCTGCGGGTGCTGGTGCATCGGCGGCTGTGGCTGCCGGCGCATCGGGGTCTGGCGCTCCTCCTGGTAGGGAGGTCCCGCCAAGAGGGTCATTCTGGGTAACGACGTCGTCTCCAGCCAAACCCGTCGAATCGACCGAAGTCAGAGGCCGCCCACCAACATAAGAGTAGACGTTGACGCCATCAGCAATTCCAGTCGGATCTGTTGTCGTCCACCGCCCTAACCACGGCGCGTAATAGCGAGCGCCCTGGTAGTAAAGCCCTGTCTCCTCGTCTCGCTCCTTGCCTGTGTAGCGATAACGCTTCGCGCTCACTTCGCAACCGCTCTGTCCCGCCTCAAAGGATGTGCTGCCATACGGGTAGTACTCCTCGTAGGAAATGATCGCGGCCCGGTCGTCGAGTTCCAAGACAGCCGAACCAAGGTGGTTATCTAGTTGCAATCGAATGAGCGAAGCAGGTTCCAGCACGGGGTCAGCGACGTCGATCGTCTTTGTTTCCACCATCGCGACCCGGCGCTCATCGTCCATAACATGCAACGTCTGACGCTCCAGTGTGGCCCACCCGACACTGTCGTATTCGCGATAGACCTCGAAACCGCCGAGATAGATGCGCTCGTGAGCCCTCGACCCAGACGCGCGCTCGGTCACCATGCGCACGCGCTGGCCGGACGCGTCGTAAACGTAGTAGGTCGTCTCGCTTCGCCCTGCGTTTTTTTCCTGCCGGCACGTGGCGTGCAGTTGATCCTTGAAATCCCAATCCATACTGGGCAGGTGTGGCATCCGCGTCATGTTGCCGGCGGCGTCATAGGCATAATGCTCCTCGTCCTGACCCACTCGGGTGCCGGTGAGGCGATTGTTCCTCGGGTGAGGATGGGATTCGTCGTAGGAGTAAACCCGCGACCAGTTCCCGTCCGAGGCCGAGTGAAGGAGCTTGAGGATGTTACCCACGCCGTCGTATTCGTATTGCTCGCGATAGCGGTGCAAGGCGTGGCCGTCGGAGGGGATCGGCCGATGCATCCGGGCAGAGTCGTCGAGGGTCGTTTGCGAATGGCCGGGCCTGCCGGCGTGCTCGCGACCGTCGGCGGAGATCAACCGATAGATCGCGTCGTAAATGTACTCGTTGCTCGGCGAAACGACGTGATTGCGGAAAAAAATGGTTTCCCGGGCGTCGTCGCGAATCGAGGTGATGTTGCCGACAGGGTCGAAAGTGTAGTTGAGATCCTGAAGTCGAACGTGGTCCTGTTTCCGGATCGTCAGCAGTCGGGTCGCGCGGAATGTCAGAGGGTCATAGGTGTAGTGGGTGCGGGCGCCGTTGCCGTACTCGATGATCTCGCGCTGGCCCTTGGCGTTGTAGCTGATGTACGTCACGAAGGGCGTCGGCTCGTCCGCTCCGCGGAGATTCACAAAAAGCGATTCGAGTAGATTTGCTTGGTTGTAAGTGGGTCGAATCACGCTCGCGTCGGGTGTGGTGATCGTGATCGGCCGGTTGAGGGCGTCGTACGTCGTGGCGCTCGCGAAGACCCTGTCTTCGAGTTCGGGTGACAGCGACCAATTCACGTCGTACTTGTAGTCTTCGAGCAACTGGCGCGTGCTACTGAGCAAGTTCCCTTTGAAATCGTATCGGTAGTTGGTAACGATTCCGGCGCCATCGAACAGGCGGTAGACCTTGCCTCTTAGGTTCAGAGCCTGGTCGTTGGGCTGCCCCTCGCCGTGGACAACGCGCTCGGCGAGGAACTCGGCCTGGTCGCCCGTGCTGACGTGAAGATTCGTCGGTCGTTGCAGCGCGTCGTACTCGTGCCGTACACGATGCCTTCGGCTGTCCCACGAAAGTAGCAGCTTACCGACGGCGTCGTTGAGCATCCACCGCGTCCCGGCATCGATGCTGACCTGACGCAGACGGGTGCCGAGCATGTTATAGACGTAACGCATGACCACGCGCCCGAGGGCATCGGTGACCGAGCGCTGGTTGCCTTCGATGTCCAGCTCGATGCGAGTGGCGAGATGTTGCAAGACCGGTGCGCCCGCCCGTTCGAAGCGGTTGTGGGCGATGGTGAGGAACGTTCGGCCCATCGTGTCGAAATACGCAACGCTCGGCGTAGTCGCGTGCACGGACGTCTTGATCGCCGCTTGCTGTTCTTCCTTGCCGAGCTGGCCGTGAATGCGCTGATCGTACCACGTCGGCAAGTAGTTGGCGGCGGGCAGGTTGCGGAAGAAATCGCCAACGTCCGGATCCTGTGCGGGATCAGAATGCAACACGGTGTCGTTGACATCCCATTTCGCTTGCCGCCAAGGGTCGAAGACCACCTTTTCATAGGTATGGTTGGGGTGAAGCCTCGCGACAACGCGCTCCACCGGATCGTAGAAGAGGATCGAGCTGACGCCCACAACGTTGGCGAATTCAAACGTGTGTGATGCGCTGAAGAAAGGCTCGTACTGGCGAACCGGTTTCCCCTTGTTATTAAAGATCGTCCAGCCGCTACCGACCCAGCGCGGATTCACGTCCAGGCCGCCGTCGGCGATGGGGCCGGGCTCGGCCTGGATCTTCTTCTGGATCTCACGACCGAAACCGTCCGAGTAAGAAAACGCGTGCTGGACCTTCGTCTGCTGGCCGGGTTGCAGGTCCGCGGCGTGAGTCTCGCGGGCGAGCGTGTAGACGACCGTCGGCTGCGGCTGGTCGCTGTCGCGAGTGCGCTCGTACGCGAACAGGTCGTAGACGAGGCGCGTGGTGGCCTGGTTCAAGATCGCGCGCGGATCGCGTAGCGGGTCGGCGAGATGATCGAGGATCGTGGCCTCGTCGAGGTCGGCTTCGAACCCATCCAGTGTGTCCCCGGCGTGCTGACCGGGCTTTCCCATCACGGCGGTACCGACGACCATCCCCAGCGCGTCGAACGCAACTTCGGAACGGTTCCGGTTCGCGTCCATCATCCGCCAGGTAGCGAGCACGCGATAGTCGATCTCCGACCGGACCGTATTCCCGATCGCGTCGCGGACCTCGACGGGCGTCAGGTCGTGCCGGTCGGAGGTGACCAACGTCACGTTGCCGAACGGGTCGAGAAACCGGCGCGGGAGGAAGAAATGCCGCTGCGCTTGCTCTAATTCGACCCTGGCGTCGCACTCTTGCGGCGCGTAGCAGACGCGCCCGGAAGGGATCCACCAACGGCCGTCGGCGTCGAGGTCGGCATATTTACCGTCGTGATGGACCACATGCGGCACGTCGGGAATGAGGTCCTCCGCCGGGTCGTCGCGGCGGAATACCTGGGCGAGCAAGCCCGGCGTGAAGGCGACCTTGTAACTTTGACCCGGCAGCGCAAGCGGTTCGGCGACGCCCAGGGGCAACATCCGGTCGAGCCTGTCGGCGCGGTAATAACTCCGGTTTTCATCGATCAAACGGCGGTAGGGTGCGTTGCCGGTGGCTCCCAGCGCATCGACGTCCTCATAAGGCAAATCGTGCTTGCCGTCGCTGGCGCTGGCGACCTGGGCGGCCAGCTCCTCGAAGCGAAACAGGTTCGTGATCCCCGGCCAATTGGCCGAGGGCTTGACATGGATCAGCTCGTATGTCCGCGACTCGGCAGCAAGAGGTGTTCGGTAAGCGTCGGCCTCTTGCACTGGGTTCGTGTAGCGGTTTTCGGTGAAGGTCAGGAGGACCTGTCGCTGCTTGGCGCGGTCGGCGTCGGTCAAGAGCGGAGAGAGGTCTGGGAAACGTCGTCCGTAGCCGATCGCAACGGATTTGAGCACGTTTCCATACCGATCCACTTCGAGCGTGATATTGTGCGTAACGCGCGGGTCCGCGCGTTTCACGCCGTCGATGTCGTACAGGGTCCGCTCGTAATGAAACACCACGGCCTCGCGAGGGTGCGTGAAGAAGACGGCGTGCCGGTTGTCCAGGCGGGGCTGGAGGGGTGTGATGGTCGAGTTGCTTTCCAAGACGGAGTAAGGCCGGCCCGACTCTTCAGTGCCGTCGAGGGCATAAATCTCCTGGCGGAGCATCGACCCCTTGAGGGCGCGGGCGGCCTCGCGGGCTTCTTCGGCGGTCAAGAGGTCGGGGAGGATCGTGTCGTCGAGCTCCATCGCCGCCAGCGGATTGGGCTCGCCGGGAGCGTGCGGCGGCGTGGGCTCGCGGTAATACTCGTGCGC
>DATFYN010000610.1:0-4159 GCA_035315025.1 Myxococcota bacterium
TGAACACGCCGTCTTGCGCTCGTTCGTCGCCGTGCGTTCCGTCGTCGTACAGGGGCTCGTCGAAGCGGAACGCGTCCTGGAGCAAGGCGCTCCCTGCCACGCGCAGCGAGCTCGTCCGGGGCGCATTCGCGACGCGCAAGAACTTGTGGGCCCTCGGTCTTATCGTTAGCCGCCGCCCAGTGCCACGACGCGGTGATCACTTCACGTAGCCGAGCGCGCGGAGTGAGCGCAGGGTGTTGGGGTCCATCTCGAGATGGCCGCCGGCACGTTGCTCCCCGCGCACGGGCAGGCTCGCGAGCCATCTCTCCAGCGCGGCGCGCAGCGACGCAGCGGCCTCGTCGCCGGCGGGAAGTGGCGTGCCCTCGCTGGGGTCTTGGGCGAGGTCGTAGAGCGCCTCACCGCCGTCCGAGCGCACGACCAGCTTGTGGGTGCCGTCCTGAATCGCGCGTTGGCGCACTGCGAACGGCCCCACGTCAGTTCCCGGTACCGCCAACGCGAGAAGGCTGAGCTCCCAGACAGGGAGCGAGTACTCCGACACCGCAAACGGGAGGGGAGGCGCGGTTGCTGTGTGCGGCAGCGAGGGCACCGCCGGCTCCCAGCCCGGAGCGGGCGTCGCCCCGGCCGCTTCGAGCAGTGTCGGGAAGATGCTCACCGTGGATACCAAGCCGGGGTAGCGAAGTCCCGCCGGGAAGGTAGCCGGATGCCGCACGAGGAGGGGCACGTGGAGCAGCGTCTGGTGAACCGACAAAGAGTGGTTAATGAGGCCCCCATGCTCTCCTAGGTTCTCGCCGTGATCGCTGGTCACCACGACCAATGTATTGTCGAGGAGCCCTCGCCGGTCGAGGTCCTGAATCAGTTCATTAAGCAGCGCATCGTCTGAGGCAACGGAGGCGTCGTAGTAATCCGCGAGCTGACGATAGTCGTCCAATTCCAGCGTATGGGGGAGCGCAATCAGCCGGAAGAGGGCCTGAAAGCTGAAGCTCGCGGTCACAAGGGGGGCGATCGCCGAGCGCACGCGGCCCGGCGCGAAGCGCGCGCGCGGACCAGCGGCAGGGGTGTACGGAAGGTGGGCTTCCAGGTAGTTCATGAACAAGAAGAACGGGCGCTCGGGTGCCCTCCGCATATGCTGATCGAGCCACCTGCGTGCGAGGCGGTTCTCGAGCCCCCCGCCCTTGTCGGGCAGCGACTGGGGTTCGCCGAGCAAGTCGAGAAGCGCGCCGAAGACGATGTGGCGACGGAAGGGATCATCGCGGGGGTCAGTTGCTGTGCCGACCATCGCGAAATCCTCGAAGCCGCGCTGCAGCCCGAAACTCGGGCCGACCCACACGTTGGCGCTGTAGCCCACGGTGTCGTAGCCGCGCTCGTGCAGCCGCTCGGCAAGCGTGGGAATCGACGGGTCGAGGAACAGGTTCTCGGTCGTTGTGCGGTGTACCGAAGGAAACTGGCCGGTGAAGATCGACGTGTGGCTCGGGAGGGTCCAGGGGGCGGAGGAGATCGCGTTTAGAAAGAGAGTGCCCTCGTGGGCGAGCCGAGAGAGGGACGGCGTCGTGTCACGCGGAGCACCATAAGGCGTGAGCCGGTCTGCCCGAACCGTGTCGAGGACCACAAGGAGCAGGTTTGGCCGCGATCCGCTCGCGGTTAGGACTGGGGGCGGCTTGCGGTCGCCCGACTGGAAGCACTCGAGCATCCGATCAAGACCAATCCGAGGAGCGAGCCACCAGAGCGCGGCGCCGAACGCCAGGGCGGCGAATCCCGGCGGGGGGAGCAACGCGCGTCGGCCTCGCATAAGCACGGCCGCCGCTCCGACCACGGCGCTGGCGAGCACCGCCCGGACCCTGTAATCCTGGAAAGGCAGGATCGCGGCCCAGAGCCCGAAGCCGAGCAGGCTCGCACCGGCCACTGCGTCGACTAGGCGAAGAGCGCCTCGCGCCCGCGCCCCGGGGCTCGGCACGGGCTCCAAGCGTGGCCCGCCCGTGCCGCTGCCGCCCATCACCCCAAAAGCCAGCCCTGCCATGGCCCCAAGCGCCACCGAGCTCCAGAGCACGAGGACCGCCCGGTCGGGCCAGGCGACGGCGTGCCCGATCGCGCGCAGGCCTTCGCACAGTCCGGCCGCGCCGCCGAGCAGTGCACCGACCCGGGGCGACCCGAGCCACGCTCGGAAGCCTCTCATGCCAAAGATTCCGGGTAGGCTGGGAAGCGGGTTTGTCGCAGCGGCGGTGCCGATCGCAGCAAGCCATCCGCATGCTCGCCCATCGGGAGTACATGGGAGCTAGAAGCAAACTCCGAAAGGAGTTCACTCACCAACTCTATCTTACCGCACCCCGGCATCCTCATCGCCGGGAAACGATAGTTCCCAAATGTCGTCTCTGCCCGGAGAATCGAGCGGGTGCAGGAGAATCGACGGTGCGATGCCCGTCCAGCGGCATAGGCGTAAGGCGGTTGAGAAGTAGGCGGGGGCTAGCGCCGGAGATCCAGAGATGCTCGCGTCATACGGCGGGTAGCTTACGTGCTTGGGGATTCGAAGCAACGGAACGGTCGTCCCAGGGATCTCGAGCCGGCGTGCTCTTCGACCGAGGCGCCTCGCAAACGCTGGCGTCGGGCGGTGAGGCCCACGAGGCGCGTCGCAGAAAGAACAACGCCCCAGTTCATAGCCGGAGGGCACACCAGTCGGTGACACAAGGCCGCCGACCATTGGAGCCGGTGCTGCGGCGTGGCTGGCGCACTCGCGGCTATCCTTAGAAAGGAATATCCGACGTGTCCTCGTCCGGCCCGGGTGGTCGAAGCTCTCTTGTCGGTCGATCGCCGCGAAGCAGTCCATGTCATGAGCATAGGAGCTCTTTGAGATGGTGAGCTCGTGGCCGATAGGCTTCAGACAGTGCGACATATCCCTTCTGACGCCGATCGAGGCAATCGCGCGGCGCGAGGAAAAGCCGGCCGAATAATAGGTACGCAAAAGACTGCAAAAATCCAGGCAAGGGAAGCACGCTTCCACAAAAGGAAGCGGAACGGCTCGGCGTACGGCCTCCCCGCTGCCTTCGGCAAGATGCAACTCTTGCGCAGCGTCCAAATCTTTTTCGAGTTAGAAAATGCGCCGACGCTCCTGCACGCTCCTCGTGTCTGCCAGGTGCGTGGATCGGCGACCTAGCTAGGTGTCACGCTTCCCCCGCCCCGCTTTTGGCACGCCCCCTGCATTCTTGATCCATGAACCGACCCGGCGAAAAGGACCCTCGAAATGGATAGCGTTAAACCCGTCCCCTCTACCCCACGCCCGTCCGTCCGCTTCTCTAACGAGGAGCTTGACGAGCTTTGCGCCCTCGGCCGCATCCTGCGCGGCGATCCGCCGCCCGACGAAGACGAGGAGACCAAGGCCCTACGGAATGCCGCGATGGTTCGCCTTTTGTGGCTCACCGACGGACTCGCGGAGCGCGCGGTGCGTCGACTCTCGAAAAAGGTCGGCTCCGTCACCATTGAGCTAGAGAATGGAAAAAAGAAGCGTCTCACCGCCGAGGAGCGCAAGCGCGATCAGCTCGTAGACGCCGCGCGAAAGATCGTCTTTGAAGCCGTGTGCGAATACGGCCCGGACAAGGGGAACATGTATTCGTGGCTCGAGAAGCGCTTGCGTTGGCGCATGAACGACGCGCTCAAGGATTACAAAAAGGCCCACCCCGACACCACACCCGACGACGGCAATCCGCAGCATTGCTCGGGATGGGGCCTCCCGGGCGAGGCGACTGTGTCCGGTGTCACGATCAAATACGGCCGACCCCGCATCGCGAAAGGAGCGGTGATGGATAACGACCGCGGCCGGATCGGGCGCGTGAAGACGCGGCCACTAGGCTACGCGGCGACATGGGTCACGTTTACCTGGCCCTCACCATATCAGTGCCCACAGCAAAGGTATCGCCGGGGCCTCCAAAACAATAGGTGCTAGTTGGGTTCGAACAGCTGCCGTTGATGCCACCACGTGCCTCTGCACCGTATGTAAAGGCTACAGCAAACGAGCTTCTCCGGGATCAATCCCAGCATTCCCAGTCCCAGCCCGGCCTCCCGCCAGAATAACGGTCAGTGGGGTGGTTAGGGCGCTCCGGGGCATACGTACAAAGCTGTTGCCAGGGGGGACACGCGCTACCGTACCGGCCTCCTCGGGGGCGGCACAACC
>DATFYN010000611.1:0-10138 GCA_035315025.1 Myxococcota bacterium
GATGGGAGTGAGGATCTCCCCTTCGATGGGCTTGTCATCGCGACCGGCGCCACGCCGCGCACGCTCCCCGGTGCGGGTGGGCTCGCCGGAATCCACGTCCTGCGCACGCTCGACGATTGCCTTTCGCTTCGGGCCGAGCTCGAGCACGGCCCGCGCATTGCAGTGGTTGGAGCGGGCTTCATCGGTGCGGAGGTTGCAGCGACCTGCCGTGAGCGAGGGCTTCGGGTGACGCTCCTCGAGGCGCTGGCGGCGCCCCTGGTTCGCGGCATCGGTCCCGAGCTCGGCGCGCTCGTGGCGCAGGTGCACCAGGATCACGGCGTCGCTGTGCGCTGTGGCGTCGGAGTGGCGGGCTTCGTCGGGTCGGCGCGCGTCGAGGGCGTGCGGCTTACGGATGGAAGCTTTGTGCCCGCGGAGGTCGTCGTGGTCGGCGTCGGGGTGGTGCCGGAAACGGGCTGGCTCGAGGGCTCCGGTCTTTCCCTGGCCGACGGTGTCTTGTGCGACGCCAGCTGCGCCACGCGGGCGGAAGGCGTCGTTGCGGCGGGCGACGTCGCACGCTGGGCGCATCCCGGGTTTGAGAAGCCGATCCGGCTTGAGCATTGGACGAACGCTGTAGAGCAGGGTGTCGCAGCGGCCGAGCGCCTGCTCGCGGGAGCGGAGGGTGCGAAGCCCTTTGCTCCCGTTCCTTACGTGTGGTCGGATCAATACGACATGAAGATCCAGATCGCGGGTCTACCGAGTGCGGACTGCTCTTTGCGCATCGTCGACGGGACGCTCGGCGAACGCCGCTTCGTCGCGCTTTTCGAGCGCGGGAGCCAGCTCGTTGCGGCTGTCGGCTTTGGCCGAGCGCGCCGGGTCATGGCCTATCGCAAGCAGATTGGCGAGGAGCTGGGGGCCGGACGGACGTCCTAGCTGGCTTGCTTTTGCTTGTGCTGCTGCTCCTGCGCGTGCTTCTGGATCTCCGTCATGATCGCGGTGCCGACCGCAGCCATAAAGGTGGGTCGGTTGCGGGCCGCCCACTCCATGCTGGCCTCGCGGCCGCGATTTAGGCCTTGGAAGCGCGGCATCACGTAGCGAGCGATCAGCTCGTAGCTGCGTTTGGTCTGCGCGAAGTCCGCCCAGTTGTGGACCATCTGCAAGAAGCAGCCGTATCCGCCGGACTGCTTCTCCAGGCGTTCGAGCTGTGCGATCGCGTCGCTAGGGTCGCCGATCACCGCGAGGCCCGAGCGGATGAGGAGATCAATCGCGTTGTCGATCTCGCCCGGCGGGGCCAGCGGCAGCGCCGCCACCTCCTGGAAGTATCGCAGCCACTTCTCAAGCCCGAACTTCACATTCTCGCGGGCCTTCTCCCGGGTCTCCGCGATGTGGATCGGCGCCACCAGTCGCCAGGCGTTGCGGTCGACGGTCTGGCCGAACTCCGCCGCGCGCTCCTCGCAAATCTGCCAGTTGCTGGCCAGCGCGTTGAAGCCACCGGTGGTGGTGGCTCCGATCGAGAGGAGTCCGAGGCCGTGCTTTCCCGCCGCCCGCGCGCCGGAGGGCGAGACCTGCGAAGCGACACAGATCTCGACGTGGGGTCGTGTGTACGGCGCGAGCTGGAGGCGCGCCTCGCGCAGTTTGAACCACTCGCACTCGTAACTCACGGTTTCGCCGCGCAGCAGCGGCACCAGGACTCCGATCGCCTCGTCCATCATGTCGCGCTGCTTCAGAGGATCGATGCCCATCATGAACGCGTCCGAGGGGAGAGCTCCCGGGCCGACACCAAACATCACGCGGCCCCGCGTCTGGTGATCGAGCTGCATGATGCGGTCTGCCAGCATCAGCGGGTGGTGGTAGGGCAGCGACGAGACGCCGGTGCCGAGGCGGATGCTTCTCGTGCGCTCGGCCGCAGCGGCGATAAAAAGCTCGGGCGAGGCGATGATCTCGAAGCCCGCGGAGTGGTGCTCGCCGATCCATGCCTCGTCATAGCCGAGCTGGTCGAGCCACTCGACGAGCTCGAAGTCGCGCCGCAGCGCTGCCTCGGGATTCTCGTCGATGGGATGGAAGGGCGCGAGGAAGATCCCGAAGCGCAGGCGAGAGGACGGCATCGTGTCTCCTGTCCATGGACCGAAGGGGCCGCGGCAGGGTAAACGCCGTTCAGCGGTTCGCCAAGGCGACGGACGAGGCGAAAACGAGCTGCGCGCCGTAGTAGAGCGGGAGCCCCCAGAGGCGGTTCCAGGGTCCCGGAGCGATGAAGCGGTCGCGCGCCACGGCAAGGTCGGAGAGCCAGAACATGAACGCTCCCAGCAGGATGGCGGGGGCTCCTGCCTTTGCGACCGTGCCCGCCGCGCAGGCCAGCATGAGCGAGATTGCTGCGACGTAGACCCGCACCGGATGTCGCAACGCGGCCGGCACGTGCGGCTCGCAATAGCGCAGGAAGACAAGTCCGGCGGCGAGCGCTGCCACAAGCGCCAGCGCAAAAAGGCCAGGCGCGAGGCCGCGCTGCGCGAAGGCAAAGGCGAAGGCGAGGTGCCCGAGCAGGAACGAGACGAGCCCCGCCAAGAAGGCGGCGCGCGTCTGCGGGATGAGGAGCACATCGCCGAGCCAGCACAGCAAGAGCGCGATGAGGACGCTCCGGCCGTAAACGGACGCAAGGGCGCCCGAAGCGAGGCTTGCGGCGACAAATCCTGACGACGCCAAGGGCTTTGCGACCCACACCCCGGCGCGCACCCCGCGGAACTCCGCGACAAGGAGTGCACCGACAGCAATGAGTGTGAGCCCGCCGAAGACCGCCACCGGCCCTGGATGCTAGCCTCTAGCTCCGTGGAGGTCCTGCTCCTCGATCTCGACGAAACCCTGTATCCGCCCGAACGCGGAGTCCTGCGCCGCGTGGATGAGCGGATCAATGCCTACCTGCGCGATCGCATCGGAATCCCGCGCCACGAGGTGGACGCTGTGCGGAGCGCTCTGCGGCGGGCCCATGGCACGACGCTGCGCGGGCTCGTGCTGCGCCACACGGTGGACCAGGACGACTATCTGCGCTTTGTGCACGACTGCGACCTGTCGGACCTGCTTGCGCCAGACCCGCAGTTGCGGGAGCTCTTGAGGCGCCTTCCGCCACGCAAGGTGGTGTTCACGAACGCCCCGCGCGCTCACGCACGGCAGGTACTCCGCTTGCTCGAAGTCGAGGAGGCCTTTCACGACGTCGTGGCCCTCGAGGACCTGGGCTACCTGCCCAAACCTGACCCCGCGGCCTACCACGAAGTGCTATCGCGGATCGGCGTCTCCGCGAGCGCGTGCTGCCTCGTCGACGACACGCGCGCCAATCTGCTGCCGGCGCGCACACTCGGCATGCGGACGGTCTGGAAGGCGAAGGATGCACGTGCACGACCCGGCGACAACGTTCACCACGCCATTGCGGAGCTCCACGAACTCGAAGCGCTCTGGCGCTAGAGGGAGCTCCAGGAGCGGCGGTCAGCGGGCGCGGCCTTCCCCCGAAGCCCGCATCCGAATCAGTCCCTCTTGGACGACCGAGACCACGAGGATGCCGGCGCGGGTGAAAAGGCGTCCCTGGGTGAAGCCGCGCGCCCCCGAAGCGGAGGGACTCTCCTGTGCGTAGAGCAGCCAGTCGTCTGCGCGGAAGGGCCGATGGAACCACATGGCGTGATCGAGGCTCGCCATCTGAAAGCGCGGATCGAACCAGGAGATGGCGTGGGGGAGGGTGGCGGTATCGAGAAGTGTCATGTCCGAGGCATAGGCCACGACGCACTGGTGGAGCATGAGGTCATCCGGGAGTTTTCCGTCGGCACGGATCCACACCCTTTGGTGAGGCGGCCGCTTCTCGGGCCGGAAGTACTCCATGGGCTCGACGGGCCGGATCTCGATCGGCCGCGGTCGCTGGAGCCACTTGCGCATCTCTTCGGGCAGATCTGGAGGGGCTTTCGCAAAGCGACCCTTGCCCGCAGGCAGCTCGTCCGGGCCGGGAGTCTCCGGCATTGGGATCTGGTGCTCGAGGCCCGCCTCGGGGCGCTGGAACGATGCGGAGAGGTGGAAGATGGCTTCGCCGTGCTGAATCGCGACCACGCGACGGGTGGTGAAGCTTTTGCCGTCGCGGATGCGGTCGACCTCATAGAGGATCGGGATCTTGGGATCTCCGGGGCGCAGGAAGTACGCGTGGAGGGAATGCAGGACGCCCTGCTCCACCGTACGTCCGGCCGCGACCAGCGCCTGGCCGGCGACCTGGCCGCCAAACACACGCTGCCTGTCCTCCTTCGGACTGCGCCCGCGGAAGATGTTGACCTCGAGCTCCTCGAGGTCGAGGAGCGAGACCAGCTCGTCGAGTGCCTTCTGCACCATGGGTCCTCGGGTAGCACAGACGGCTGCGCCCTGGTGAAGCCCGAGCGCTGGGGCTAGAGCTATCCCCTAATGAGGATTGCCAGCTGGAACCTGAACTCCGTACGGGCTCGCGAAGCCAGGCTCTTGGCGTGGCTCGCCGCGAGGCAACCGGAACTGCTCTGTCTTCAAGAGCTGAAGGCCGCAAACGACGACTTCCCGAGCGCGGCCGTCGGGGCGCTCGGCTACCAGGCGGCCGTGCACGGCCAGCGCACATACAACGGCGTCGCCATCCTCTCTCGTGAACCGCTGGCAGAGGTCGAGAAGGGCTTTGGCGACGGTGACGACGACGCACAGGCTCGCGTGATCAGCGCGCGGGTGGGTGGCATTCGCGTGGTGTGCGCCTATTTCCCGAACGGCGGCGAGGTGGGGTCGGAAAAGTTCGGGTACAAGCTGCGCTGGATGGAGCGCATGCGCCGCTACCTCGAACGCACCCTCGAAAAAGACGAGTCGGCCGTCTTGTGCGGCGACTTCAATGTGGCGCCCGAGGATCGTGACGTCGCACGGCCCGAGCAGTGGAAAGATAGCGTTCTCTGTCATCCCGAGGCGCGCGCAGCGCTCGCGCGCATCGCGGACCTGGGCCTCGTGGACACCTTCCGCAGGCACCACAGCGAGGGCGGCCACTACTCCTGGTGGGACTACCGGATGCTCGGGTTCCCGAAGAACAACGGTCTGCGCATCGACCACATCTTTGCGACCGAGCCGCTTGCGGCGCGCTGCAGCAGCGCGGAGATCGACCGAAACGAGCGAAAAGGCAAGCAGCCTTCCGACCACGCACCGGTTCTTGCGACGTTTTCGCAATGAGGTTTCCGCCGCTCGCGCCGCGGGAGTACACTACCCGCACAGGCGAGGGAGCGGGTATGGTTCGAGGCGTATTCTGGGCGGCGATCCTGAGCGTCGTGAGCGCACTTGCGGCGCACGCGATCGAGTGCTCGGAGTGGTCTCGGCTCGACGACGCTGGAAAGGCCGCGACGGCTCGATCGCATGAGTAAGGCGAGGCTCTCAAGCGGGGAGTTCGAGGACTCCACGAGCGTCCGTCGCGCTGCGGTCCGCCAGTGCCTTCGCACAGGCCATACCCGGCATCAGTCAAGATTTCGATAGCACGTGCAGCCAAGGTCTTGACGCGGGCATGGAAGCCTCGGGTTTTCGAGGGCTACGTCGCGAGCTGCGTCCCGTCACTCGGTCTGGCGTGCGAGAATCGCGAAAGGTAACCGGAAGAGGAGCTCCTCCATGCACGATCTTGTGATCCGCGGGGGTGTCGTTGTCGACGGAACCGGAGCCAGCGCGCGCGAAGCCGACGTCGCGATCGACGGAGCCTGCGTGACCGCGGTCGGCAGAAACCTTTTGCCCGGCCGCCGCGAGCTCGACGCCCGGGGTCTTCTCGTGACACCCGGCTGGGTCGATGTGCACACCCACTACGACGGACAGGTGACCTGGGACCCCTATCTCACGCCCTCCGGCTGGCACGGCGTCACGACCGTGGTGATGGGCAACTGCGGCGTTGGTTTCGCGCCGGCCAAGCCCGAACGCCACGAATGGCTGATTGGCCGCATGGAAGGTGTCGAAGACATCCCGGGCACCGCTCTCGCGGAGGGGATCCGCTGGGAGTGGGAGAGCTTTCCCGAGTACCTGGCCGCTCTCGAGCGCATGCCGCGCGCCCTGGACGTGGCGGCGCAGGTACCCCACGGCGCCGTCCGCGCGTACGTGATGGGCGAGCGCGGCGCGAAGAACGAGAAGGCGACGCCTCAGGACATCGCCGCCATGGCGGAGATCGTGCGGGAAGCGATCGCCGCAGGGGCGGTCGGATTTTCGACCTCGCGCACCCTCCTGCACCGCGCCATCGACGGCGAGCCGGTACCGGGCACCTTTGCCGGCGACGAAGAAGTACTCGGCATTGGCCGCGTGCTCGGAGAGCTCGGCCAAGGCGTCTTCGAGCTCGCCAGCGATCTCGCGCCCGAGGCTCGCGAGCTTGCCTGAATGCACCAGCTCTCCCGGGAGACCGGTCGTCCCGTCACCTTTGCGTGTCTGCAGAATGATTTTGATCCGGGCCAGTGGAGGCGCCTGCTCGCGGAAGCCTCACGTTCCGCGGCGGAGGGCGGGCGCGTAACGCCCCAGGTCGCCGCGCGACCGACGGGTCTCTTGATGGGTCTCCAGAGCACCGCGCACCCGTTTCTCCTGCATCCCGCCTACCGTGAGATCGCGCATTTGCCCCTCGCGGCACGGGTCCGCGCCCTGCAGGATCCAGAGCGCCGGCGTCGTCTGGTCGAGGAGCCAGCGGAGCACCCGAACCCGCTGGCGGCCTTCGTGGCCACCGCGTTCCACAAGCTCTTCCCGCTCGGGGACCCGCCGGACTACGAGCCGGCGCCAGAGCGCAGTGTGGCGGCGATCGCCAAGCGCGAAGGGCGCGAGCCGCGGGAGGTAGCGCTGGATCTCCTGCTTTCTCGCGAGGGACGCGAGCTTCTTTACTTTCCGCTGCTGAACTACGCCAACGGAGATTTCGAACCGATCCGGGAGATGCTGACACACCCGACGACGGTCCTCGGGTTGTCCGATGGCGGCGCCCATTGCGGGCTCATCTGTGATGCGAGCATGCCTTCCTTCTTGCTCACCCACTGGGTCCGTGACCGCAGCCGCGGCGCCAGGCTCCCGCTCGAGCAGGTGGTTCACGCCCAGACCCAGCGCACCGCGCAGTTGTTCGACTTTTATGACCGCGGCGCCCTTCTGCCGGGAATGAAGGCGGACTTGAACGTGATCGACTTCGACGGCTTGCGCATCCACCCGCCGCAGATGGTGTTCGACCTGCCTGCCGCGGGCCGCCGTCTGATCCAGAGGGTGGATGGCTATCGCGCGACGGTCTGCAGCGGCGAGCTGACCTTCGAGGAAGGTAAGCCGACGGGCGCTCTTCCGGGCAAACTCGTGCGCGGACCGCAGGCCCCACCCGCGCGCTAGGTGCTCCGCCCGAGCACGACGACCGGGATCGCGCGCTTTGTGTTCTTCTCGTAAGCCGCCCAGGCCGGGTTCGCCTGCGTGAGCAGTGGCCAAAGACGCGCGCGCTCTGTCGGGCCAGCGAGCCGCGCGCGGGTCCGGAAGGTCTCCCGTCCCACCTGCACCTGCGCCTCTGGGTTCTGCTGGAGGTTCCGCCACCAGGCAGGATCCACCTCTTGCCCCCCGTTCGACGCCACCACGACGAAGTCGTCGCCATCCGCGAGGTAGGCAAGGGGGAGGGTACGGCGCAGGCCACTCGTGCGGCCCACCGTGGTGAGGAGAAGCATCGGAATGCCCGCCAGCCGGGCGCCCAGGCGTCCGCCGCTCCAGCGATACACCGCGCTGTGAATGCGCGTCACGTTCCGCCACTTGGCCACGCTGTGCCTACTCCCAAGGCGCTGCTCGAGCGCGGGAGCGAGCGTAGCGCGTACCGGGTCGGCTGTGGGAATCGGACCCGCAGAACCGCGGCTCGGGCCTAGCGCCGGATATATCCGAACAAGTGTCCGGCCACGTTTCGCAGCTGGATTTCTTCCGAACCCTCGGTGATGCGATAACGCCGGTGATGCCGGTAGATGTGCTCGAAAGGTTTCGCGCGGGTGTATCCGATCCCCCCGTGGACCTGCATGGCACGGTCGGCTGCGTTGCAGGCGAGCAGATTCGCGCGGTAGTTCGCCATCGAGACACGGTCCGAGACGTGGAGCTGGTCATGGCGGTCGAGCTGCCAGGCTGTCTTGTAGACGAGATTTCGAACCAGCTCCGCCTCTGTGTGAAGATCGGCCAGCGGAAACTGAATGGCCTGACGATCCGCGAGCGGTACTCCCCAGGTCTTGCGCTCTCGCGCGTACTTCACGCTCTCGTCGATGCAGTATTGGGCGACGCCCACCCCGGAGGCGGCCTGACGGATGCGGTTCTCGTGCACGAAGTGCTGCGCGAGTCGCAGACCCTCGCCCACCTCGTGCACCACGGCGGAGTGCGGTACGCGAACGCTTCGTAGGATCACCTCCGCGTGATCGGTGGGCATGTTGAAGGTCCAGTGGTAGTAGGGGATCTCGAGGCCCTCCGCGTCCGTCGGCACGAGGAAAGCGGTGATGCCCTGGGCGTCCCCGGCTTTGCCCGAGGTGCGCGCAAACACCAGGTCGTGGGTCGCGTGATTCATTCCGCTGTTGAAGCGCTTTGCGCCGTCGATCACCCACTCGTCGCTGGCGCGGACGGCGCGCGTCTCCATCCAGGTGGCGTCGCTTCCGTGATCCGGTTCGGTCAGGCCGAAGGCGACGCGCAGCTCGCCGGTGATCATCGGCTCGATCAGTTTCCGCTGTTCGCCTTTTGCATAGGCATGGAACATCTGAACGATTGGGAAGTTGCCCACGACAGACGATTCGTTCTGCAGGTCGTTGTGCAGGCCCAGCCCCTTGTGGGCGAGATGCTCGCGGATGATGGCCATGCCGAGGTTGCCGCCGCCGCTCCCACCGAGCTCTTCGGGGAGCGACCAGCGCAAGAAGCCCGCGTGATCCGCGCGCCGGCGCATCTCGGCCAGCAGTTCCTCCCACTCCTTGCGCGGCGTCCCGTCCGCGTCCCAGTTGGTACGGGCGTTCTCTCGTCGGTGGTCGAAGTATTGGCGATTCGCGTTCTCGAGCGGGCGAATCTCCTTCTCGATAAAGGCGTCGAGCGCACTCAGCGTGGCGGCGACGTCCGACGGGATCGAAAAATCCATGGCTCCCTCCGGGCTGGCGGTCCACGCTACCGCGCCGCCCGGAGCCTGTCGCGCGGTCTACTCGTGCAGCCCGCGGAGCTGGTGCCGCAAGCGCAGGAGCGCGCGGAGGTGCAGCGCACGGATCCTCGATTCGCTGAGACCGAGCGTCTTGCCCGCCGCGTCGAGGCTCAGCTCCTCCCAGTAGAGGAGCGACACGACCGCGCGTTCGCGTGCGGGAAGGCGTGCCAGCGCATCGGCTACGGCCTCCTCCGCCCTGCCGCGGCCGAGGAGCTGGAGGGGGTCGGCGGCGTGGGCGTGACGCTCGGCATGGGCCGCTTCGTCCCATGGTTCCGCGGAAGGATGGAGCGGCGCTTCGAAGACGAGCCAGCGAAGGCGTTCGAATCGTTCCGGTGCAAGCCCAAGGAGCTCGGCGACTTCTCCGGGCTCTGCCCGCCGGCCCTCTCGTCTTTCGATGTCGCGCTCGGCGCTTTCGAGATGTCGTCGCCGCTCGCGGATCGTCCGCGGCACCCAGTCCATGGCGCGCAGCTGGTCGAGCACAGCGCCGCGGATCCGGATCTCCGCGTAGGAGACGAAGCTGCAGCCGAGCTTTGGATCGAAGCGTCGCGCAGCGTCGATCAGCCCGAGAACGCCGCCATGCACGAGCTCCTCGCGGTCGAGGTGCGGGGGGAGGCGCGAGCCAAGACGCTGCACGATGCCGCGAACGCGCGGGAGGTGTTCCGTGACCAGGGCCTGCTGGCGCGCAGCGCAGGGGAGGTCTCCCTCCCAGCTCGGTTCGCTGGCGCGCGCTTGTGCTTGCGGTTCCATTTGCCCCCTCCAGGAAGCCAGAAGCCGGCAAAGTGCAGGACATTCAGGGGGGGTGCCGTGATCCTCGTCACACGTTGCGGATGTGATCGAAATGTCAGCGCTTGCTCACCGTCGCGCGCGACGGCTACTCCGCGCAGTAGCGCAGGAGATCTAGCCGCGGCAGGAAGAGGCGCTCGATGATTTCAGGCCAGGCGTAGTGTTTGGCGGTCTTGCGCCCGGCGCGACGCATCGACTCGGCCTCGGCGGGATGGGCCTTGAGGCGCTCGAACAGGC
>DATFYN010000612.1:0-20122 GCA_035315025.1 Myxococcota bacterium
GCCGTGGCGAGGACATCCGCCATGAGCGTCGTGGCCGAGACGAGAAATCCGGGCATCGCGAGGAGACTCAGGCTCGCGAGACCTGGTGGAGCGCCGAGGCTTCGTGCAAGGAGAAAGACCCCCACGATGGCGAGGACGGCCGGAACCAGCATGCCCGTATGCAGTGCGGGCTCGCTCCACCCCAAAAGAGCACCGACAAGAGCGAGCCAATACGAAACGCCGGGCGGATTGTGGTTGAACACCGCCATCGGCTCCACGATCCCCCGCCAGTTCGCGTCCAGACCGTAGAAGTCGACCGGGTGCTCGACAATGTGCTTCGCCGTCCAGACGTACATCGGATCGTCGACGTGCAGGGGCTTGCGGATGAACGGCAGAAGCAACGCGAGGGTCAGGAGCAAGAGGCAACCGAGCTCCTTCGCGCCAGCGGAGGGCGCGGTCGCTCGGATCCTCGGGTGCTGGATCACGGCCTCAGGCTACCACTGGCCGGCCTCGATGCTGCTCGCGGTCCTTGGGTTGGCAGCCAATCTGACGACCGCCTTCCTCTTCGCTGCGCCCTCAAAGACGCACTGGTCGTTCCGCGCCGCACTCGCGCATGAGCTCTCGGACGGCGCACTGACGGTCTTCGGGTTTGTGGGCGCGCTCGTTATTCACCTCTTCGGCTGGCGCTGGGTGGATCCGATCCTCTCCCTCCTGATCGGGCTCTGGCTCTGGTTCTGGGCCGGCCGCCTCCTCGCGCGGTAAGTGCGTCGCGGAAGGGAAGCTTGGACTCTCGAGAGCTGAGACCTGGCCCTACCCGAGCTGGGTGAGGGCGCTGGCCGCGCTCGGCTGGCCGGCATCCATAAAGGTCAGGAGCCGTCCGTTGCCGCCTTTTGCAGGTTCTATCGCGAGACGCCGGTCGTGGAACGCCGCAAGTGTCGAGCGGTGACCGATGCTTACGATCGTCGTCGTAGGCAGGCGCTCGCGCAGCAGCCCGTAGAGGTACCCCTCCGTAGCCTCGTCGAGGGCACTCGTCCCTTCGTCTAGGAAGAGCCAATCCGGCCGTTGCAGGAGAGCACGCGCGAACGCGATCCGCTGCTGCTCACCGCCCGAGAGCCGAAGAGCCCAATTCCCTTCCTCGTCAAGATGCGTCGCGAGTGCGGGTAGCCCGACCGCCGCGAGCGTCGCGCGGATCGCCGCATCATCGCCCGCGCCGTCGGGCGCGCCTCCTGGATAGAGCACGACGTCGCGCAACGTCGCGATCGGAAGATACGGTTTCTGCGGGAGGAAGAGCGTGCGGGCGGCAGCGGGAAGCGCGATGCGACCACGACCGAAGGGCCAGATCCCAGCGATCGCGCGGAAGAGCGTGCTCTTGCCCGCGCCTGACGGGCCAGAGATGAGCACCGACTCGCCCGCCCGCAGCGACGCGTGCGCGCCGTCAAGGAGGTGTCGGCCGTCGGGCAGCTCGAGCGTGAGGCCGTGGAGCGAAAGATTCGACGCCTCGCCCTCGGCCGGGTAGACGCCCGTGCGGCTATCCTCGAGATCGTGGGCACGCTGGGTGGCCTCGCGGAAGCCCGCAAGCCGTTCCACGACCGCGCGCCACTCTGCAATGTCGGTGTAGGCATCCACGAAGTAGCTGAGAGAGCTCTGCACCTCCATAAAGGCGGAGGCCGTCTGCATGAGGCCGCCGAGCTGGATCGCGCCCGAGAAGTAGCGCGGAGCTGCCATGATGTACGGGAACACGACCGCCGCCTGGCCGTAGCCCGAGGTGAACCAGGTGAGGCGCTTTTGCGCCTTCATGATCTGCCACCAGTTCTCGACCACGGCGCCGAACTGACCGAGGAAGCGACGACGCTCGTCGGGCTCGCCGCGGTAGAGCGCCACCCCCTCGGAGTTTTCGCGGAAGCGAACCAGACCGAAGCGGAAGTCGGCTTCGAAGCGCTGCTGGTGGAAGTTCAACCCCACGAGCGGGCGCCCGATCTTCGCCGTGAGCCACGTGCCGATCAGCGCATACACCAGTGCGATGTAAACCATGTAACCCGCGATCGACCAGTTGCGACCACCGAGGCTGAACTCGAGCACACCGGAGAGGCCATATAGGATCGTCACGAACGAGACCAGGGTCACAGACTCGCGCAACAGGCCGAGGCCGAGGCGCAAGGTCAGCATGACGAACGCCTTGATGTCCTCCGTGATGCGCTGGTCCGGGTTGTCGGTGCCGCTGTCGACGAGCTGCATCTTGTAGTAGGCGCGGCTCTGTAGCCAGCGATCGAGACTGTGCTCCGTGAGCCAGCGCCGCCAGCGGATCTGGAGCATCTGGTTCAGATAGAGCTGGTAGACGGCGGCGGCGATGAAAGCTGTGGCGAGCCCGCCGAAGATCGCAAGCTGGCGCCAGAATGCCGGCAGGTCCTTGTTCTGGATCGCGTTGTAGAAGGCCGCTCGCCACAGATTGAGCAGCACGTTCAGGCCGACCATGCCGAGGTTCAGCGAGACGATGACGGCCAGCAGGCCGAGGCCCTTCCAGCGATCGTCGCCTCTCCAGTAGGGCGCAGCGATGGCACGGAGCTCGCGGACAAAGACACGAAGCGACGTTCGGGCAGTGGCATCCATGGCCGCGCAAGGTGTCCGGTCGGAAGCAACTCGGCAACCCTGTCCTCCTCGACGCCGCGGTCGCGCTGTACCTTTCCACCGGCATGCTCGTGTGTGTGGCGAGAGCTCTGCACGAGCGGGAGTTCCCAATTGGGCCGGGCGCGAAAACGACCCCACCGGGACCCGCGCCGCCAGCCGAGCGTCAGTACCCCTTCAGCTTCTGGGTCGACGGTCTCGCCTGGGCGTGGCGCCGTGTACAAGAGCCGAGGGGGGCGATAGCCGCCGCAGGCGCCATGGCCATCGCGGCTGTGCTCGGAGGGAACTGGGACCCGAACCCTGACCTTCCTCTCGTCGCCACCGCCGCAGCGGTCTTGACACTCGTCGGAGCAGGCCTAGCCGCCACCGCCGCGAGTTACCTCACCACCGTAGATCCCGAGCGATTCCAGCGGTGTATTTGCAAGTTCGTCTATGCGGACGAGGCGCCGTGATGCGGTTTCAACTTTCGAACGAGATGCGACGCGCACTCGCGGAGGCGTGGGTAGAGCCCTCGAGGAGCTCGAGGCCGGAACGCCGTGGGCGCTGGGCGAGTTCAAGGTCATGGTGTGACGCGAGGGCTTGGAAAAAAGGGACCCCTTTCTGACAGTGAAGTTGCCGCTATCTATGCCCTGCGATTTCGCGCAGTTGCGAGGCCCGATCCAGACACCATTTCCGACAGGCCCGCTTCCACAAGCAGCCGACGGGCTCTCGCGGGAGACGTACTCAAAAGGCGAGCCACTCCTGCGAGCGACTCTGCGGCCCGGGCCGCTCCTGTGAGCTGGGATCGGGAAAGCATGGTCCGCGGTCGCCCGATTCTGGTGCCCCGCCTCTTTGCCGCACTCTTTGCCGCACGCATCCCCACCGCCGTCCGCTCACCTATCAGATCGCGCTCAAACTCGGCAATGCTGCCCAGAACGTGAAAAAGAAGCCGACCAGCGGGCGTGCTCGTGTCGATCGCCTGACCCAGGACGACGAGATCAAGGCTCAGCGCCTCAAACTCCCGCGCGAGGCTTGTCAGGTGATGGACGCTACGGGCCAGCCGATCGAGCTTCACGCAGGCAACAACATCGATCATCCGCCGGCGCGCATCAAACACGAGGCGATCAAGCGCGGAGCGCCGATCTTTGGCACCGCTAATGCCCTCGTCGAGGTACTCACCTGTTACCTCCAAGCCGCGGGCCTCGGCATACGAGCGCAGCGCATGAAGCTGAGGCTCGACGTGCTGCTCGGTGGTGGAGACACGGGCGTAGAGGGCAACTCGGGGCATCCTGGCTTCCTCTTCAGCTAACGGAACTGGGACGAGGCCCCTCCGGCCCCGCCTTGGCAAATCAAGCCGCCAGCTCCAGCTCGGCGGTGGTCTCGGCCTCCTCGGCTGCCTTCTTTCCGAGAATCCAATCCGCAGCCTTCTGCGCCTGCGTGCTCTACCATGAAAGATTCGTCATCATGTTCGGGCTGCTCGCCTGCGAAAAGGCTCGACGGCTGGACTTCGCTCTTTCTGGTGAATCTCGTTGGCGACGAGCGTGATCGGGCTCTGCTTTGCGTTCGATCACCTTTTGCCGTCACATGATGTCGTTGTTACTGTATATCGCTGGCGGTGCTGGCGGTTGTGCTGGTCCATAGAGTTCCCGCCGCCGTTGCCTACTTCCAAGCGGCCAGACGCCCTGGATCATGGCGAACAGAAAGGCGGTGGTCAGCCCGAACAGCAGCATCCCGTTGAGCGCCTCCAAAGCACCCATCAACTGCCAGTGCGCTTGAAGATACAGGTTGGCGTGGCCATAGGTGGTCATCGCGCTGAGCGAGTAGAGCATCGCGCTCTTGTTGTCTGGGAGGGCACCTAGAAATCGGTATGCGGCACCCCAGATGCCCCCCTCAATTCCGTGTAGGGTGGTAGTCAACAAGGCTGTGACGCTCATGACCACGGCGAACTTGGGCAGGAATCCGCGGCGCTCGACAGCGCCGCCCAAGACACGGATAACTCTTTCGTGGATAAGCCCGAGACCACATACGTGCATGACCACAGTCAGCACGATCAAGGGCAGGCCCCAAGCCCAGTTTCCACTCCAGGTGCTCACGTCGATAGGATTCATCTTGCGCTCCTTGCGGTTCAGTCCATTCGGGTCGCCCACTATCACATGCGCGACATTGATCTGCCTCTACCAGGAAGTCCTGTGCCATCGGATCGTCCTTCTATCCGCGTGGCTTTCCCCGGCACCTACACGAGCCCGCTGTCCGAACCGTTCGGTTCATGGGTTCGGCTCAGCCCACACATTCGGTTCAGGATTTCCATGGATCCCGGGATAGCGGGCCTACCGCTGTTGTGTGGTAGTGTGTGACTCCCGGCCGGTGGGAATTCCCTAGCATGATCGGGATCGAGGCATTCGGGGAGGCAGCCTCCCCAGGAGACATCGAACATGGTATTGGCGCAAGTTAACAGGTGGCGTCCGCTTCCGGGGCGCTTCGAGGACTTCATCAAGGTCTGCCATCAGGCGCGCAAGATCCACCAGGGGCTCGGCGCCCAGGTGCGCATCTGGCAGGCGCAGGTCGGCAGCAACGCCGGCACGGTCCTCTACACGATCCAGCACGCCGACGGGGCAGCGTACGGCCACTTCATCGACAAGCTCAACGGGGATGGCGCGTGGCAGCAGCTCGTCGCCTCGTTCCAGAAGAATCCGCCCGCCGAACCCGTGGAGAGCAGCCTGATCCAGGAGCTGCCGTAGTCACCCTGTCCGACGGATCGTAAGATCCAGAGAAGAAGGAGTCGTCCGGCTCGCGCCGGACGGTCTCTTCTCGTCCCGGGTTTCGGCGAAGGCGAAACCCGAGCGAGCCGTGTACCCCGATCCCTGGTTCGACCGCCTTTTCGACCCGTGGTGGGGCACGGCGACACGGCAAAGAGTCTGGGGCATCAGACCCCCCCGATCGATGCTCGATACGTGGGGTGTCTTCGCTTGATCTCACTACTCGGCATGATGTCACCTTCCGTTGGGGGGACGAGGGCAGAAATCTATGTATTTCCGAACAACACTTCTCGCATTTACAATGCTGCTGACACCTCTTGTCGCGCGCGCCGACTATCTCGATGTCATCACCAGTCGGCTCAAGGATGGATGCCCAATCGACAGATACCTGGGCGTGGTCGATGAATTTCGCGGCGTCATGAAGAGTCAGGGGTACAAGTACTCGGTGGAGGTCGCGCCTCCGTTCACAGGCCCCGATCTGAGCGTCGTCTACTGGATTGGCCGTGAACCCAGCTTCGCCACCTTCGGCCAGGAGTCCGACCGTTGGGACGCCGCGATCGCGAAACCCGGTACGCCCGAAGCCAAGGTCAATGAGAAACTCGCCGCCTGCAGCACAAACGTGAGCCGGTCAGGCGGTCGCACTCGATGACGGTCGCCGGCTCGGGGTTGCAACGCTGGTCTGCGTCCGAGGCGGCCAACCATCTCGGAACTCGTCCTTTGATGACACTGAGCTGGCGGCTAATCTCCACGTCGATACCCCCACCGAGCAGCTCAGTGGCAATCGTCCGACGCAGGGGGAGGCGGCCCCCGGCACAGGCTGCGCGAACTCGCACACCAAGTGCTGAAACTTGCCCGGGCCTACCGCTGTTGTGTGGTGTTGTGCGTTCCCTGGGAGTGCCTGCCGGCGTACGATCTTTTGCCGCAAGTGCCTGCCGAGTGTGATGGAAATATCGGGGAGACGTTACGCGACGGTTGCCTAATACTACTGTGTCATCATCGTCGGAAACAAGAACACTGTCTAAAACGCGCCATCGACGGAGAGTATGCATTTTCTGACACAGTAGTACTAAGGAGGCGGAAATGAATCTTGGGGCGCGCCTGAGAACAATGAAGCTGATGTCGTCCTGCGTCGTGCTCGTTGCGGCCATCGCTGCCCTTGCGTTGGCCGGATGTGCAAAAAACCCCGCGGCGGATGAGAAGGTCAAGACAGCAGAAGAGGCCGGGCCCGGCTTTTCGTTTGACGTGTACGGTGACTCGCGATCAATGATGTACCTCCCGTACAAAGCGGACCAGGCAGCGGAAGCTCGCGAACTCATGGTGGACATGTTTGAACTCGTGCTTCCCGAGAAAGTCGCTGCCGAGGTCGTCAATAAAAAGGTCAAGCTGACCTATGATCCGTCCAACAACGAGCTGGTGCAGATCGTCATGCCATTCATGACGGCAAGCGAAGTGACCACGCTGACCGTGGATAAGGGCTGGGTGACGGAAGCCTCGGTTGAGGACGTGAAACTGATGCCGGGAGTCCGGCACACGATGTTCCGGCTGGAAGGCGGCGACTGGGTGACCCGCGAAATCGTGAGAGATGTCAAGAGCGGGCAGGCCAAGTTTGTCCTCAGTACCGGGGACCTGATTTGGTGGGCCAAGCAGGGCAGCAAACCCTCCGACAGCCCTTACTGGAAACTGGTGAACGAGGAGGTATTGAAGCAGTTGCCAGACCCGGACACGCAGATGCGGGCCGCCGGGCTGGATGGGCGCGTTTTCCCCGCAGTCGGCAATCACGAAGTGTGGGGCGACACCGACGTGGAAGGTCTCTTGAGTTTCTTTCCCTATTTGAAAAAATTCGGGGTTTCCGACAAACAACTCATCTACAAGTTTGATTACGACGGCGTTCGCTTCATCTTCCTGTGGACCGGCAAATACGACTATCGCGAGCCCACGGCCTGGGGTGCCACCCGGCCCTCCTACGAAGAACAGATGAAGCAGCTCCAGGTGTGGCTAGACGAGGCCAAGGCTGCGGGCACCCGCAAGATCTTCATCGCGTTCCACAACCCCGCCTTCGCCCGCTCCGGCATGGGCCCCATCCCCGAGTCTCAGAATCCCCACAAGCTTCTTGCGTCTTACGCCAAGGACCTGGACATCGTTGTCTTCAATGGTCACGTACACACGACCGAGCTCTACGAGGTGGACGGCGTGAAGTACCTGCTGCTGGGTGGCGGTGGCGCGGAACAAGATCCGATTCTTCCCGGTAGAACGCACATCAAGGTACCGGAGGGCTACCCGCCGGATCTGTATTGGAAGGGCGAGGCTCCCAAAGAGGATTACAACTTCGTGCACGTGGACGTGAAGCCCGGGCAGAAGACGAAGTTCACGCTCAATCGCTTCCGGCCCTGGTCGGCCGAGCCGTTCGCGACCGTAGAGCTGTTCAAATGAGTCTTAGCAACGCCATGCCACTGCGCTTCGTGCTTCCTCTACCGCGCATCGTCCTGCACCCACTCACAGCAGTGGCCATTGCCGCAGTCCACATCTCTCTGGCCGCCGGTCACCTGGCCAAGCTGGCAGCTGGAAACGTAGAGTGGACGCATCTCTGGAAGGGCTTCGGCGCGCTAGCCGGTGCGTACGTGTTCGCGGCACTGGCCTCGCGCGGGCTCGCCGAAGCGGTATCGCGTCGAGGGTTGGGTTCGCCCAAAAGGGCGTCCGAACCCACGGGGTAAAGGGCGCGCGTCGCTGGCGGGCGATGTGAGGCCGAGCGCCGACCCGGAGGGGAGGCGGCCGAGGCAGCACATTTCTCAGTGAATCTGCGGGGCCGTCTCGGGCCGTCCGGCCGTCGCGGTTGCAGGTCGATGCAGCCGGTTGCAGTCGCCTGCAACACTGCTAGTCCAAGATGGCGTCACTTCTGGGGTTTGATCCGCCTTCGAACCTGAGGGTCGGGGTTCCATGCCGTCGCGATAGCCTTCCGGATCCCGAACTACCACGGCAGAGGGCCAGCCCCTGCAGATGGGGCAGGGGCTGCCCTGTGAGAATCGAGACAGTGATCTACTCACGAAGCCTCGCGCTCACTGAGGTACTCCTCGGTCAGTATTTCCATCACCTCCTTTTCGGACTGAATTTTCTCCAGGGCGTCGAAATCGACGTACAGGTGGGGCTGGGTTCCCCGGAGAGCCCAAGTCGAGACCGCACCGCCTGTCGGAACGAGCACCCCGCGTCGGAAGCCGTACTCACCTACGTACAGGTCGCCGTCAAGCTCGACCTGTACCTCCGCCCGAACACCGGTCACCCGGAGTGCAAGGCGTCGGCGCACGAGGTGCTGCAGCTTTGCCCAATCCGCTCGCGAGGGGTCGACCACAACGGACATCAGGCTGGAGTCGACAGCGACCCGACCTCGAATTCGGATGCCGCAGCCGCGCTGGCCGATGATCTGCGGAAAGAAGAGCCGGGAATTGCCAACACTACGGGTGCGGTTCGGGACCGATCGTCGTTCTGAGCGCGATTACGCGCGTCGTTTCGTGCTCGTCCGGCTGACGTAAGGCCGAGTGTGGTGTGACAATAGTGTGTAGAGCTGTCGTACTTTTGCGAAGATAGAAACCACTATGAACTGCTGTGCGGAGCTACGAACGAGCGCGGCTTCTGTTGGTCGTAGTGCTTCGATTCGGCGGCCCAGGTCGGGACTTAACGTGGGGTGAACGACATTCCTGGGCCACGGTGGGCTAAAGATTGCCGGCCCGACTCAAGGCAACCACGAGCGCCATCATCGCCAGCCCGACTGTAATCCCCATCATCCATAGGGTTTTTCTCCTCAAGGGGACCGTACACCTGCACTCGGAGCTACTGGATGACTTTCGCGTGAGAAGCCGATCACGGCGAACTTGGGGTGCGTGGCGCCACAGTGGAGCCGGCACATGGCTAAGCGCCGAGCGCATTGCCAGCACGTCCACCGGGCAGCTTCGCCGCTGAGCCAAGCGCGGAAGCCACGCAGAATCGCTCACTGGGCAGGCGCTCTGGGTAACGAGGCCACGGCGGCAGAGATAGGCGTCGAGCGCTCAGCGCCCAGTCGCCATCCGGACGGCTCCCGGGAAATGGCGGGAAAATACCGGGAAAGAGCGGGAAACAGGGTGCGCCAAGCGCCGAGCTCTCGACCAGCCCGCCGGCTCCTGTGCAGAGCACCACGCCCCCGAACCCCACCGTGGGCCGGGCACCGGGCTACGCCGCCCGCGTCACGCCTGTCGACTTCCTCGCGTCGCCCCGTTCAAGGGGATCGCTCGGCCAGCCGATGCTGCGGAAAGAGGTGGTGACCGAGATGCCGGCCCTCCCGTCGATTAAGGGCTCCCTCTTCTCCAGCATCGCCGAAAGCGTCTTGAAGCTCGTTTCCGCAGGCCAGATTTCCCGCGACGAACTCCGCCGTCGGCTCGAACCGGGCGATTTGGAAATCCTCGATCAAGTCGTCCAGGTCACGCAGTGGTACGACATTCGCTGCTACGAGCGGTTGGTGGAACTGCTGCGGGATGTCGAAGGCGGTGGGCACAACGAATATCTAAAGCAGCGCGGCGCACAGGCGGCGGAGCGCCTGCTGAAAGCAGGACTGTATCAGCAGATGGAGTACCTGAGCCGCACGCAGGCTGGAAAGGCGAGCGACCCGAAGGAGCGCTTCCTGGCCTTCGGTCGCGACTTGCGTCTCCTTACCACGCTCAGCGCCAGCCTTCTGAACTTTTCGCGCTGGCAGGTGCAGCCCGATCCCGAGTGGGGCGACCGCTATCGAATCGAGATCTCAGAGGCCACCGCCTACCCCGAGGTCCTCGCCTGGCAGACGGATGGATTGATGAACCGGATGGCGACCCAGCACGGCAAGCCGAACCTCTGGAGTTGGGAGCGAGTGCGCCCCGATCTCATCGTCTTCCGAATGACTCGGTCATTCTAAGCAACCGCGTACCGCGTCCTTCTCGTGAGACGTGGGTCGGATTCGCCGCCCGACGCCGCCATGCGCAAGGCGCCTCGCTCGGAGAGGGCGCCTCGACGTAGGGCTACGTGGACATCGGGTTTCGTGGGAGCCGACACTGATGGTGTAGGACCGATCCACAATCGCGATGAATTCCTTAGGCCGTGCGCGGATAGGTCAGCAATGGCGGCACTCGCCCCGACCCCACGCTCATCTCGGGCTTCCGGGGACCTCACCCTCTGCCAGGAAGGCGGACACCAAGCGCATGAGTCGTGGGTCAAGGACACTGGCCTCGATGTGGTTCGCGCCCTCCAGGATCTCGAAGCGCGCGCCTGGAATCGCCGCCGCAAGGGCCCGCGAGCTTTCGACCGGGACGACGAGATCCAGGTTCCCGGCCACGACCAGTGTGGGGATGCGGATCCGCCGCGCCTGCTCCGACACGTCGATCTGCGCGGTCGACTCGATGAACCCGGCGACGGCGCTCCCTTCACCGGCGATGCGCAGAAAGTGCATCAGCACATGCCGTTCTACCTCTCCGGCCTCGGACGCCAGGAGCTCGACAAAGGCCGCTCGTGCGGCCGGCAATTCCCAGTCCGTGCGCGCGAGCGCACCCAAGCCGGAAAACGGGTTGTTTCGACCCGCCGCCTCGTCGGCCGCCGCGCGCCCCAGGAACGTCGCCGCAAGGACCAGACGAGTCACCTGCTCGGGATGCCGATCGGTGTAGGCCACCGCGGTCGGTCCGCCGCCAGAGTAGGCATAGAGGGCGAAGTGCTCGAGCCCGAGCGCCCTCACCACCGCTTCGAGGTCGCGGACCCGCGCATCGAGGCTGAAGTCCGCGATGTTCCGGTCGGAGAGGCCGAAGCCGCGGCCGTCATAGCGCACGACGAGGTGGTCGCGGGAGTACCAGCGAAGTAAGCCCACCGCGTCGTAGAGCGGGCTTCCGAGCCCCTCTTGGAGGTGTGTGAGCCAGCCAAGGACAAAGACCAGCGGGGGTCCTTGCCCGGTCGTCGCGTAGGCGATGCGCACGCCGTCGCTCGTCGTCGCGAAGCCGATCCGCTGCTCGAGCGGGTGGGAAAGCACGCGAGGCGCGTTGAGCGCGAGCCAGGTGCCGATCGCTACGCGGTTCGCGAAGACAACGCTGGCGGCGAGGAGCAAGACGGCGAGCACGGACGCCCAGCGGGTCCGGCTGCGGCGACCGGGCGCCTTTGCGGGTTCGGCTGCCTCCGCGATCGGAGAGCGCATAGAGCGAGACGGGCAGCGCGACGTTCTTCAGCGCCTGCGGACCGAGAGCGCGGGCGTGGACGTGGGGCCGGCTCCGCACCATCTGGTAGATCGGCTCCGAGACGCAGATGCCCCCGGTTCGGCGAGGGGACGGATGCGCGACGCCACGTTCACGCCCTCTCCGATGACCTCGGCACCGCGTCGAAGCACATCGCCCAGATGGACCCCGATGCGAAGCCGCACATCGGGGTGGCTGCGTAGCGCCCCCTGGAGCGCGAGCGCGCAGTCCACCGCGCGGAGCGCACTCGGAAAGATCGAGAGGGACTCGTCGCCGGTTGCGTCCACCAGCTCGCCGTCGAACTGATGCACGAGGGTCCGCACCAGCTCCCGGTGGCGCTCGCGCACGCGCACGGCCGCGGCCTCGTCGCGCTCGGTAAGTGCTGTGAAGCCCACCACGTCGGTGAACATGATCGCGAGGAGCCGGCGCTCTTCGTGGGCTTCGGTCATGCGGCGCCCTCCGGGACTGCGGCCGGGAATGTACACCGCGAGGCTCCGAACCAGGTCGCGAGGCGCCTCGCTTGGAGAGCGCGCCTCGGCGCAACGGCACGTGGCGCCAGCGTCCGAGGAACATCCGACCGAGCGCTCGGAACCGCTTGACTCGGATACAAGAGCCGGTGCTAAATCACTTCCAGAGAGGAGAAACTGGATGGCTATCGACCCCACAAAGCTCGACCGCTTCATGAACCAAGTCTTTGCCGATCTAGGTGCGACATTCCACGCCACGCTGGTCGTCATTGGCGACAAGCTGGGCCTCTACCGAGCCCTCGCGGAGGGCGGCCCCCAGACGTCAGCGCAGCTCGCAAAACGCACAAACACTGCCGAGCGCTACATCAGAGAGTGGCTCGCTGCGCAGGCCGCCAGCGGCTACGCCCACTACGATGCTGCGACCGAGAAGTATTCGCTTGATGAAGAGCAAGCCTTTGCGCTCGCGGATGAGTCGAGTCCAGCCTTCGTCCCGGGCGGCTTCCAGAGCGCGGTTGCCGCCTCCCGCGCACAGGAAAAGCTGCTCGATGCGTTCCGGACTGGCAAGGGCGTTGGGTGGCATGACCACCACGCTGATCTCTTCTCCGGCACCGAGCGCTTCTTCCGGCCGGGTTATGCGGCCCACCTTGTCTCGGAATGGATCCCAGCGCTGGACGGAGTTGAGGAAAAGCTGCGCGCGGGTGCACGCGTTGCGGATGTGGGATGCGGCCTCGGCGCATCGACGCGTCTTCTCGCAAAGGCGTATCCACGCTCTACGTTCTTTGGCTTCGACTATCACCCGGCGTCGATCGTTCGCGCGCAAGAGCTGGCAACGCAGGAGGGCGTGGATGAGCGAATTCGGTTCACGGTCGCGCGAGCGCAGGAGTATCCCGGTGAAGGCTACGACCTGGTCGCCTTTTTCGACTGCCTGCACGATATGGGCGACCCGGCGGGTGCGGCGTCGCACGTGCTGAGGACACTCGCACCTGATGGGAGCTGGATGATCGTCGAACCATTCGCGCACGACCGCGTAGAGGAGAATCTCAATCCCATAGGTCGCATCATGTACAGCGCGTCTACGCAGGTCTGCACCCCTGCATCGCTATCGCAGGAGGTCGGACTTGCGCTCGGCGCTCAGGCCGGCGAGGTTCGCATTCGCGAGGTTGTCACTGGGGGCGGGTTTACACGCTTCCGACGAGCCACCCAGACGCCGGTGAATCTGGTGTTCGAAGCGCGGCCATAGTAACACGTCCTTGGGTCGGCCCCGCGGGTCGATCGCGAAGCGCCGCGCATGGCGACCCCCGTACACGATGCGAGGCGCCTCGCTCGGAGGGCGCGCCTTAGCCAGCGCTCGCCGGGCTCACCCAGGGAGGACTCCGGTTGACACGGCGGCGTCCGTCGGTCGACACTCGGGGGGTACACGGGCGGCCGTAGCTGAGCGTCCATCCGTTAGGCCGCGCTAACGGAAAATGACAGGAGGTGCCAAGCATGGACCGGAGTCGCCTGCTTCGGGTCGCGCTGGTCGCGTTCGGTGTCGCGTTTCTACTCATCTATCCGCTGATGGTGGTGTGGCCGTCCGGCTGGGCCTGGCAGCCCCCTCAGCACGAGTACGAGCAGATGATCGTGGGCATCTACGCGACGCTTGGGGTGTTTCTGCTCTGGGCCTCGCGCCAGCCCGAGGACCACCTCAGCCTCATCTGGTTCGCGGTGTGGTCGAGCGTGGTCCATGGCGGAATCATGGCTGTGCAGGCCATCGTCGATCCCGCGGAACACGGTCACCTGCCCGGCGACGTTGCCGCGTTGTTCCTCGTCGCTGCAGTGCTTGGCGTTCTCACTCCGCGTGGGGTCACCACGCGCGCGCGGCAGGGCGCGGGCGAGCGGCACGCAGTAACAGCCCAGTAGCAATCTCTTGCAAGGTTTCCCCTGGAAAGAGGAACGATGCTCCGCGATGCCTTCCTGAATTTCATCGCATCCTTAGCGATCGCCCTCGCGATCGGAGTGGCGGCGTCTGCCGTCCTCACGGTCGGGAGATGCGCGGGATCACTCCTGCCCGTACCGGTCCGATTGGCCTGCGATGTGGATGGTAACGGCATCGTCGACCGGGAGGACATCCAACTCATAGTGGATGCCCGTGGTACTGATCCAAGTGGACCGAATGATCCGCGCGATTTCGATCACGACGGCATGATCACGGTGTCGGATGACAGGGCATGCACGCTTAACTGCACGTATGCTCTCTGCGCCTCACGGGCGACGCTACAGCCATAGGCGACGACGCAACCGCTGATGGCTTCGCTCCATCCCAGCCCGATGGGAACGAAGGGGAGCAGACAGAACCCGACGAGGAACAAGCTGAGCTCGACCATGCTGCGGAAACGGATCTCGCTGAGGCGCCGGTCGGCGCGGAGATCCGGGTGTCCGAGGAGGGTGATGAGTCCAGCGAAGCCGGCGAGGGCCATCCCGATCTGGGCGGTCGTGAGCAGGAGATCTGCTCGCGCATCCGACCACGCTAGCGCGAGGCAGAGGTTCGTCTCATCCCGGGCGCCTTCCGGGGCTCACGGTCCGAGAGCGCCTCCGGCGCTCGCGCGCGGCGGCGCACTTCAGTGCTGAGCGCCTAGCACTGACTCTGCACCCGGTCCGCAGGGAATTTCCGGGAAACGACGGGAAAGAGTGGGAACATCAGGCTACGCGCGCGAGCGTGGCCTGCCCCAACAACACCGGTCCCCGAGCTCCGACCGCTTCGCGCGGGCGTGAGGGCTTCGATAGTCCATGTGTCCGCATTGCAGCGGGGCACGTTTTCGCCGGCCGGAGCGGGCGCCTCAAGCGCGGCTGGCCCGAGCCTTCAACCAGGGATAGTCCTCTCAGCGCCCCGCCGGGCAGTCCCAGCGCTTGGGGGCCGGTCTCGCCGGCGGCGAACCCCGAGATTGCCACGAGCCTATACTCTCGCGGCAAGGTCACCAAGGCGAATGACATGATCGACCGTCCCGAAATCCGCTACACGCGCAGCGGCGAAGTGAACATCGCGTATCAGATCGTCGGCAACGGGCCGCTCGATCTCGTCTTCGTGCACGGCTGGGTGTCGAACCTGGACTGGGGCTGGCAGGACCCGGGGTTCGTGCGCACGATGGAACGGCTCGCATCGTTCTCGCGGCTGATTCTGTTCGACAAACGCGGCACGGGACTGTCCGACCGCGTTCCGCTAGACGCATTGCCAACCCTGGAGCAGCGCATGGACGACCTGCGGGCGGTCATGGATGCCGCCGCCTCCGAACGGGCTGCGCTGTTCGGATTCTCGGAGGGCGGACCACTCTGCGCGCTCTTCGCGGCCACCTTTCCAGAGCGCACGCGGGCGCTCGTCGCGTACGGCAGCTTCGCACGCTGGCTGCGCACCGACGACTATCCCTGGGCGCCCACGCGCGAAGCCCACGAACGCGGGATGGAGCGCATGGCTAGTGACTGGGGCAAGCCTTTCGCGCCGGAGATCTTCGCGCCGAGCCTCTGCCGCGACGAACGTTTCCTGCGTTCCTGGGCGTCGTTCCTGCGTAACAGTGCGAGCCCAGCCGCCGCACTCGCGCTCTACCGCATGAATATCGAGATCGACATCCGCGCGGTCCTTCCAACGATCCAGGCGCCGACCCTGATCCTTCACCGTACAGGTGATCGCCTCGTCCACGTGGGTTGCGGCCGCTACCTCGCCGAGCATATTCCCGGCGCGCGCCTCGTCGAGCTTCCCGGCGAGGATCATCTGCTCTGGGCGAACGAGAACGAGGACATCCTCGGCGAGACACAAGAATTCCTGACCGGTGTGCGTGACGTAGCCGAAGCGGAACGCGTGCTCGCGACGGTGCTCTTTGTCGATCTCGTCGCTTCCACTGAGAAGACCGCCGATCTCGGCGACCGGCGTTGGCGCGACCTGCTCGCCGCGTTTCTGGCCGCAGCGCGTAGCGCAATCAACGCTCATCGCGGGCGCGAGATCGACACTGCGGGTGACGGAGTGTTCGCTGCGTTCGACGGCCCGGCGCGGGCGATCCGCTGCGCGTGCGCGATTCGCGCCATCGCGGCGACGCTCGGCCTTCGCGCGCGGGCCGGTCTCCACACCGGCGAATGCCATTCGCTGGGCGATAAGATTAGCGGAATCGCGGTGCATACAGGCGCGCGCGTGATGGCTGAGGCAGGGCCAGGCGAGGTGCTCGTCTCGAGCACTGTAAAGGACTTGGTCGCAGGCTCCGGCCTTTGCTTCACCGAGCGGGGAACACATACCTTAAGAGGTATCCCCGGAGAATGGCGACTCTTCGCGGTCGCGAGCTAACGATCCTACGGGAAGCTCGACGTCATGGGGCTCGCCGCCCGCCACTAGCGCGAGGCACCTGGCTCGGAGAGCGCGCCTAGCCAGCGCCCGCCGGCTCCCTAGGGAGGACTCCGGTTGACGCGGCGGCGCGGGCGGCCCGTGAGCCGCGCCGGCCGGCGTGCGATCGTCGCGGCATGGACGCGAAGCCACCGAGGACGCTGGTGGCGGCCGAAGCGCCGCCGCGCGCGCGACAGAGCATCTACCCGCCGCCGTTCGACGCCGTCACCGCGGGTCGGCTCAAACGCCCGCTCGACGACCCGTTCAGGCTGACGAGGTTCGGCGTGAACCACACGCGGCTCGCGCCCGGCGCGGCCTCCGCGCTGCGCCACGCCCACTCGCGCCAGGACGAGCTGGTCTACGTGCTCGAGGGGGGGCCGACGCTGATCAGCAACGACGGCGCCACCGAGCTGGCCGGCATGTGCGTCGGATTCAAGGCCGGCACGGGCGACGCGCATCACCTGATCAACCGCACGGACGCCGACGTCGTGCTGATCGAGATCGGCGACCGCGGCGCGGGCGACGAGGTCGAGTATCCCGACGACGACCTCGCCGCACTGGACGGCCCCGGCGGCAAGCGAGTCTTCGCGCGCAAGGACGGTACGCCGTACTGAGCTAAGGCTGCGGCCGGGTTTAGGCTTACTTGCGCCGATCATCGGCGGCGACGGCCGCACCTGAAGCCGTTCTGGCGGTACAACGCGAAGACCGGGACCCGACGAGGACCCTCATCTGTAATAACTTCCAGCTCAGTGGCGCGAGCCATCGAGGGCTGGAGCGGCAAGCTCGCCCCGATCCGAGGTCGAGCATCGTCGGCGCGCCTCCTTGAAGGCTTCGGCGGCGGCCCAGTTGCAGCAGCTCTCCCCGCCAAGAGCTATACGCTTAGGCGTATATATTGTAATTATACGTTATAAAGTATATTGACAGATATTCGCTAGGGCGTATAATGATGGCGAAGAGGGGCGCAGGCTGTGAACCAGATCGCCCGAACACCAAAGCAACTCGGCGCCGCCGTCAGGCGGCAGCGGCGAGCCCTTGGCGTGTCCCAGACGGCTCTCGGTGCCAAGACCAAGCTACGCCAGGCAACGATCTCAGGTCTCGAGAACGGGGAGCCGGGAACGCAGCTCCGAACCTTGGTGGACGTGCTAGCAGCACTCGGCCTCGAGCTCGTTGTCCGGGAGCGCTCCAAGGGCAGTGAGAACATCGCGGAGCTCTTCTGATGCCCCGCAAGCGGACCCGAAGCCCGCTCAACGTCTATCTCAACAGCCGCCTGGTCGGGCGGCTGCGTCGACAGGCGAGCGGGGCCACGGATTTCCAGTACGACCCCGACTGGCTTGCCTGGGAGCACGCGATCCCGGTTTCCCTGTCGCTTCCTCTCAGGGAAGACCGGTACACGGGCGAGCGCGTACTCGCCGTGATCGACAACCTCCTTCCTGACAACGAGCCGATCCGTCGGCGCATCGCCGAGCGACTTGAGGCTGACGGCTACGACGCGTACAGCCTCCTGGCCAAGACGGGTCGCGACTGCGCCGGGGCTCTGCAGTTCCTGCCGGAGGGCGAGGAGCCCGGGCCGCCGGGGGTCGTGAAGGCAAGCCTGATCGACAACGCCACGATCGGCCAGAGGCTCGGCCATCTCGCTACGTCGCCTCTTGGCATCGAGGCGGACGAAGACTTCCGCATCTCGATCGCCGGCGCGCAGGAAAAGACGGCGCTTCTCTTCTGGAAAGGGAAGTGGCATGTCCCGCACGGCACGACACCGACCACGCACATCCTGAAGCCTCAGATCGGCAAGCTCCGAAATGGGATCGATCTCTCACGGAGCGTTGAAAACGAGTTCCTCTGCATGCGATTGGCCGCGGCCTTCGGCCTGCCGACTGCCCAGGTCGAAATCGCTGACTTCGAGGGGACCCGCGCCCTTGTGGTTGAGCGCTTCGACCGGCAATGGACGGGGGAGGGGCGTCTCCTGCGCCGGCCGCAGGAAGACTGCTGCCAGGCGCTTTCAGTGCCTCCAACCCGGAAGTACGAGGCCGATGGCGGCCCTGGCATCCCGCAGGTTCTCGATCTTCTCAAGGGCAGCGACGACCCGGAAACGGATCGCCGGACTTTCCTGAAAGCACAGATCCTCTTCTGGTTGCTGGGAGCCACGGACGGGCATGCCAAGAACCTCAGCGTGTTTCTCCGCCCGGGAGGGCGGTTCGTCCTGGCGCCGCTCTACGACATCATGTCCGCTCAGCCGGCACTTGATGCGAAGCAGCTCTCCAGAAACAAGATGAAGCTCGCGATGGTCGTGGGAAGGAACCGCCACGATGTGATCGACCGCATTCTGCCGCGGCATTTCATTCAGACGGCGGAGAAGGGGGGAGTGGGCGGGGGGGAGGTTGAGACCATCCTGGCCGAGATCGTCGCCGCTCAAGAGGAGGCCATCGCGCTTGTATGCAACGCCCTGCCGAAGGGTTTTCCCGAAGATCTCACGGAGAGCATTGTTGATGGGCTGAGAAAGCGGTTGAAAATCGTCTCGAGCGTGGCCTTGCCTCGAGGTGACTCTTGACCTGGCGGTACGTACTCCGTGGTCTTTCGATCATGGCTGTTGGCCTGTCAGCAGTTTGGTTCTATGTGGCCCCGGGCTTCGCGCCTGCTGTCTCGATACTGGTAGGGGTTGCGGCGGTGATCTCTTCGTTTTTCAGGGAAGGAACGCGGGAGTCTCAGCCGGCAGAGACATCCCGCCAACCAACCACGCTGTTGTTCGCAGGAGCGATATCGAGCGGGGCTGACCAATCGATGCGATCACAGTAACCGGCAAAGAGTGCCTCGAAGCGCGCGACATGACGCTGACGCATCCGCTCATAGTCGGCGGTGCCGGCGGGAATACGCACACCAGCCGACCCCTCGGCCATAGATCCTCCAGACTGGAAACGGCACCGTTGTAGCAAATCCGCATGCGGTGGCCAGCTTTCGTACCGACACGCCCCGGCTTCGGTCAGGGCGTGTCTCACTTGTGAGGCTGGCGTCGCGAGCCTCCCGTCGGAAAGCCCCCATGCGTGTGGCGCCTCGCGCGGAGAGCGCGCCTCGGCGTAGCGTTACGTGGTGCGCCAGCTCACGATGGAACGAGGCCGCATCGATATTGGCAAACAGCAGCGTCGCACCTGCTGATGGCCGGGAGGCCGCACGACTGCCGCCGCCGCCAGATGCGCACGGTGTTGGGCGACACGCCGAGCCGCCGCACCATCGGCCGCGGCCCTTCACCCTCCGCACTGCCAAGGACGATCTTCGCCCGCAGCACCCACTCCTGAGGCATCGTGCGCGCTCGCACCCAGGATGCCAGAGTCGCTCGAACCTCTTCGCCCACCACGACCGTCCTTGCCACCTACGCCATGCTACTGCGACGGCGAACGTTACTAATTGTTCAGAGATGGAACACTAGCGTGCGAGAAACGACAAGAGCGCGCGGTTGAACAGCGCTGGAGCCTGAAGTGGTGCGCGATGCTGCGCACCGGCGATGGTCACGAGCTGCGACTCGGCCACGCACCGATGCGTGCCTTCGGCGATGACTCGAAAGAACGGCCGTGTCAGTTCTCCCTTCGTGATCACCACCGGAACCCTGAGGTGCGCCAGTTGCGCGCACGTGATCGGAGCGGGCGGTGGAGGGTCGAGCTGCCGCGGCATGGTGCGCGCATTGTCGAGGTGCATGGCCTTCAACTCTTCGGGGAGAGCATCGAAGGCGCCGGATTGCCCGTTGACCCAGTCGACGAACAGCCTCGTCGCTTCGGCGGT
>DATFYN010000613.1:0-9657 GCA_035315025.1 Myxococcota bacterium
GCTCACGCCCCTCGCGGTGCTATTTTTCAACGCCGTATGGGGGGTTGTCGCCTCGTTTTGGCTCACCGTGGTTCGCGCCTAGCCAAATTCTCCCAGACGATCATCGCCCCCTCCGTGACCTACACTCGCTGGGTGCTCCTCGTGAGCAACGGCCTGCATATTGCCACGTCGCCCGACGCGGTGGAGATGCATGCTCGACGGGGCAATCGGTAAGGATCGGCCGACAACCGTGGGGGAAGCAAAGAAGACTGCGCTCGATCGTTCCGGTGTGCGGCTGCCTCCGCCATTGATTTTGATGGCGGGTTGGGCGGTGGGATTTCTGATCCAGGCGGTCCGGCCCCTCCACATCCTACCGATGAAACTCGCAGGCGTTCTAGGAGTCGTGGGTTGGATCCTTGTCGCCTTGGCCTTGGTGCTCGTGATGTCCGCGGTGCTGACGTTTCGCGGTGTGGGGACGAGTCCCAATCCCAAGCACAGCGGGCAAAAGCAAAAGGGGCCAGAGGGCGTTCGTGAAGAGACAGATCCTCGCGCTCAGAAACAAGAGGCCGATGTACATGGCGCCCCTCGGCTGGAAGCACAGCTGACGGGCACCCGGCGTGGCGCTCGGCGGTACGTGGGCACCGCGTTGCCCGAGGAGCCATCGGAGTGAAGGCGCACACATCCATCGGCGTGATCTCCGATACGCACGGTCTCGTCCGACCGCAGGCCGTGGCGGCGCTCCGCGGCTCCGACTTGATTGTGCACGCGGGCGACGTGGGTGACCCGGCTGTGCTCGAGGCGCTGGGCGCACTCGCACCCGTCGTGGTGGTGCGCGGCAATAACGACCACGGCGCTTGGGCCGAGAGGCTTTCGGCGACGGAAGTGGTCGATGTGGCCGGGGTCTTCTTGTACGTCTTGCACGACTTGGCGGAGCTGGATGTCGATCCCAAGGCTGCGGGTTTCCACGCTGTGATTGCCGGACATTCCCACCAGCCCCGACTGGAGCGCCGGGGAGGCGTGCTTTACCTGAACCCGGGGAGCGCAGGACCCCGACGCTTCAAGCTTCCCGTGACGCTCGCACGCGTTCGCATCAACGCGGCCGGTGTCGACGCTGAGCTCGTCGAGCTCGAGGTCTAGGGCATGCACGAGGCGCGGAAGACCGTACCCTCGCGCCTTCTTCAATCCGGCGTATGATCGCCCTACCACGGCCAAAGGGACTGCGACGCGAGCTCACCTGAGCCTTCCTCCCGTGCGACGAACAGGCGTGTCGGGCGTGCGCACAGCAGGAGTTTCACCGATGAAGATCTCCATCACCTATTGCGTACCCTGAAACTACCTACCCCGGGCCACCAGTCTGGCGGCTGCAATCCGACAACGCTTCGGGATCGATTCGACCCTCGTGCGGGGCCAGAGCGGCGTCTTCGACGTGTGGGTCGATGGCAAACGAATCTTCTCCAAGGATGAGATGGAACGCTTCCCGGAGGATGACGAGATCCTGCTCCTCATCGCGAAGCTTGCCACCTAAGAGGCGCGCTCGCGAGGAGCGAAGCGAAAGGGGTCACGAGTGCGTACGGGACTCGCCCAGCTCGCCGCGAGAGTCCTCGTCGCCGCGGCATTGTGGGGATTCGAACGCCCTCTGTGCCTGATCGGGCCGTTTCCCGCAACGCTGACTCCCTTCGGGAATGCGTCATGGCACGAAGAAGGCACAGCTGCCCCGTGCCACCTCGCAAGCGTGGGTTCGAGGCACGCTCCCGAACCCCTGCCCGGAAAGTGCTGCCATTGCGAAAGAGGCCAGGAAGGGCTTCTGAGCAGCGCTAGCGCCAGGCGGGATCCGCCCTCTCCTTTCGCTCTCGCGACTTGGCCCGGGGTCTCGACCGCGCACTGCGCAGCTGCCTGTGGATCCTTCTGCTCCTTCCGCTCTCGGGCTTGCGAGCCCGACGCCCCCCTCCTCAGCTCTGTCCTTCTCCTCTGAGCTGCCTGGCCGCGCTTCTCGAGTGCTCTGCACAGGCGCCCCCACCGGTCGGCGATGCTTGGCGTCCCCTTTGGGCGACGTGGCGTCGAGCAGCCTCCCGGGACGGGGATCCGAGCGAAGGAGTCCAGATGCAACGCGTTTCGACGCGCGGGAGCTTCGTGGTCGTGGTTCTAACGACTGCGGCGATCATCCTTGGCTTCATGGCGACGGAGGGGAAGACGCACGAGTTCCATCTTGGCGTATCTCAAGCCTCAGGAGCCGCTCCAGCGGAGCGCGCGCATCCCCTCGAGACCGCGCTGGCTGACCTCCATCCCGTGGCGGTCCACTTCCCGATCGCGATGCTGCTCTCGGCGGCGCTCTCCGAGGCGCTACTCGCGGCCACCGGACGGCTGAGCTTCCGGCTCGTCACGCGCTTTCTCATCTGGGTCGGCGCCGTCAGCGCGGTGGGCGCGGCATGCCTTGGTTGGCTGGCGGGCGCTACCGTGGAGAGCGCACCCCAGCAGCTTCTCGCGTGGCATCGCTGGCTCGGTGTCACTACGGCGCTCGCGTCGATCGCAACGCTCTGGGTGTGCGAGCGGTCGCGGGCCTCACCCGCAAGGTTGCGGGCGATCGTCGCCGCGACAGCTCTTCTCGTCGGGGTGACCGGCTATCTCGGCGGAGAGCTGGTGCACCACCCCCGGGCCTGGTCCGATGCCTCACGGTGAGGTCCAGGGCGATTTACACCTACCCCCTATGGGTATATACTGTGGCGCGCTCGGAGGTTCGTTGTGAAGGCAGAGATGCGTCGACAGCTTCACGCGCGGCTTCAGCGCATCGCCGGGCAGGTGGCGGGCATTCAGCGCATGGTGGACGAGGACCGCTACTGCGTAGACGTACTGCTTCAGATCGCGGCCGTTCGCGCGGCACTCGACCAAGCCGGAAAGCTCATGCTTGGCGCGCACGTGGAGACCTGCGTGGCCGAGGCCTTCACCAGCGGGAGTGCAGGCGAGCGGCGCAAGAAGACCGAGGAGCTCCTCGAGGTGTTCTCGCGTTTCGGGTCCGTGAGTACGCGTTAGCGCGCGTCGAGTGACACCGATGAGAGACGCCTGCTTCGATCCTGTGTGCGGAATGAGCGTCGCGCCCGACGGACCACACCGCGTCCACCACGAGGGGGTTGACTACCACTTCTGCGGCGCCCGCTGTCTCGCGCGCTTCCGCGAGGACCCGGCGCGCCACCTCGGCGAAGGGCTTGCGGGGCATGTCGAGGAACGTCGCAAGGCCACGGCCCCGTCCACGATCTCCGGCCGTCGCTACACCTGCCCGATGCACCCGCAGATCGTGCGCGACGAACCCGGTCGCTGCCCCCTCTGCGGGATGGCGCTCGAGCCGATGGAGCCTGTCCTCGAGGAGGAGGAAGAGAGCGCCGAGCTCCGCGACATGGAGCAGCGCTTCTGGGTTGCGCTTGTGCTGTCGTCGCCCCTTCTGGCGCTCGCCATGTCGGACATGCTCGGGGTGGAGGCGCTCTCCAGGCTGCTATCGAGCCGTGCCGCGGGGTGGGTCGAGCTTGTGCTCGCCACTCCGGTTGTCCTTTGGGCAGGCGGGCCCTTCTTCGTGCGAGGCTTCGAGTCGCTGCGCCGCCGTGCGCTCAACATGTTCACACTGATCGCTCTCGGGACAGGGGCGGCCTACGGCCTCAGCATGGCGGCGGTGCTCGTCCCCTCGGCCTTCCCGGCTTCGTTCCGGAGCGAAGCGGGCAGTGTTCCCAACTACTTCGAGGCGGCCGCAGTGATCGTCACGCTGATCCTGCTCGGCCAAGTGCTCGAACTGCGGGCCCGCCGGCGCACGGGGGCCGCCATCCGGGCGCTTCTCGGTCTCGCCCCGAAGATGGCGCGCCGCTTGCGCGACGACGGTGGCGAAGAAGACGTTTCGCTCGACGCCGTCGCGCGCGGTGATCGCCTGCGCGTCCGACCCGGCGAGAAGATGCCGGTGGACGGCGTTGTGCTCGAGGGACGCAGCGCCGTAGACGAATCCATGTTGACCGGCGAGCCGATCCCGGTCGAGAAAAATCCGAAAGACCGCGTGGTGGGCGGGACCGTCAACCAGGGCGGGAGCCTCGTGATCCGGGCGGAGCGGGTCGGTAGCGAGACCCTGCTGGCGCAGATCGTCCGCATGGTGGCGGAGGCACAGCGCAGCCGGGCGCCGATCCAACGCCTCGCGGACGTGGTTTCGAGCTGGTTCGTCCCAGCGGTCGTGCTCACTGCGGCCGTGACCTTCGCGGGCTGGGCACTCCTCGGTCCAGAGCCGCGCCTTGCCCACGCGCTCGTGAACGCGGTTGCGGTCCTCATCATCGCGTGTCCTTGCGCACTCGGGCTTGCGACCCCGATGTCGATCATGGTGGCGATGGGAAAGGGGGCGATGGTCGGCGTGCTTTTCAAGAACGCCGAGGCGATCGAGCTGCTCCGCACGGTCGACACCCTCGTTATCGACAAGACAGGGACCCTCACCGAGGGCAAGCCGCGTCTTGTCTCGGTCACTGCGGCGGGCGCGCTCGCCGAGGCCGAGCTCCTCGCGCTCGCGGCCAGCCTCGAACGCGGGAGCGAGCATCCGCTGGCAGGCGCCATCGTGAGTGGCGCGGCGGAGCGGGGCCTCGCGCTCGAACCGACGCGCGAGTTCGAAGCGCGCCCGGGCAAAGGCGTCGTCGGACGCGTCGGCACCCGCTTGGTGGCACTTGGCAATCTCGCGCTGCTCCGCGAGCTCGGAATCGACGAAGGCTCGCTTGCTTCGGCTGCCGAGGCACTCCGGCGGAAGGGGCAGACCGTGATGTTCGTCGCCGTGGACGGCTGTGCGGCGGGGCTTGTCGGTGTGGCGGACCCCGTGAAGAGAACGACGCTGGAGGCGATTACACAGCTCCGCCGGGACGGGCTCCGCATCGTCATGCTGACGGGCGACGCGCGAGCGAGTGCCGAGGCCGTGGCATCCACCCTCGCTCTCGACGAGTTCGTGGCTGAGGTACTGCCGGAGCAGAAGGCCGAAACCGTGAAGCGCCTTCAGGGCGAGGGCCGCATCGTCGCGATGGCCGGTGACGGAGTGAACGACGCGCCGGCGCTGGCGCAGGCCCATGTGGGAATCGCGATGGGGACGGGCACCGACGTCGCCATGGAGAGCGCCGATGTGACACTCGTGCGGGGCGACCTGCGCGGGATCGCGCGGGCCAGAGCCCTTTCACGGGCCACCATGCGCAATATCCGCCAGAACCTCTTCTTCGCCTTCGTCTACAACGGGCTCGGCGTGCCGATTGCCGCGGGCGCGCTCTATCCCGCCTTTGGGCTCCTGCTCTCGCCGATGCTGGCTGCCGCGGCGATGAGCCTCTCCTCCGTCTCCGTGATCAGCAACGCCCTCCGGCTACGACGGGTCCGATTGTGAGCCGGAGATCCTTTCGCCGCGGCGAGCTACGCGACTCAGCCGGGCGGGCGCACGACGCGCAGCTCCTGTGCGGCGCGGTCCCGCCCCTGTTTCAACCCGAGCCCCACCCAGGTCGCGAGGGCGACGGCGGCCATACTGAACCAGGTAATCGCGTAGCTGCGGTGGTCCACCGGACTCGTCGGCCGCTCGAAGCCGCCGAGGGGGAGTTGGGTCGTGCCATCGGCCTGCGCCTGGAGGAGGAGGGGCGCGAGTCGGTAGGGCACCTGCTCTTGGAGAGCCTTGACCTGGGCCGGCCGCGAGGGATCGAAGTGAGCCCAGCGCAGGCGTCGTGAGGCGGGGTCGCGCGTCCCCGGAACCGCGTCGGCGACGTCGAGCACAAAAGCCAGGCCGGTCACCTCTACGGGGAGCGGTCCCTGGCCAAGCTCCGCGCCGAGGAAGGCATCGAGCTGAGACGACGGGACCCAGCCGCGATCCACGACCACAGCGAGCCCGGGACCCGGGACGAGGAGCGGAGTCAGCACGCGTGCGCCTTCTTCAAGCCCATGGCTCACCGGAGTGACCACGATGGACTGGGCGCGATCGTAGGTCCCGCGGGCGATGACGCGGCGATACGCGTGTGCGGCCGGATCGGCGAGAGCGTCGGCCAGGGCAAGGGGTTCCAGGTCGATCTGCGCGTTTTTTGCCGCGAGATCCGCTTCCCGCCAATGCAGACGTCGCACCTGCCATGCTCCGAGAGTGCACAGCACCCCCACCGCGAAAGCGGTGGCGAGGGACGGAACGAGGCCGGGGCGAAAGCGCGGCACAGACGCCTCGCGAGCGCAGAAGAGAGTGCGAGTCTAGCCAAGCCCGACCGGGATGGAGCGAGGCGCGAAGCAAAACAGCAGTTGACGAGAGATCCGCCGGGGAGGAAGGTGGAGACGCAGGTCCGCCCCCCCCCTGATGGAGGACTCCATGGCCGTGAGCTCCCACGCCTCCTCACCCGCTGAGCTCAGCGCGCGATCGAGCTCGATCGCCATCGATGGCGTCTTTTCCGGAGTGATTGGCGGCCTCACGGTCGCCCTCTTCTACCTGCTGATCGACACGATCGAGGGCAGGCCCCTGTGGACGCCCTCCCTCCTCGGAAGCGCCCTCTTTCTAGGGTCCGGCGCGGACAAGATCACCGAGGTGAACATTCCCATGGTCTTCACCTACACCGGAGTGCATATGGCGATGTTCGTCGCCGCAGGCATGGCCTTTTCCTTCATGGTGGCGCAGTTCGAGTCGAACCCCCCGCTCGCGATCCTGCTGATTCTCTTGTTTGTCTGTTTCGAAACCGCCTTCTTTGCCTTCACCATGGCGCTCGCCCCAGGCGTCATCGGAGCACTCGGCGCTTCGTCCGTCGCCGTGGCGAACCTGCTCGCGGCCGTCGCGATGTCTGCGTATTTCTGGCGCACCCATCCTGGTGCAGGACGCGGGCTAAGCAAGATCTGGGACGATTAGGCGAGCGCCATCTCGCGGGCCTGCGCCTTAGCGCACCGCGAGGTCGACGAGCATGGCCAGGAAAAGCGCGAAGAGATAGACCAAGCTCACGTGGAACATTCGGCGCGCGGCGCTGTCCGTACGCTCGCGCAGTACGCGCACGCTATGCCACACGAACCAGGCATCGAGCCCCGCCGCACACACGCCGTAGGTCCAGCCGAGCAAGCCAAGGGGCAGAGGCGCGAGGGTCACCGGTACGAGCGCGAGCGTGTACCAGAGCATCCGCCAGCGTGTCGGCTGTTCGCCGACCACGTTTGGCATCATGGGGATGCCCGCCTTCGCGTAATCCTCCTTGCGGAAGAGCGCGATCGCCCACACGTGGGGCGGCTGCCACAGAAGGATGATCGCGAACAGGATCCAGCCCCCCATCGAGACGTGCCCGTGGACCGCGGCATCGGCGATGAGCGGCGCGACCGCGCCGGCAGCGCCACCGATCACGGCATTGAGCGGCGAACGCGGCTTGAGCCAGACCGTGTACACGAAGACATAGAAGAGGATGCTGGCAATGCCCAGTGCGGCGGCAAGGGGGCCGCCTGTGGCGAGCAAGATCCCGAGGGCGAGCACCGCCAGCGCGAGCCCGAAGAGCAGCGCCTCGCGCGGCTGAAGCAGCCGCGCGGGCAGCGGGCGCGTTCGCGTTCGCACCATCACCGCATCGAGGTCGCGCTCGATGTAGCAGTTGAGCGTGTTCGCCGCGGCCGCAGCGAGCGCGGTTCCCAGCAGCGTCGCCATGACCACAAGCGGCGCCGGCCAGGTTCCGGTTGCCATCCCCATGACCGGGAGCCCGGTGAAGATCACGAGCAAGAGGATGCGCGGCTTCGTCAGTGCGACGTAGCCCCGCACGCGGTCGAGCGCGGGTCCGCTCACCGTGCACCCCGCGGCGCAGGATCGAGGCCCGTCGCATCGTCGCGCTCGGAGGCGAACCAGCGGAAAAAGAGGATGCCCATCGGCAGCCACAGGATGAGATGTCCGGGCAGCCACATGAGTAGCCCCGCATACTGCTGATCCGTGAGCCAGCTGATCCCCGGCACCACGCGCGGCGCCAGGCTGTAGAACGGATAGAGCGGATGCTCGGCGAGAGCGATGAGCGCGCCCAAGGAGAACATCGGGATCTGCAGCACGAAGAGGTACCCGATCTGCCAGAGGTAGGAGAGCCGCGGCAGCTCCCGCGCGGGACCGACGATCGGCCACCAGAGGATCACCGCCGACGCAAGGAACATCAGGTGTTGAACGATGTGCCAGTTGTGGTTTCGCAGCGCAAGTTCATAGGCGGGAGGAAGGTGCCAGCCGACCAGGATCGCGGTGAAAAGCAAGTACGCGACCAGCGGGTTGGTGAGGAAGCGCCCAAGGCGCAACACAAAGGGAACCCGCAGGAGCGGCGAAAGTAGCCAGCCGGGGATGCCCGCCAGCAGCATCGGCGCATAGATCAGGGCCAGCAGGATATGCTGGAACATGTGCGCGGAGAGAAGATAGTAGTCAGAGAGGTGGTGTAGAGGACCGTTCAGCGCCACCAGGAGCAGGATGCAGCTCGCGCCAAACCATGCGATCTGCGCCCTCGTAGCCGGGGGCCCGAGGGCATAACGCCGCCGCAACGGGCCGATCCCGAGCGCATAGACGAGGGCGAAGAGCGCAGTACCGACGACGACGCTCGGGTGCAGGTCGAGGTCGGAAAACGCGGATTGCGGGCTTGCCCACGCCTTGGCGATGGCCCTTTGGTGCTCCTCAGGCCTGGCGCTCAGGATGACGGCCGCCTGCTGCGCAGAGAGGCTTCGCTCCTCGGGGGTCCTGGCATCGCTCCCCGGGAGCACGATCGCTTCACCCGCCGTGCCTTCGTGGGGGCGTGCGGACTCAGGCCACGCGACGGACAGCACCAATAGTGCCAGTCCCGCGCCGAGAGCCTTGGTGGGGGTGCGCAACGGCGTCGAACCTAAAGATGCTGGGAGGGAATGAGTCGGATCGACGTCAACATGGTCACGATGATCGTGATGATCACCGCCAGTACGAGAGGAATGATGAACACCTCCCGATAGAAGGTCGCGTCCTGGCGCAGGTGCATGTAGAACGCGACTACGAGGCCGAACTTCACGGTTCCCATCACCGAGATTGCGAGGAAAAGCACCCGGCGGTGCTCAACCTGGAACCACGGGATGAAATACGTCATGACCTCAAGGAAGGTCAGGACCGCGAGAATGCAGAGCACCAGAATGTAGTTCCGGACCGTCCCATGGGCCTGCTCGTGGGCGTGCGCTTCCATGGCTAGAAACCTCCCTTCTCCGTCACCGGGATCAGGTAGACGAAGGCGAAGATCACGATCCAGACGATGTCGACGAAGTGCCAGTAGAGGCCGCAGGTTTCGACGTTGACGGCCTTCGAGGGCGGGATCGGCTTGCGCAAATCGGCCACAAACAGCGTGAGAAGCCAGAGCACACCGAATGCGACGTGTGTGCCGTGAAAGCCGGTCAGCACAAAGAAGCAAGATCCAAATAGGTTCTGCTGGAGAGAGAGCCCGTTCAGATAGAACTCGGTGAACTCATAGGATTGAAAGCCCAGGAAGGTGAGGCCAAAGATCGCGGTGAGGAAAATCCAAAGACGCGCCCGGAAGCGATTGTTGGTCTGGAAACCGTTGAGCGCCATCACCATGGCAAACGAACTCACGAGCAGTACGAACGCGCTGATCGACGTCACCGGGACATTCAGGATGTGCGGCACGACGTGACCGTCGGGTGCCGTCCAAGACGTGTGGGAATAGGGGCCTGTCAGGCTGTGCCCTCGGTAGGCCATGTAGGTCG
>DATFYN010000614.1:0-7539 GCA_035315025.1 Myxococcota bacterium
GTCCTCCCGGCGCTCTTGTGGCTCCGAAGCAAGCGCCGCACCGCACGAGCTGACCGCGGGTCAGGTCCACGCCACAAAGATCGCGCGCTCTGAAATCCCCGACGCGAGAGCGGCGCCCCGCACGCTTCCCTGGACGACGAGGGCGGTGAGGGCGCGCTGTTCGCGGAGCGACAGGTCCTCCCGCGGTGCACCACCGTCCGCCGCTTGCTGCCGATCGGGCGTGAACATAAGAGCAGTCTACACACGGTGGACCGAAATCATGGGCTCTGCGGATTGGGTCCAGCCGCCAGCGGCGACACAGTTGTGGAGTGGTGAGACGCGATACCACCGCCTGCACCAGGACCCGTACGGCGGGGCACGCGTTCCCGATCCGGGTGGCCGTCCTGCTGTCCGAGCCGGCTCGCGACTTCACGGGCGGCGAGTTCGTGCGGGCCGAACAGCGGCCGAGCAGGCAGTCCCGTCCCGAGCTCGTCCCACTCACGCAGGGGAACGCCGTCGCCTCCGCCGTCAACAGCGTCCCGAGCAGGGACCCGAGGCACCTCCCGGATGGAGCGGGCGCAGGCGTGAGCCACCTCCGCTCCGGCCAGCGCCACACGCTCCGCATCCCCTTCCACGACGCGACGTGATAGCGCGGCGCGAGGGGGTATCGTCGCCGACGCGGAGGCTCCCATGACCCGGCCCCCCGATCACCTCCCGATCCTCGACCGCGCGGGACGCGTACCCGTGGGCCCGATCTACGTCGAGCGCGAGATCACGAACCCCGTCAATCTCTGCGACGCGCGCGGGCACCTGAACCCCGACGCAGTCGGCTTCTCCCGCCAGCCGCTGGTGCGCGCGAACCTGTCCGGGCACTGGCCTCGCAAGAAGCGGTGGAACTTCTGGAACTGGATCGGGCCGGACTTCGTCTTCTCGGTGACGCTCGCGGACATCGACGTCGCCTCGTTCTGCGCGTTTACGCTCATCGATCTCCGCGACGGCGCGCGCTGGAGCGGCGCCTCCTACGGGCGCTCCGGCCGCTTCGCGCTGCCCGACCGGGTCGAGGCGAGCGTCGCGTACCAGGGCGGCGGGATCGACTACACGAATCGCATCGACGGCGCGGATCTCGCCGTGCGCTTCCGCGGTCGTGCCGGCGACGGCACGGAGCTCGCCGCGGACTTCGGGGTGCGCCGGCCGCCGGGCCACGAGAGCCTGAACGTCGTCGTGCCGTGGACGCCGTCGCGCTTCCAGTGCAACTCGAAGCACGCCGCGCTCCCCTGTGAAGGAGAGGTGCGCGCGGGCGTACGTCGCTACGCGCTCGAGCCGCGGACCTCGTTCGCCGTGCAGGACTGGGGCCGCGGCATCTGGCCCTATCGCTCCTACTGGAACTGGGGCGTCGCAACGGGCTGGGTGGGGAACGTCCTGCTCGGCGTCAACTTCGGTGCGAAGTGGACCACGGGCACCGGCTCGAACGAGAACGGCATCCTGTGGAACGGCCGCCTACACAAGATCATGGAAGACCTGCGCTGGGAGTACGACGCCGCGCAGTGGCGCAAGCCCTGGCGCGTCGTTGCGCCGCGCTCGGGCGCGCTCGATCTCGTCCTCGAGCCCGTCGCCGCCCACACGCCGCGCGTGAACCTGGGCGTGATCGCGACGGGCGGCGTGTGCGCCTTCGGGCGCTGGCGCGGCCACGTGCGGGTCGACGGCAGCGAGCTTGCCGTGGACGGGCTCGTCGGTTGGGCGGAGGAGTTCGCGCACCGCTGGTGAAGGGTCACCGCGATGGCTTCCGCGCTGGCTCGAGTACGGTCGGTGGCATCTCTTTGGCTACTACTGCCTGTTGGCAGCCGTCGTCGTGGTCGGTGCTGGCCAGCTCTTGGGGTAACCTGCTTTCTTGACTAGCGGCAAAGGCACCACAGACATGCAGATCAGCGAGATTGCTGAGCGGATCTATCGGTTCTCGACATTTGTACCGGAAATCGCGGCACCCGCCGGCTTCACATTCAATCAATATCTGATCGATGCCGAGGAGCTATTGCTGTTTCACTGCGGCCCCCGCCACTTGTTTCCGGCGGAGCGCCCCGAGCAAAGGTATTCCACGGACAAACGGCCTGCATGGTGTCGCTGAACGATTTGGCCGATCGGCCGCCGCGCGTCGTCGGCGATAACGAAGTGCTTGATCTTGGCGGCAGGCGGGTTCGGTATATAGACACGCCTCATGTGCCGCACGCATGGGAGTCGGGGCTGATTTTCGAGGAAGTGACGGCGACGTTGTTCTGCGGTGACCTCTTTACACAGATAGGCGAAGGACCGGCGGTCACGGAGGAAGACATCGTACCCGCAGCGATCCGGGCAGAAGAAGCCTTCGGGTCCACCTCTTTGACGCCGACGACTGCTTCGACCATAAGCGGTCTCATGCTCTTTGCGCCGAGACGGCTGGCTGTTATGCACGGGTCCTGCTTTTCTGGCGATTGCACGAAAGCGCTCGAACAACTGGCTGCCTATTACGACACGGCATTCAAATCGGCCATCTCAGCATCGGCCTAGACTCGAGTACCTTCGGGACCACGGCGTCATGTTCCATGTGGAAGAGACCAACCAGCCCGCGCCCCTATACAACGACCTGGCTGCGAAGGGCGAAGCCGGTTGGGGGCTTGTTCCACTCCACCGGTTGACCCGCGGCTGAGGCGTGCCGCCTCGCGCCGCGTGCTTTTCACCCCGCCAGAAGCCAGCCAATAGGCCAGGATCGACGCGCCCATCCCGGCCCACCTCCCCCTACTCGGCGTAGAGCTCTGGGGGCCGTCCCCCAGCTCGCCGGCCGCGCTGGGCAGCACGATAGCGGCACCCGCAAGCGCTGGGGACCGCGAGCCCGCCGGTGCGCAGATCTGTGCGTATGGGATGGTCCCCTTTCCTTTCGCGGACGGTCTCTACTGCCCGCGCCTGCGGAGGGGGCCGCCGCTCGCCGGTCCTCTCGGTTGCGGGTCGGAGACCTAAGTCATTGATTTAAATGACTTTTACCGAAGCCAGGGGTCGGATCTGTGATCCACGGCACAGATGCTGCGAAGTCCCAGCGCTGCACGTAGCGAGTCCCTCCGCGTCTCGAGCAGGGGAGTGGCGGCCGGAGAACGGACACCAGCGACCGTGGTGACCTGAGGGCCGAAGGAGGCGTGGTGAGCGACCTGACGATGCGCGAAATGGCCTTGTTGAACGTCAAAGCCCTGTTGGGCAGGGAACCGACGCAGGATGAAGTGTCGTTGCTTGAGGCTACCCGGGCCATTCCGCGTGATGCGAGGCGCCTCCCGGGGATTGAGTTGAGTACAACCGAGGTCCTTGGCCTTATCGTCAAGGTCGTGAAGGCGGCGGAGCACCGAGGCGCGAGACGTGACTAGAACGATCCGAGTTCTTCCTTTTGTCTTCGTGCTGATCGTCGGCCGGGTAGCCTATGTATAGGTGTCTGACACGCTGAAGAACCATACCCGCTGCGAATCGACTTACGCGGCATTTCGTGACGCTGTTCATCGGGAAGACGTGAGTTGCACCAACGAGATCCGACCGACCGCGCGCCGCGAGCTGACGCGTTCGATGGCGGACCAAAGGCTCGACGCGCACTCGCTCCTGCGCGTGGTTTCGCGCGTAATTTCCTGCCAGCGAGCAGCGAGCAGACCTGGAGAGCAGTCCCCTTGTTTCACAGAGGCCAGAATCCACACTGGCACAGAAAGGTTGTGATGGCGGGGAGCCCCGAGCGCTCCCCGCCGATCAACTCGCTTACTCGATGCCCGGCAACGTCGGCGTGCCTTCCATACGGACCGCGTCGAGTTCGCTCGGGTCTAGGCCGAGGGCCTTGAGGATGGTCGGCGCGATCTGCGGTGTCGCAACGAGCGCATCGACCGTCTCCTTGTCGAAGGCCGGATGGGACACCACGAGCGCGACGTGAACGTCATCCTCCGCGAAGCCGCCATGCTCCGCGATCTTCTTCTTGCTGAGAGAGTAGATGACCCCGACATCCGGCGTAACGATCACGTCCGGCGTGCGCGCATCATGCAGGGGATCCTGGAAGCGTAGAGTGAGAGCGTTCCCTGAAAGAATCTCACCGATAGAAAGATCGGTTAGGTGGTTCTTGCTGAGGCTATCAACGACGCTCGTTGTGTCGCGCTGGTTGTTGAGCCATAGCAGCGCGACGTCGTCCGCCACGTCGAACGCCAAGCCAGCGCCGACGGCGTTGACGGCGGCCTGGAGCGACGCTTCGGCGATCTTGTGCAACTTGTTCACATCAATAGGTGATTGACCGTGCTTGGCGCTGACAATCACCAGCGTGGACTGGAGCAGTCTTCGGTCCGCCAGCTCTTCCATCATCTGGCCGACGGAGCGATCGACAAAGGCAATCGCGTTCGCCAGCCCCGGGCTCGGTGTGCCGCGGCTGTCGAGATATCCGTCAGCGGTGAGCTTTTGGCCGACACTCACGGCTTGGAAGTTCATGCCAAAAATTGCTGGTGTCTCCATCCGCTTGGTACCCGTATGGTCAAACCCGTTAATCTCATTGAGGATCGCTTGAACTTTGATACCGTCGTAGAACTCGATCCCATCGATTGAGCTCGTAAAATCGCTCCCGCAGTTCGGTCCTGGACAGGTAGGGTCTGTAACGGGATTGGGCGCCGTCGAATGCAGGCCGAGGCTTGCAATCAGCTGAACGTTGGCAGCACTGAGGTCTGAATTAATCTCGGGCGCGAAGAAATCGTCGACATTGGTGCCGGGCCGATTGGTGGGCTGAGTGTCAGGGTCATTCCCATTCACAATCTCGTAGGCGGGGTGCTTGTCAGACCACGCCGTACGCAAGTGGTGCCGGTGGATCACGCCGAAGATCGTGTTGGTTCGGATGAAGTTGTGCGGCCATACTGCCTTGCACACGCCGTGCACCAACTGTCCCGGCAAATTGTTGGGATCGATGGCCACAGCGCTGTTGGGTCCAATCAGGCTGAGACTGGAGGGGGCGCCGCCGTCAATCGAATGCAGATTCTTGTCCACGTTTTCAGCGTACTGCGTCTCCGCGCCGGGACCCGAAGAGCATGGCGCGGGCGGGCTTCCCGCGGGAGCGAAGAGCGTCCTGTCGAAGCTATCGTCGTAGAAGACGCCGGTGGACTTCGAGGTCCCGCCCGTGACCTGTGCCAGCAGGCCAGGGAAGGAATCGGACGGTTTCGTGGTCGAGGCATTGGTGTAGGTAACGCCATGCTCTGTAAGCCGTTCCAGGTTCGGGCACGTCCCCGCTGCCACGCAGTTCGCTAGATCGACGGCATGGAGACCGTCGATGCTCAGCAGGAGCACATGCTCGATGCCGTTTAGATGCGGCGGTCGGTGGTCGTTGGCCCACGCCAGACTCGTCCCGGCCAACAGTGTGGGCGAGAGCAGAGCGAAACCAAACGCCGTTCTGTTCAAACCTCTTCTGACCATGAACATGTCTTGTCTCCTTAATGTGGTCGGGCGGAGGAGGTTAGGCGGTGGGCGTGACATGCCAATGCTGCAGCCATGGGGGATTGGTTAAGAATGCATGACAGGCCATGCGTGGCCGGCGGAGGTTGCCGGCACGAGGGACAGTCAGGAGATGAAGGGTGGTAATGTCACATCAAGTAGCGAGAGCTCCCCTCTCCTCCTCTCTCGTCGGAGTCCTCGGAGAATTTGCAGCGCCTCCGATCGCTGAGTAGAAGCATCGGCGGCCCAGGGGCTTACGTGTTGATTCTGATTCACGATGGACGATTTCCGCGAGTCGGCGGGGCAGGGAGCCTTCCAAGCGTGGAGGGCATTTGTGCGACATCGTCGCGAGGCCCTCTCGGCGGTAGACTTCTTCATCATTCCGACGAGAACGTTTCGGGTCATCGTGGTTCGCTCTGGAAATGCGGGATCAGCCACCAGAAGAGATTGACCCACCCGAACGTGCCCCTCCGTTTCCCCCACACGAACTCTTACTCGCGACGTCACGGCCGATCTCTCGTGCATCATCGGGTGGACCACGCCCAACTCCGAGACCTGATTCCTGAATGCCTCCGAAGAGGTAAGGCCCTCTGAAGTCATCTGGGATCTGAGATCTGAGTTCTAAATTCCCCGAGGCCAACCAAGCATGGATCGTGCAGCCATTGTGCAGCCGAACCGGCCTCCAACCCTATCCAACGGTAGACGTTGGTGGATTCTGGCAAGTCGCCTAAGTCTGCGACCACAGATGATTATCGACAATCGTGGACGTCGGTGGGATCTCGCCGAAAGAAGCTTCGAATCTGAATCAGCGATTTATCGTGAGCGCGTCTCCGCCTTAGTGAACGGCTCCCGTGCAGCCATTGTGCCCACGACACGGTACCAACGGGAAAAGAACCTTCCGCGGGTTCAACATAGGCCTGATCCACACTCAAGTCTCGAAGTGTTCCTGCAAGATTACAGACTTAAAAGTGGAGTAGCCGAACCTTCCAGATCGAGTCAGCAATCACTGCGAATGCGAGCCCTATAGCACAATGTGTGGCTGGCTCGCGGAGCTTGAACATGACATTCGTCGCGATCTTGCTGATGCTACTCCTGCTCGTTGTCGCCGTCTGCCTCGTCTGGCGATGGTCCCGGTGGCCGTGCCCGGCTTGGCTTGTTCCCCTGCTCGAAAATCCGTACTTCGAGGCCGTTGCCGGGGCGAAGACCGTCCTTGAGCGCGCTGGCGTCCGATTCGGCATGCGAGTACTGGACGCGGGATGTGGCCCGGGACGCCTTACGCTTCCGGCCGCAGCCCGAGTTGGTCCGTCTGGTCGTGTTGTCGCTCTCGATATTCAGGCGGCAATGCTTGAGAAGCTCAAGAGCCGGGTTGCGACGCAAGGGCTGGCAAACGTCGAGTTCTTCCGCGCTGGGCTGGGCGACGGGAAGCTCCCCGCGAGTGAGTTTGACGTGGCCCTACTGGTCACCGTCCTGGGTGAGATCCCCGACCAGATCGCTGCCTTACGTGAACTCCACCGCTCCTTACGACCTGGTGGTGTTCTTTCGGTGACGGAGGTGCTGCCGGATCCGCATTATCAGACGGTGGCGCACGTCCGCCAACTCGCAGCGGAGGTAGGCTTCCACGAGAGCCAAATCATTCGAGGCTGGCTCTCCTTCACGATGAACCTGACCAAGCCTGCCGCAACCTAACAGCGGCCGCTCGCAAAGACGGCGGTAGATATGATGATGCATTTCGGTACTTCGACATGGCATCCCACCATGATGCTGCTCGCAAGAATGTCCATTCTTCATCGAGCTGGTGCAGCCCGAACATCGCGACCGTCGCTATAGCGAATCCGCCGATCCAGAGTGTAGGAAACACGAATTTGTAGAAGAAGGTCCAGCGCGGCGACAGTTCACGCATCTCTCACCGAAAAGCCGTTTTGCTCCTCGGGATCTGCCGGGTTGATGGTAACCAGTCGGACCCTAGGCCACCTTGGTCGCTCTGAAGTTCACAATTCGATCAAATCCTAGGCTGCGACGAGTGCGTCTGCGAGAAAGCGATCGAAGACGCGGTCCAGGTTGCGCCACGCCATCGCGAGGGGACTGCGTTGAGCAAGGGTCTCG
>DATFYN010000615.1:0-2141 GCA_035315025.1 Myxococcota bacterium
CGCGTTCCCCCGCATCGCGATCGGCGTCCCTTGCCGGGATTCGTGCCTGCGCAGGGCACGCGCCGCGGACGCGTTGCGCTGTTCGTCGGATGCGTTATGCCGGAACTCTTTGGTCGGGTAAATCACGCCACGGCGCGCGTGCTCGCGCGCAACGGCTTCGATGTCATCGTGCCGCGCGATCAGGCGTGCTGCGGAGCGCTCCATGCCCATGCGGGGGACGCGGACTTCGCGCAGCGTCTCGCGCGCCGGAATGCCGCCGCGTTCCGCACTGCACAGATCGATGCACTGGTCGTGAACTCCGCGGGCTGTGGTGCAGCCCTGCGGGAAGCAGGCGAATGGCTGGGCGATGAGGGCGCGGCCCTCGCCCACTCCGTTCGCGACGTGTGCGAACTGCTCGATGCCGCAGGGCTCCGACCGCCGGTGCCGCAGCGCGGCGGCCCACGCGCCGTGCGCGTGTGTTACGACGACCCCTGTCATCTCGTCCACGGACAGCGGGTGGAACAGGCGCCCCGCCGTCTCTTGCGGCAGATTCCGGGCCTCGAGCTCATCGACCACGACGACCCCACGAGTTGCTGCGGCGCCGCAGGGATCTATGCGCTCACCCATCGCGCCATGGCAGGGGCCGTGCTCGAGCGCAAGATCGCGTCCCTCGCTGCGGCAGACCCCGATGTCGTCGCGTCCGGCAATCCGGGCTGCATCCTTCAGCTCCGAACCGGAGGGGCTCGCAGGGGCCTGCGTGCGCGGGTCGCCCATCCCATCGAACTTCTCGACGAGGCGTACGCCGCGGAAAAAAGCCTCCGCGAGGAGCGGCGCTAGCGGCCGCTCGCCGGAACGCACCGGCTCTCCTGTGCGAAGCGAGTGGGCGGCCTTCTATCGCCTCCTCGCCGTCCAGCCTCAGGCGCTCGACGGCGAGTCGAGCGAGGAGCCGCTGATCGAACTGCTCCAACGTCAGCCCGCGCACCGCATTGAGGAGGACCAGGACGAGCGGCCCGGCGAACCCGTGGAGAAGTATCCGCTGCTCGAGGCCGTCTTCCGTGCGCTTCACAGTGACGCCAGAGAATGTTTGTCGCTGCTCGACGGCACCCGGCATCCGATCCGAAAGATGCAGGCCGGAAGTCCGGACGGTGGAGATCGGCCGCTTCCGCTATTTCACGCAGGACCGGGAGGAGGAGGAGCCGGCTGGCCACCGCGCGAGTCGGGGGGCCCAGATCGTCTGGGTGGAGCGCATCGACACGAGCGGCCGTGCAGTCGCACGGATCGAAGACGGGCGCGTCTTTCGCGGGCATGCCAGGTGTAGCATTGGCGCGTGCGCGTCTTGATGCTCGCGGGTGGTGCGCTCTTCATCCTGGGATGCGGGGCCCATCTCTTCGCACAGCCGGATACGGCCCAGGACTATCTCGCGTACGCCGCATTCGAGTCGCCGGATCATCTGGGTCTCCTCTTGCACTGGCCGGAGCGCAAGATGCCTCTCAAGGTGTATCTGCCCCCGCCGCCCCAGGGCTGGTTTGCCAACTCGGACGCGGTCGTCGAGGCGACCCGCCGCGCGGTCACCGATTGGACGCACGCAGCGGGTCCGGGTGTCCCGAGTTTTGAGTTCGTAGGCAAGGCGAGCGACGCCGACATCCCGATCCTGTGGGCAGATGTGTCGCCGAGTTGGTCCGTCGCGCACTGCATGCTTCAGGTCGACTTCCCCACCCGGCGTTTTACCGTGGAGAATGTTCTCATCACCGCGTGGAACCGCGACGGTACACAAGTCTCGGTCGAGGACCTCCACCGCACCCTGCTCCACGAGATGGGCCATGCCCTCGGGATCGCGGACCACAGCCCGAACCCTGAGGACATCATGTACCCGTGGGTGCGGGACCTGAAGCCCGGCTCGCTTGCCGAGGGCTGGGTGCTTCCCAGCAAGAGCAGAGAGCTCACCGAGCGGGACCGCGAGACCCTCCGCAAGCTCTACGCGAAACCCAACGGAACGGTTCTCGCCGGGAGGCGCAGGGTGTACTAGTACCTCGACACAGAGGTTTTGACAGGTTGGGTCTTTAGGACCGGCAGGGCTTGCGGGTCGACGAGCAGCTGGATGCTGCGTGCGACGCCGGGCTGGCGCTGGATCAGTCCGGCGCGTTCGAGCGTGAGCACCATCT
>DATFYN010000616.1:0-7032 GCA_035315025.1 Myxococcota bacterium
ATCCTCCCGCGTGCACACGCAGCGGTAGGCCCTTCCCTTCGCGAGGAGCTCGTCGATCGCGGCTTGGTAGCGCGGGATGCGCTCACTCTGGCGAAAGGGCCCCTCGTCCCAGTCGATGTCGAGCCAACGCAGGCCATCGTAGATGGCCGCCTCCGACTCCTCGGTCGAGCGTTCGCGGTCGGTGTCCTCAATGCGCAGAATGAAGCGGCCCCCGTAGCGCCGGGTGAAGGCCCAGTTGAACAGCGCCGTCCGGACTCCGCCGATATGCAGGAACCCGGTCGGGCTCGGGGCGAAGCGGGTGCGCGGCGGCGTCATGGCGCGCCAATGTAGCCGCTAGCGCCTTGGGACGGCCTCTGCTACTCGACTCTCGCGGCAACCATTCGTCTTTGAAAGAGATTTCCCGCATCTTTGCGCCCGCATGAGAGATTCGGGGGGGGCGTGGCGGGCCCGCGATGAAGATCCTGCTCGATCGCCTGAGCGAGAGCCCGGCCCACTACCGGTTCGAGGCCGAGCCGGCATGGTGGCGCCAAGCACAGGCAACCCTGCCTGAGCTTGAGCAGGCAAGCCCCAAGTCCTTCCAGCTCGAGGTGGTTGCGCATCGCATGGGCTCCGACGTCTACTTGGCGGGCACCATTCGCGGGGAGCTGGCGCTTGGGTGCAGCCGCTGCCTCGCGCGCTATTGTCAGCCGCTCCGTGAGTCGTTTCGTCTGATCCTCGAGCCCGCCGGAGAACGGGTTCCGGCAGATCCGCAGGCGGCGGCGGCCCTCGCGCGGGATGGGCTGTGCCTGGTGGACGAGCTCGAGACCGGATGGTTTCGCGGGCGGGAGATCGACCTCGGGGCATTCTTCTTGGAGTGGATCACGCTCGCAGTGCCTGTGCAGCCGCTGTGCCGGGAAGATTGCCGCGGGCTATGTCCGCGCTGCGGTGCGGATCGCAACGTCGAATCGTGTGGCTGCGAAGAGGTGAGCCCTAGCTCCCCCTTCGCCGTGCTCCGCGGACTGCGCGGCACAAAGACCGAAGGAGAAGGCTGATGGCAGTTCCGAAGGGCAAGACTTCGCGCATGAAGAAGTACAAGCGCCGCACCCACGACGCACTCTGCGCGCCTGCACGTTCGAAGTGCGCCCAGTGCGGAACTCCCAAGGCGCCGCACCGCGTTTGCCCGAACTGTGGCACCTACCGCGGTCGCGAGGTGGTCCAGACGGAAGAGGAGTAAGCGCAGTCATGTTGGCGCTCCTATTCCCCGGACAGGGTTCTCAAGAGGTCGGTATGGGCCGCGACGCCTACGAGGCATCGCCGGCGGCCCGCGCAGTCTTTGACCTCGCGGACGAGGTCCTTTCCTTTTCCCTTTCGCGCCTGTGCTTCGAAGGCCCCGAAGAAGATCTTCGCCGGACTGAGCTCCAACAGCCGGCCATCCTCGCCACCAGCGTGGCGCTCCTGCGCGTGCTCGAGGAGCGGGTGGCGCTACGCCCGGCGTTTGTCGCCGGGCACAGCCTCGGGGAGTACAGCGCGCTCGTCGCGAGCGGAGCCCTGGCGCTCGACGACGCCTTGCGCCTGGTCCATGCCCGGGGACGTTTCATGCAGGAGGCCGTGGCCGAAGGGCGTGGCGCGATGGCAGCCGTCCTCGGCTGCGAGCCGGAGGTGGCCGAGCAGGCGTGCGCCAGGGCCCGGAGGGAGACTGGCCGAATCGTCGCCCCCGCGAACTACAACGGCCCCCACCAAACCGTGATTGCCGGCGAGACGATCGCGGTCGAGGTGGCCTGCGCGCGCGCCCGAGAGGCCGGCGCCCGCCGCACCCTGGCGCTTCCCGTGTCCGCCCCGTTCCACTGCCAACTCATGGCGCCGGCGGCCGAGAAGCTTCTCCCGGAGCTCTCACGGGTCACCTTCCGCGATTCGGTTCCGCCGGTCTTCACCAACGTCGAGGCCGCGCCGAATGCCTCGGCGGCGCGGATTGCGCCGCTTCTGCATGCCCAGGTGACGGCGCCGGTGCGCTTTACGGAGATCGTCCGGGGGCTCGCCCAATCCGGTGTGACGCAGGTTCTCGAGGTGGGCCCGGGCCGGGTGTTGACCGGTCTTGTCGCCCGGATCGCGCCGCGCCTGGTACGACGGAGCCTCGAATCGCTGCATGAGCTTTCTGATGCCGTGGAGCTAGTCGTCGGCTCCGGTTAGGATGATGGCCGTCGGCGCCTGAGGAGAGGTCAGGTGCCCGCGGAGGTGGGGTGAATGGCGCTGGAAGAACGTGTGACGGACATCATCGTCGAGCACCTGAACGTGTCGCGGGACGAAGTCGTCCCGGAGGCCTCGTTCGTGGACGACTTAGGCGCGGACTCGCTCGACATCGTCGAGCTCGTGATGGCGATGGAAGAAGAATTCGACGTCGAGATCCCCGACGACGACGCCGAAAAAATTCAGACCATCGGAGACGCCATCGCGTACCTGAAGGAAAAGCTCGAGGCGTGACACCATGCGTCCGCAGCGGGCTACCCGCCCGCGCGTCGTGGTCACTGGCCTCGGCTGTGTGACACCGCTGGGTGGCGATGTCACCTCGACGTGGTCGTCCGCCGTGGCCGGCGTTTCGGGCGTCGGCCCGATCACCCATTTTGATGCGAGCCAGCTCCCCGTGCGGATCGCAGCCGAGGTGCGGGCGCCTGTCGAGGTGCGGGATCTCCATCCCAAAGAGGCCCGTCGCCTGGACCGGTTCATTCTGTTGGCCCTGGCCGCGGCCCAGGAGGCGTGGTTTGACTCCGGGCTCGGAGGCGCCGGGTTTGAGCCAGACCGTGCGGGGGTGGCGATTGGCTCCGGCATCGGTGGCCTGGCCACGATCCTCGAGAATCACAGGGTCCTGCTGACCTCGGGCGCGCGGCGGGTATCGCCCTTCACGATCCCCATGACGATCAGCAACATGGCGAGCGGCTATGTCTCGATGAGGCACGGGCTGCGGGGTCCGAATCTCTGCCACGTCAGTGCCTGTTCGACGGGGTCGCATGCGATCGGCGAGGCGGCCAGGCTGATTGAACGTGGCGACGCGGACGTGATGCTTGCGGGAGGCTCGGAGGCGCCGCTCACCGAGATCGCTGTGGCAGGCTTCGCAGCGATGCGAGCGCTCTCGACGCGGTCGGACGCCCCCGAACGGGCGAGCCGGCCATTCGACCTCGGGCGCGACGGATTCGTGATGGCCGAGGGTGCAGGGGTCCTCGTTCTAGAATCCCTGGAGCACGCCCTCGCCCGCGGTGCACGCATCCGGGCCGAGGTTGCGGGCTACGGGGCCACCGCGGACGCGAGTCACATGACGCTCCCCGATGAAACGGGTAGAGGCGCGCAGCGCTGCATGCGCCTTGCGCTCGCGGACGCGGATTTACCCCCCGAGGCAGTCGACCACGTGAATGCCCACGCGACGAGTACGCCCGCCGGAGATCCGGCCGAAGCACGAGCGATCCGCGCCGTCTTCGGTGACCACGCCGACCGACTTCCCGTCTCGGCGACCAAGTCGATGACCGGCCACCTCCTCGGCGCGGCGGGGGCCGTGGAGGCGCTGCTGTGCGTCCGTGCCCTGGAGGCGCAGCTCGTCCCCCCGACCATCAACCTCGATCGGCCCGATCCGGAGTGCCCCCTCGACCATGTGGTGGGAAAGGCACGCCGGTGCGCGGTCCGTGTCGCATTGTCCAACTCCTTTGGTTTCGGGGGCACGAACGCAAGCCTCGTCCTCACGCGTTGGGAGCAGTGATGGCGGTCGTCGCGAGGACCTCGTAGGTGCGTTGCCCGTTCTGCGGCGACGAGAGCAATCGCGTGATCGACTCTCGACTTGGCCGAGACGGAACGGAGATTCGGCGGCGCCGGGAGTGCGAGGAATGCGGGCGCCGCTTCACCACGCGCGAGCGCATCGAAGAGATCATGCCCCGCATCGTGAAGCGCGACGGGCGCCGCGAGGAGTACGATCGCGGCAAGCTCCGGGCTGGCATCCAGCGCGCGTGCTCCAAGCGGCCGATCAGCGAGAATGCGATCGAGCGGCTGCTTGACCGTCTCGAGCGCCGACTCCAGGAGGGCAACGAGCGCGAGATGCAGAGCCGCGCCCTCGGCGAGCGCGCGCTTGAGGAGCTCTCGGCCCTTGATCCCATGGCGGCGGCGCGCTTTGCGTCGGTCTTCTCGAGCTTCGAGAAGGCCGAGGACTATGCGCGCTTCTTTGGGTCCCTGGCGGGCGCGGCCGCGCCGAGCGAACGAGACGACGAGGGCGGATGAGGCCCGCCGTGCTTTGACCCCTGAGCGGGCAATGCGTTTCGCGCTCGCGCAGGCCCGTCGAGCGAGCGGGCGCACCTTCCCGAACCCGCCCGTCGGCGCGGTCGTGGTGCGTGGCGACCGCGTCCTCGGACGCGGCTTCACGAGGCCCGCGGGCGGACCCCACGCTGAGGTGGTGGCGCTCGGTGCGGCCGCAGAGCGCTTCGGTGCTCGAGCCGTTCGAGGGGCCACGTTGGCCGTGACGCTCGAGCCGTGCTGCCACCTCGGTCGCACCGGCCCCTGCACCCAGGCGGTGATCGAAGCTGGAATCGCCCGGGTGTGGATCGGGCATGAAGATCCGAACCCCCGCGTGGGAGGTCGTGGCGCGCGCGCGTTGCGGGCGGCTGGGCTGGAGCTGCGCACCGGTGTTCTCGAGCAGGCATGCCGAGAACAGCATCGCGGCTTCTTGTCCGTTCACGAGCGCGGTCGCCCCTTTGTCGCACTCAAAATCGCGGCCTCCCTCGATGGCCGCATCGCGACCGCGAGCGGGGAGTCGCGCTGGATTACCGGCGAGCGGGCGCGGGCGCTGGTTCACGCGCTGCGCGGACGCGCGGACGCGATCCTAATCGGCTCTAACTCCGCGCTCGCCGACGATCCCGAGCTCACCGCCCGCCGCCGCGGCACGGTGGTACACCGTCCCGTGCGCGTGCTTGTCGATTCGCGCCTCGAGGCTCCGCCGACCCTTCGCCTCTACCGAGACGGCTTTGCCGACCGTACCTGGGTGCTCTGTGGTGCGCGCGCCCCGCAGGAGCGCCGGCGTGCGGTTGCCGCCACGGGTGCGCACCTTTTCGAAGTGCGCACGAGCGGCGGTCATTTGCGACTCAAGGAGGCGGTCGCACGCCTGGCACGAGAGGGACTCACCGAAGTGCTCGTGGAAGGAGGAGGCCAGCTGGCCGCCGCGCTGCTGCGGGAGGAGCTCGTCGACGAGGTACACTGGTTCGTGGCGCCTCGGCTGCTCGGGGAGGAAGGGCGGGCGGCCCTCGGCCCGCTCGGGCTGCGTCGCCTCGGGGAAGCGCCCCGCCTCGAGCCGGCCCGGGTGCGTGTTCTTGCGGAGGCACAGAACGCTCGGGGAAGCTCAGCCACGGCGAGGGACGTCTACATCTATGGGCGCATGGGGACGCGCGGAGGGGAGTCGGCGTGAAGACCTGGTCCGCGCCGCGTGATGCGCAAGGGCTCCGCTTCGCGGTTGTGGTGTCGCGCTTCAACCATCTGGTTTCCGTGCGCCTTCTCCAAGGCTGCGTCCGTGAGCTCGAAACCCGCGGCGCCGCCTCGGACGACATCCACGTGGCATGGGTTCCCGGTGCGTTCGAGATCCCGCTCGCGGCGCGCGCGCTTGCGGCGACGCGACGCTACGATGGCATCGTGACCCTTGGATCCGTGATTCGCGGCGGGACGCCGCACTTCGAGTACGTCTGCCGCGCGGTGACCGACGGCGTGCGTGAGGCCATGCGCGATACCGGCGTGCCGATTGCGTTCGGCGTGCTCACGACCGACGACGCTGAGCAGGCCCTTGCGCGGGCGGGCGGTAACGACGGGAACAAGGGGGTCGACGCAGCGCTCGCCGTCCTCGAGATGGCTCGCCTCTTGCCCGGGCTGGCGCGGCCGCCCGGCTCCGCACGCGAGCGGGCGTCGTGACAGCTGCGAAGGGGTCGTCGTCGCGCCACCGCTCGCGGGAAGCGGCGCTCCAGATGCTCTACGCGATTGACCTGGGGCGGCGCAGCCCCACGGGCGACGCCACAAGGGCGGAGGAGGTCTTTCAGAGCGTCTGTGAGAACTTTGAGCTGCCCGAAGGCGCACGGGCATTCGCCAAGGAGCTGGTGACCGGTGTCACCGCCCAAGGCCCCGCGCTGGACGCCGAGATTGCACGCCATGCGCAACGCTGGCGCATCTCCCGGATGGCGGCGGTCGACCGCAACGTGTTGCGGCTAGGCGCCTTCGAGCTTTTGCACAGCGACGCGCCGGCCGCCGTCGTGATCGACGAAGCCGTGGAGCTCGTCCGCCGCTTCGGTGGGGAACGCTCGCCGGGCTTCGTGAACGGAATCCTCGATGCCATCGCGCGCGGCAGGCGCGGCGGAGAGGAGCCGTCGTGAGCGAAGGCGAAAATGGTGAGCTCGCCATCGCGGTCGAGACTGGACCGATCGAGAAGGCCCCCGTCGAACTTGCGGTCGTGACGTTCTTCGAGAGCGATCGTCCGCTGCGCGGCGAGGCAGGTCGGGTCGATTGGCGCCTGTGTGGGATGCTCTCCGACCTCCTCGAGCGGGGTGCTCTCCGCGGAGCCGCGGGGGAGGCCGCTCTCATCCCGACTTTCGGCCATCTGCGGGCGCCCCGCGTCCTGGTATTGGGACTCGGTTCTGCGAACGGGTTCGGTGCATTGGAAGTGAAGGCCATGGCCCGTGCGGCGGTCCGGCGCTGCGCTGGTCTGCGGATCCGCTCGGTAGCCCTCGCGCTTCCCGGTCACTGGACCGGGCTCCTGCCGGTCGGCCCCTGCGCCGCCGCCGTTTTGCGGGGCACGGTCGCCGGGCTTGAAGAGACGGGTGAGGGCCTGCGGATGCGCCTCGTTGTACCCGAGGCCTCGGCGGCCCGGGCGCTCGGCGGCCTTGAAACCGCGGTGCGGCAGCTCCCCGAGAGCGAGGTCCCGGTCAAGCTCGCAGGGGTCGAGCCCCTCTCGAGCCTCTCGGCGCCGGGAGTCCGAGACGACCTAGAAGGGGCCTCGCCCGCCTCCGCCCGGTAGCCTGCCTATCAGGCTTGCCCAGCTGGACCTGT
>DATFYN010000617.1:0-4074 GCA_035315025.1 Myxococcota bacterium
GGCGACGACCCCTGGGACGCCTGGACGCTCGAGTGGGCGACGAGTTCGCCTCCGCCTGCATACAACTTCGAGTGCATCCCGATCGTGCACAGTCGGCGTCCACTCTGGGACCAGAAGCATCTCGACGACCCCGATGGACCCCACGAGTGAGGGAGAACGCGGTCACTTTGGCGAGCGCGACACGGGAACCCGGCGGGGGGGCGCCCGCCTCCAGGGGGAAAGTCGGCATGATCGCGCTGATTGCATGCGAGTCCTCCCTGCTCGCCGTTTTTGTGGTCGCATACCTTTTCTACATTGGGAAGAGCCTGAGCGGCCCGTACCCCAAGGACGTCCTTGACTTCCCGTTCATCGGTACGGTGTTTCTTCTCACGAGCAGCGTTACCGTGGTGTTCGCGGTCCGCGCGCTTAGGCGCGGCGCAGCGAGCGCGAGCGCCGCATGGCTCGCGGCCACCGTTTTCCTCGGCGTCGGGTTCCTCTCTCGCACAGCCCGGGAGTGGCACCGCTTGATCTTCCAAGACGGCCTCACCATCAGCACGAATCTGTTCGGAACGACCTTCTACTCGCTTGTCGGGCTGCACGCGGGACACGTGGTGGTGGGTCTTTCGATGCTGATCCTCATCCTTTGCTGCGCGTTCCGTGGTGCGCTGGGGCCCGCCCACGCCGAACGCGTCGAGCTCGTCTCCTGGTACTGGCACTTTGTCGACGTCGTCTGGCTCGTCGTCTTGACGGTCGTCTACGTCGTGGGTCGGTGATGGGAGACGAGATGCGACACGCCGAGCGGCGACTCGCCGAGGACGCGACTGGCGAGAAAATGGAGCTTCCGGCACCGACGGCTGCGCCGATGATTACAGCCTTCGGGATCACGCTCCTCGGAGCGGGGCTGCTGACGAACGTGGCGGTCAGCATCGTGGGGGCGCTCCTCACGCTCGTGGGTGCGGTGGGCTGGTGGCGCGACGTGTTGCCGGTGGCGCAGATGGAGACGTTCTCGCCATCACCTACGCGGGGAGCTCCGAAGTCCGACGCGGCCGGCTTGGAAACCAAACCGAGTCCCGGCGCGACCTCCGGCGACAACCGGCTGCGGCTGCCGCTGGAGGTGCCTCCGTACTCGGCCGGGATCACCGGAGGGATCGCCGGTGGGGTCGCGATGGCGGTCGTGGCGCTCGCCTACGGCCTGCTCGCGCAGCAGAGTCTCTGGTATCCGATCAATCTGCTCGCAGCCGGCGGGCTTCCGAGCCTCGCCACCGCGAGTACGAGCGAGCTCCGCGGTTTCAACGGGACTGCGTTTGTCGTTGCGGTTTTGGCGCACGGAACGATCTCTCTCTTGGTGGGATTCCTCTACGTCTTGATCCTGCCGATGCTGCCGCGCCGGCACCTCTTGTGGGGTGGTCTCGTCGCTCCGCTTCTGTGGACGGGGGTCATCTGGGCCCTGCTCGGGATCGTGAATCCCGTGATGGACGCACGCATCGACTGGCCCTGGTTCGTGGCCTCGCAGATCGCATTCGGGCTCGTGGCAGGCTTGGTGGTTGCGTACACGCAGCCCGTTGGAACCCCACAGACGCGGCGCGTGACCGAGGCACCTACCGGGAGCCATGCTCCTCCCGAACACGAGCGATGAGGCGGCGCACGTTTCGCAAGCGCACGCTAGGCTCCCTTCTGGCTCTCATCGGGGCCTTGATCGCCACGGGATGCGACTCGTTGCCAGGCCGACCGAAGGGGACGGCAGACGAGTCCACGGAGTCTACGGACTTCGAACTCCTCTACGCCAACAACTGCGCTGGCTGCCACGGAGCCGACGGCCGGCTCGGTCCTGCGCTGCCGCTCCACGATCCCGTGTATCTCGCGCTCGTACCGCCCGATCGGCTCCGTGCCGTGGTCGAAGACGGCATCCCCGGAACGGCGATGACCCCATTTGCGAAGAGTAGCGGTGGATCTCTTACGAGCGCGCAGATCGATGCCCTCCTTCACGGTGTGATGGAGCACTGGTCACGTGCCGAAGGGCCAGGAGGTGCGCCTCCACCGCCCTACGCAGCACCCTTGGGCGATCCTGGCCGAGGCGCCAGCGTCTATGCGGCAGCCTGCGCGAGCTGCCATGGCGCCGAAGGGCACGGCGGCGCGAAGGGCCACGACATCGTCGATCCGACGTATCTCGCTCTTGTGAGCGATCAGGCGCTGCGGACCGCGGTGATCGCCGGTCGCACGGATCTCGGAATGCCGGACTGGCGGGGAAAGCATGGGACACCACTCAGCTCGGAGCAGGTGTCGGACCTCGTCGCCTGGATGGCGGCCCATCGCGCTCCGGTCGTCGGTCGGCCAAAGGAATAGAGGTTCTCGGGACGCTCACAGATCGCCCCTTCACGAGAGGACGGTACACCATGTGCCCCAACCACGAGCTCACGACTCTGGCATCGCCGTCCCGCCGCAGCTTCCTGTTCAAGCTCGGTCTGGCGCTGAATGGACTGGCGCTCGCGCTCCTGGGGATTCCGATCCTGGGCTACCTGCTGGGCCCTCTCTCGCGGAGGGCCGCGCAAAGCTGGATCGATCTTGGTCCGGTCGGGAGCTTCCCGGAGCGGGAAACTCGCCTCGCCGTCTACGAGAACCCGTACCGAGTGGTCTGGGATGGCGCCACGGCGAAGATCGCTTGCTGGGTGCGCCGGCTCGAGGGCGACCGTTTTCAGGTATTTGCGGTGAACTGCGCGCATCTGGGTTGCCCGGTGCGCTGGTTCCCGCAGTCACGACTGTTCATGTGCCCATGCCATGGCGGCGTGTACTACGAAGACGGAACGCGCGCCTCGGGACCGCCGCCGCGGGGTCTCTTCGAGTACGAGTGCGCGGTGCGCGACGGGAGGCTTCACGTGCGCGGTGGCGAGATTCCCACGCTCAGTGAACCCGTGTGATTTCGGAGGATCCGCATGCGACTCCTGAGTGCAATCGCGGGATGGTTGGAGGACCGCACCGGAATCGGCGGGGCACTGGCACCGATCCTTGGGCACGCGGTGCCGCGCAGCACGGCAAGCTTCTGGTATGTCTTCGGCAGCGCGACGCTCATTCTCTTCGTACTGCAGATCGCGACGGGGATCTGTCTCGCTCTCGTGTATGTCCCTTCCGCCGATGAAGCCTACCAGAGCCTCCTGTACCTAAATCACGGAGCGCACCTTGGGTGGTTCCTTCGGGCCGTCCACTTCTGGGGTTCAAACGCGATGGTGCTTGTGATGGTCGTGCACATGCTGCAGGTCTTCCTCTTCGGAGCCTACAAGTATCCGCGAGAGCTCACCTGGGTTTGCGGGGTCTTGCTCCTCCTGTGCACTCTCGGGATGGCGTTCACCGGCCAGGTCCTGCGTTGGGACCAGGACGCGTATTGGGGTCTCGGAATTGGCGCGTCGATCGCCGCGCGCGCTCCGGGCATCGGACCGGGCCTCGTGTACGTGCTCCTCGGAGGGCCGATCATCGGCGGGCGGACACTCTCTCGCTTCTTCACCGTGCACGTATTCGTCGTCCCTGCCCTCCTGATCGCTCTCATCGGGATCCACCTCTGGCTGGTACTCCGCCTTGGCGTGAACGAATGGCCGATGCCCGGCCGCTTGGTCGATCGGGTCACCTATCGCAAGCGCTATGAGGAAGAGGTGCATCGGGACGGCGTGCCCTTCTTCCCGGTCGCGGCGCGCAAGGACATGATCGCAATGGCCGTCGTCGTCCTGGGCGTTTTGACCTGCGCGGCGCTCTTCGGCCCCCACGGACCTCGTGGATTCCCGGATCCGACACTGATCGACACTGCCCCTCGTCCTGACTTCTTTTTCCTCTGGCTGTTTGCGCTCTTCGCGCTACTGCCGCCGTGGACCGAGACATTCATTCTCCTCGTGGGACCGGTGGTCGTGGTTGCTTTCCTGCTGGCCCTCCCCTTCCTGTCAGGCACCGGAGAGAAGAGCTGGCTTCGTCGACCCGGTTCGGTGCTGGCCGTCGTCGTCATCTTGCTCGCGGTCGGTACGCTCACAGGGCTTGGAACCACCTCACCGTGGTCGCCGGTCATGGACGGATGGAGCTCGAAGCCTGTGCCTGTTGCCTATGTCGAGGGCCGCT
>DATFYN010000618.1:0-2620 GCA_035315025.1 Myxococcota bacterium
GCCTCGCCTTCGGGCGATGCCGACTCCCCTAGCATCCCGTCGATCGCCACCAAAAGCCGGGCGGCATCGAGGGGCGGTTCGAGGAGGGCGTCGGGCCGGAGCTCCTCGGGCAAGCTCTCCAGGATTGAGGCGGCTTGCCCCTAGGTATCCGCCGTGGAGCGAACCGCACTCTCGGGATTAGAGCTGGGTGGTCTCGTCTGCGGGCGCGCCGCAGCGCGCGACCCATGAACGCGAGGAGCGTCGGCGGCGGCTCCCGCGCACCAAGAGGAAGTGGCCGAGCTCCCGGGCAGCGCACTGCATGGCGTCGGTCACGAGGACGAGCCCTGCCCGCCGCACCACCGCCTGATCCAGGACCTCCCCTTGCGCGGAGCATCCTCGACACGGTCGAGGGGGAACCCCCTGCCGTCGAGAAGGCTCTTGGAGAAGTACCTCGGCAGCCGGAAAAGGGTACGTGCGGCGGCCGCCCAAGCAACGCGTGACGCGGGCGTTCGTATTTTTGCCACATCCCGCGACTTCGCGCCACTTATAGGGAGAGGGAGTCAGAAGCAGGCGCCGGCGAGCGGACGGTCGCTTTGAGGGGCAACGAGATGCGAATCATGAGCTCGCGGTAAGACAGAAAACTCATAAGATTCAAGCAGTTAACTAATCCCATGAGGTTAGTCAGAGCGGTTGCAAAGAAGTAAGCAAGAACGGGGCAGGAACCCCTGAAGGAGAGTCAGTATGCGGAAGTCTGTTTCGGGATTAATGTTGGGTGCCACTGTGGCTTTGCTTGCGCCGGTTGCGGCGCATGCGGGGGCTCTAGTGCCTGGCTCGAGCACGCTGAGCTTAACTGTGGCGGGTACCGTTGTATCCTTCCCGGCTAACGCGGGCGGGACTGGCAATGCGAGCACGAATCTAGCGGCGACCGTCGGCGCGTCTGCGTTCGGTCCGGGCAAGGTCACCGTCAAACCTAACAATACGGCGACGATCAAGAAGATCATCGTGAGCATTGGTAAGAATGGCGCTGGTAGTTTCTCGGGCACAGCCCCGAGTAAGGTGCATGGGAACGCGCTGATCACCGGCTTGGCCAAGTTGAAAGGCGCTGTCAATCTGAGCCTCCCGCTGGCCATCGGCAAAGCCGGCACCAGAACCGCGCATGTCAGTGGAACGGGTGGTACGCTTTTGCTTGGAATCTCGGCGGTTGGTGCCAGCTGGGAGGCGGGCGTCGCCAAGATCACGGGTGGGGGCAAAGCGACTCCGAAAGGCAAGAAGACGGTCACGGTGGCCGGCACTAACAAGCTGACGGCGATGGGAGGCGGGACCCTCACGCTCGTGTCTCCTGGCAAGGTTTTTACGACGATCGGCGCCGACGCGTTTATTCCGTCGCCCGCCTTCATGACCCTGACCTTCTCGGCCGTTCCGGAGCCGGGCACCCTGCTGCTCCTGGGCTCCGGCATCGCGGGCCTCGTGTTGGTCGGCCGGAAGCGGGCAAGCTAGAGCAGTCAGCCTGCTGCAAGCCGCCCTCTCTAAGGCGGTCGCGATCGAATAGGGGCGGTTACGCTTCACGCGTAGCCGCCCTTTTCTCTTCCTTCGCCCAGGTCGGCCTCCGGCCGTGGGTTGCGCTTGGCCTTGTGCTTGCGGCGTTCGAGACCGGGTGGATCGCCTTCGCGATTGGTCAGCCTCTCCTCCTTTCCGACGAGCGGCGGGAGGCGGCGATCACGCTCGAGATGGCGCGGTCGGGCGCATGGACGGGTCCGTACGCCGCCTCCGCCCTCGCGTGCTGGCTCACGGGATCCGAGGCGGTCGGCGTTCTTCGTCTTCCGCAACTCGTCGCCACCCTCGCGACGCTCGTCGCCCTCTTCGCACTCGGCCGACGTCGGCGGGGCGTCGGCCGGCATGACCTGTGCGCTCCTTCTCGCGACGACGGTCGAGTTCTTTCGGACGAGCCTGCGACTTGTCGTCGGCTCGCGTGGACGAGCGGCGTGGTCTTGGCCGCATGGCGAGCTTCCTCGGCGCCTCGGTCGCTACACTTCTTGTCTGGGCGACGGTGGGAGTGAACGCGCGCGCGAGGTGGGTACCGGCCGAGAGCCTTGCGTACCGAGAACGCGAACGCAGCGGCATCGGAGCCGAGTCTTAGGCTCGGATCCGCTCGCCCTTGCGCGAAGCGGGCGCCCGTGTCTGCTGGCAGCGCGCCGATCTCCCGGGTCGGTGCACTGCGCCACGGAGCCTTTCCTTAGGCTTTCTCGCGCCGCTTTGCGGCGAGCCGAAGCCCCCGCTCGGCGTCGATCTCCTTGGGATCCGTCGCGAGCGCGATCCGGAAGTGCTTCTCGGCGTCCCCGACGTCCCCGTCTTCGAGCAGCCTCTGACCCAGGATGGCGTGGGCCTTTGCGTGGTTCCTGTCCTGCCGAACAAGTTGGAGGGCGACTTCCCGGGCGCGCCCCCGCGCGCTCGAACGCGCGGCGGCGTCACCCAGCGCGAGCGAGGCAGTCCACGCGGCATACAGCTGGTACTCGAGCTCGCCGGAACGCAGCGCGAGGGCGCGCTCGAACTCCTTCGCCGCACCCGACGCCATGCCTTGGCGCAGCAGCTGCTTCCCGCGCTGAAAAAACTGCTCCGCCCCGAGTTCAGCCTCTTTGCGGCT
>DATFYN010000619.1:0-5877 GCA_035315025.1 Myxococcota bacterium
CAAACCGCCGCCTTCAGCCTCTCGGCCACCTCTCCGCTCGACGCATAACCTACCGAAACCTCGCCGCTTTTCGCGACTCTTCGTCCCTGTCGGTTATGTCCCCGGCAAGGCCGCTGGCTACCTGCGGGGGACTCAATCGCAGTGAGCCGCGCAAGGAGGTCTGCCGCTACCTCGCTCGGCTCGGCGGCAAGCGGCGCACGATAGCCCCGTGCCCGCCACTGCGCATACGGCGGGGAAGCCCGAGGCCAAGCGAGATGAATGGGAGCGGAATTTCGGCGGCCCGTTCGCTTCATCGACGCGAATATATGACGCACACACTTCAGCGTGTGGAAACCGCCGCCTCAAGGAAGCGCGCGAAGGGCCTCGCGTAGGGGCAAGGCAAGAAACTCGGGCGCATACTCGGCCGTTAGCTCACTCGAACCGAGGGGAACGCTCAGGTAAGGTGACCCGGTTTCGCAGCTACTTGGGCGGTCCCTGGTTGACGGGTGCGTCTTGCATCATCCTACCACCCATCATTCCCGGCCCCATCCCGCCGCCCCACGGTCCCATCATCGGGCAGCCCTCCTTGTCCATGAGGTCCTGGCAGTTCTTCAGCATGTCAGATCGACATTCCGCGATCGGTCTGTCTGATCTCAAGCAGGTCGCCATTCTCTGGTGCACCTCGGCCATCTTCTGACGTGACGCGGTGCTCGGGTCGGCCGGACCGCTCTGCTGTGCATCAGCTCCGAGCACGATGCTACCAACAAGTACAACTCCGGCGACAAAGGCACTCAGGAAGTTGCGCTTATTGATCATTGGTATTTCTCCTGCGCGTACCGATATGGCTGGTAGTGAAGTCCGCGAAAGTCGACACCCCTTGCTCCCTAGGTTCGAGCTTCCCCGAGCTTCAACGCGTTCGGCGTTCGGATCTCGTCGGCCTCTTTCGCTGTCCCGAGATCGCTCAAAGGGGAGAACGTTCGCGTGGTCCCTCGCGCGAGACTCGACCGACTCGCCGCGCGGGCGAAGGCGAGCTCGCCATACATCTCCTCGGCGAGTCGCCCGAGGAGGCCCGAGTCTGCAAAGCCGAGGGATGGATCCCGGCATGAAGACGGCTCCAGAGCTCCGAGCGCTCCCCAGCCACTCGACACTTTCCTTTCGCTCTCGTGCTGCTCGGCCATTCTGCTCGCTCCACTGGGATGTGGGAATCCTGGAGCACCGTCGCCATCCTTTAGAAATGCAACCTTCGTGCCCCGGCGTGGCACCAGAGGCAAGGGCTCGAACGATGCGAATGAGGCGGCCCGCCGCAGCTCAGTCCCAAGCTGGGGCAGACGGTCCCAGGCCGCTTAGTCGCTCTGGCCCGTCCTCCAAATGCGCATACGCCCCACTTGCAGGCGGCGCTGCGCCTGCGCCTCGATCAAAAGAGCGTGATGGCCGATGGCCTCGGCCTTCCCGATTGAGGAGGGTCGGGTCCTCTAGCGACCGAGCCGGACGACGACTGCAAAAGCCAGGGTGTCGTCGAAACGACCGCCGCGAAACTCCTCCCAAAGCTTCCGACGCCCACCGCGAACGCCGGTACGACCTTTTAAAGTGTATCGGTGTTGAGGGACGCGGGAATCGTCAGTGCGGGCTGAGCTCTCCACGTGATGACAGCGTTGCGGCGGCCAGCCCGCCTGCGTAGGAATCGACGAACGCGACTAGATCGGAGGCCAAAGACAGCCCCCTTCTCTTCTAGCGAAACGATGTAAAGCGTGCGGCGAGGAGTGCCGCCGTGAGAAGTGCCGGCCACAAGGAGCGCTGGCTCGAGTGCGAATGGCCGGCTCGCAGGAACCATTTCGGAGGCGTGGTTCTCGGTTTCCCCCGAGAGTTCGCGTCGAGAGAACGACGGGGAGCGCCGCGCCCGACCATGTGGGTTGCGCGGGAGTGCTTTTCCACGTGAAAATGCACTGGGGAGGGAGCCCGTCACCTTTCGGACACACCCTCTCGGCCGCGGGCCAACGGAGGTTTTGCTTGGCGGAACTGCGAGACGTCACCGACAAGACCTTCGGTGCGGAGGTCCTGGAATCCGCGGTGCCCGTCCTGGTGGATTTCTGGGGTGATCATTGCCCTGCTTGCCGGCAAATCTCCCCGATCCTGCGAGACCTTGCGGACGCATACGACGGTCGCGTCCGGATCGTGAAGGTCCATGCCGCAGAGAACCCTTGCACGAGTGCGCGGTACGCAATCCGCGCGATGCCAACGGTCCTCGTATTTTCCAGAGGCGAGGTGGTGGGTCAGTTGGTCGGCGCGCGTCCCAAGGCTGCCTTTGTCGAAGCCATCGGGCGGGTTCTCTAGGCGGAGCTGCAACACCCGGGGGTTCGGTCCGCTTTAGGTTCGGGAAGGGAAGGCCGCGCAGCCTCTTGTGCTGGAGCGTCTCGCTTTCCCTGACGTGTGGCTCTGCGAGAGGACACCCTCAACCGATTTCAGACGTGATGGATGGGAGCGGTTGCAGGGAGCGCCGCTGCAGCTGGCAGGGCTTCGGGTGGGCGTGCCGGGAGACGCCTTGTGGCCGCGAGTCCGAGCCCAGCGACTCCTACCATCATGGCGTCGATCGAGGCGATGGCGAACGCGTGCGATTGCCCCGCTGCCATCAAAAGCCAAGCGTCGCTCCGCCCACACCGGTGCCGAGTGCGACACCGAGGACATTCGCAAGTTGCAGCGCCGTTGCTGCCGTTCCCTCTTGGCCTTTGGTGGCGCGTTCGAGCACGATGAGGGTGAGCGTCGAGTACGCAAGACCGATCCCGAGACCCGCGGCGCCCCAGGCGACTGCCACGACCCACACGGGTATCACCGCATTGAGCGCGCTCGCCGTTCCCGCAATCCCGAAGGCGGTAAGTAGGAGGCCGGTGCGGCTCAGCCGGCGGCGATCGCGGCGAAGCGAAAGGCGTGCCTGAAGCCAAGCTCCAGCCGTCCAGGCGAGCGTTGCGGCCGTGAGTGCCAGGCCGGCGACCGTCGCTGGCTGTCCCCGAACCGCCGTCAGTAAGAGAGGCACGAATGCCTCGGTTCCGAAGAAGGCAAAGGTAAGGAGACCGAGCGAGGCGATTGCGGCAGGCGTACCGGACGCTGCACGAAGGGTTCCCACAGGCAAGAGTCCTCGTAGTGCAGGGAATCCGATCGGGACTCCGACGACCACACACACCGTCGTGATCCCTATCAAATGGCTTTCAACCCCGATCAAGGCAAGCGCCGTACCCATCGCCAACCGGATCGCCGAAGCGATCCGGCCAGGATCAGGGGCGGCCCCGTCTTGCGGAGCGAGTCGGCGCAGACCGATTAATGCCACGCTCGCGGCGATCGCGGTCAGCGGCGCGAGACCAAGAAAAACCCAGCGCCAGCCCAGGTAGTCGGCGATGGTTCCGGCGACGGCCGGACCGATCAGCCCGGGCACCACCCAGGACCCGAGAGCAGCGCCAGCATGCGCGGCTGCGCGCTCGCTGGATATCCCCGCGCGACGGCCACATAGGATACGCACGAGATGGCTCCCGCGCCGAGCCCCTGGGCCATTCTGCTGACGACCACGATCACCATGGACGGTGCGATGCCCGCGATCATCAGGCCAGCCACGAAGAGCGCGCTCCCGCCAACGAACGGCAGCGCAATACCCCTTTGGTCCGCCAAGCGCCCTGACACGGCAATGGAAACCAAGTTGCACAGCATGAATCCACTGAAGATCCAGCCGTAAAAGCCGAGACCCCCTAGATCGGCCACTGCGGCGGGCAGCACGGTGGCCACCGCCAACGCTTCGAAGTCGGTAGCGGAGATCGTGAGAAGAAGTCCCACCGTGCGGCTTCGCTGAGAACGAGCCCACACTCCGGAGGGCTCGTGATTCGCCTCGCTCATGCAGTTTGAAATCGTCTCGGTCGCACCTGTCATTCCCCGCGATGAGCTCTCAAGCAAAGCGTCATGGGTGTTCTTCTTCGCCCGTTAAGATCTAGAGGGTGTAGCGTCGCTACGCAGGTCGTGCTCTTCGCCAGTCAGGAAATTGACTCCAGGCGTTTCGCGCGATCACTTGAGAGGAGGACCTTCGAAGCACGAAGCCACAAAAAGCACCGTGCGTCCAGGGAGGGTGTCGATGACAGGACGCGGGCCTCTCGCCTTCCCTCGAAAACACGATATCGTGTTAGAAGCTGCCCGATGTGCCGTGCCATCGCTCGCGGCAGCGATCGCCCGCGAACCTCTCCGAGGCAGTTGGTGGTCGCATCGCTAGTGTCACGAGATCTTTGAAATTACACGGGCCATGCGAGACTCGGAAGGGATTCTCGTGTGCCGTCTCGTGGATGCAAAGATATGCAAAGATCACCTTCATACACCGCCGGCTCTCGCCCGCGCCACCCGTCGCAGCTTCCTGCCGAACCACTGGCGCAAGCAAAAGAGATCTACGCGGATTCGGGCCGCCATGTCGCCACGGCGACTCCATTCCCGAACTGGATTCCTCCCGAGGTCTTCGCTGCGCCTCGGGGGAGTGACCGAGGAGAAAGCCATTCTGGAACTCGCGAACTGGATTCATCCGGCACTCCGACGCCGTGGTCGGGAAGTGAAGACCCGCAGGGCGAAACGGAGAGCGCCAAATTGTCCACCGCGCTTGGCCCAGGAGCGAAAGGACGGCCGTGTAGCCCGGAGGGAGAGTCGGCCGCTCGGATCCGCATCTCGTCGCGTCGCGAATGTTCGAGTGCGCGGGCTCGACCCCTCGGCCCGCCAGCCCGTCGCTCTTCTACAGCCGGATCTGGCCCATCCGCTCGAGGTGCTGGAGCGTCTCGATCTCCTGCTCGATCTCGCGCACCATGCGTTCGATGCGCCGCCGCCGACGCTCGAAGGCCGCACGTTTTGCTGTCGTTCGAGTCGAGCCTTGGACCTCGGAGCTTGTGGTGTCCTGGGCGAGCGCGTCGAGCTGCACGAGCGTCTCTTCGTAGGCCCGGACGAGTTCCCTCATCTTCACCACGAGTGAAACCAGAAAGACCCGCAAGAGCCGGGTGGGGACCCCCGTGCGCGAGCCTAGGGCATCGAACTGGACGACGAGTTCTCCCTCGGCGCGACGCGGTTGTCTGGCTCTCGCTCCGTCGAACCACACCATCCACGTGGGTCGGAGCCCTCTCTTGGCAAGCTCAGCAGCGTCGACCGCGAGCTTCCTCTCCGCACCGCGGAGATCCGACGCCTGATAGCGACGTACTTCAGCCATGTCGAAAGCCTAGGGACTGGTTGAAATCGTCGCCGTGACGCGGGACACCGTTGGCCGATGCGCAGCGGATCGGCAGATCTACTGAAGACGATGCGCAAGAATCGGTGGTCGGCTCGCGATCATCAAGCAAGGTGAGCGCACAAGAACACTCATTGGATCCGCCTCAGGGTCTCCACGATACGCGCTGAAGAGCTATTACGATTCGGTCACAGGTCGTGATGGCGGCGGAGAGATCGTGCCGGCGGGACGAGCCTCGGAGAACGCGTGCGAGGTGGGTGTGCGGACGGACTCCGCTCTTCCGTTACGACCGTGTGGTCGCGCGCCCCTGCCTCCGCAACGTGGCGCGCTGGCTCGGCGAGAAAGCGGACGGTGTAGCTTAGCTGAGGTTCCGCCAGAGAAAGAGCAGGATCAGCGCGCCGACCACTGACATCAGGAAGCCAGCGGGATGGAACGGTGCGCCCTCCTTCGGCTTCGAGATGAGACCACCAAGTACGCCTCCCAGGAGCGAGCCGCCCACCCCGAGGGCCGTGGTAAGCAGAAAGCCCATGTGATCCGCACCCGGCATGATGGCGCGGGCCAAGAGGCCGATCACAAAGCCGATGAGAATCGCCCAAAGGATGTGAAGAGGATGCATGCGTTTCCTCCGAAGCCGCTTAGGCTGGGGTCAGTTTCGCGCCGGGGAAAGA
>DATFYN010000620.1:0-6893 GCA_035315025.1 Myxococcota bacterium
TTCAGGTTGGGAGGCAAGACGGACGAGAGCTCGATCGTTCCAGAGACGAACTCGCTAGTCGTGTAGGGTGACGTGACAGTGGTAAAGGGATTACCGATGTACTGGTAGATCACATCCGCAGTAGCGGGCGATGCAATCCACGCGAGCAGGCAAGCAAGAGCGAATCCAACTCGTCGAATCAGCATGAAGGGATCCTTTCAATCCCCTTCCTCAGTCAGGTGGCAAGCCGAGGCCAAGAGTCTCATAAGAGATCGCCGAGCCTGACTAGCCCCCTGCATGGGCGCGGATCCTGGGAGGGGCGCCATTGCATGGGCCCGGTGCCCACGTTGGCGGGCGAAGTGGCCGGGACGGCGCTACCGACTGCCCTTCGTACCCGGGGTCGGGAAGAAGGACCCGCCGGCTGACGGCGCCGGTGGCGGCGTGCCGAGTACATCCCGTGCGGCCTCCAGCGCTACCAAGACGGCAGCCCGGTCGTCGGCCTCGACCGCCTTGACTAGAGCAGCTAGGGCTGTTCGCGCCGCGATGAGAGCGGCATAGAGAACTCCTCCGCCATGGCTTCTGCCATTGCCCGCCGCAGCCGGATTGAAAGCGGCCATTAAGTGTACCCCCGCGCCCCTATTCGGTGTGCAGCGGAGGCACCATGAGCGACGAGCTGCCTACCCGGAGGTGAAGATCCCCACTCAAGGCGCGAAGCGCTTAGGCCGATACACCCAGTAGCGGCGGGCACGGCCAGGTAACGTGCCCGGACTGCCCGCTGTGGCCCGCTCCGCGGTGGGCAGTCGCATTTCTGGGGGTTAAAGGTGGCGCACCCGCGCGCCGACAAAGCTCTTGGACTCTCACTCAGCCGCCGGCCGCCCGGGTAGACTCCGGCGGCCTTTCCTTACGGCCCGGTATGAGACTGCCGACCCGCGACAGTGTCCGCGCGATTGGCGTGGAGATCGATCGCCTGCGACACGCGAACGAACGCCTCCCGCGCAAAGGTGGAGGCGTACGAGCACTGGCGGGACAGGACCGTTGACTTCCTGTTCGTAGACAACAGGCTACGTCACGCGCGGAACGCCGGACGCAGGACGACGGGACTGCGGATGCAGTGGATCGCCACCTGGGTCTTTTGCCAAACGGCAGAGGCTGCAGCTCGCTGGCACGGCGTGTAGCGCTCGGCGGCGCCGCCCGTCGCACAGCCCACCTTCTGAGCCAGGCAGCGTGGTATCCTTGGGACTGATTTGGGACTTTTGGGGACTTCAGTCACAAGGGATAGCGAGAAACCCGGGTTTCAAGTCCAAACTCGAGGGTTTGGCGATGCCCGGGTAATCGAGGCGTACCTCGGGGCAGACGCGGAGGGTGGGCCGTGAGCGCGGATCCGCTTCTTCGCGTGGAGGGGCTTGAGGTGCGCTACGGCGCGATTCGGGCTCTGCGCGGCGTTCGCTTCCAGGTCCGCGCCGCCGAGATTGTGACGCTGATCGGCTCGAACGGCGCGGGCAAGTCGACGCTCCTTCGGGCGATCTCGGGACTCGTGCGGCCGAGCGCGGGCAGCATCCACTTTCAGGGCGTCGACGTCACTGGCCATCCGCCCGAGGTGCTGGTCGCCCTCGGAATTTCGCATGTGCCCGAGGGGCGCCGCATCTTCGCGAATTTAACGGTGCGTGAGAATCTGCAGATGGGTTCGTACCTGCGTCCCGAGACGGAGCGGGAGGGCCTGGAGCGTGTCTTTGGCCTGTTCCCGCGCCTGCGCGAGCGGCTCTCACAGCGTGGCGGCACGCTCTCCGGGGGGGAGCAGCAGATGCTGGCGATTGGCCGCGCACTCATGGCGGAACCGAAACTGCTCCTGCTCGACGAGCCTTCGCTCGGGCTCGCTCCCCTGCTCGTGCAGCAGATCTTCGGGATCATCCGTGCCATCAACGACCAAGGGACGACCGTCGTCCTGGTCGAACAAAATGCCCGCCAGGCCTTGCGGATCGCTCAGCGGGCGTATGTCCTCGAGACGGGAACGCTCGCCATCGAGGGTTCAGCCGCTGAGCTCGCGCGTGACCCGCGCGTGCGCGAGGCCTACCTCGGGGAAGCCGCAGGGCCCCCGGCCTAGGTTCCGAAAAGAAGCGGAGGAGCAACGCCTTGCCGACCCCGGATGCGCTTGTGCTCGGCGATCGTCTGTTTGAGGCCATTCGCTCCGGCGACCTCGACGCGGTCCGCGAAATCTACGCCCCGAATGTCAAGGTCTGGCATAACTTCGACCGCGTCGAGCAATCCCTCGAGGAGAACCTGCGCGTTCTCGCCTGGCTGGTGAAGAACGTGGCGGGACTGCGCTACGAGCAAGTGCGTCGGCAGCGCACAGAGTCCGGCTTCGTTCAGCAGCACGTGCTGCGCGGCACCCCGCCTGGCGGCGAGCCTCTCGAGGTCACGGCCTGCCTCGTGTGCCGAGTGGAGGGCGGCCGCATCACGCGGATCGACGAGTACCTGGATTCCGCTCAGCTCGCCCCGCTCCTCCGGCCAGGGCGTTAGGCTCGAGCTCTCTTGCCAAGGAGCCCCATGTGGTCGTGGGTCGGCATACGGTAGCCCGAAGAGGCAGAGCCATGGGCCGAATGCGAAGCACGGCGGCAAGGATTGGGCTCGCGACGCTCGCCGCGTGTCTTGCCGCGTGCAGTTGGATGGGCCCCCACCGGCAGGGGAGCGAGGAACACGACGGCGTCCCGCTCTTCGATGACCTCGGGAACTACAGCCATCCCATCACGACCAAGTCGACGCTGGCCCAGAAGTACTTCGATCAAGGCCTGCGCCTTGTCTACGGCTTCAACCACGATGAGGCGCGGCGTGCGTTTGAGGAGGCGGCGCACCTCGATCCCGACGCCGTGATGGCCTATTGGGGGATCGCGTACACACTCGGCCCGAACTACAACCTTCCCGGCGACCAAGACCGCGACCGCGAGGCCTACCAAGCCGTCGCGAAGGCCCAGGCCAAGGCGAGCGGCGCGAGCGAGTGCGAGCGCGGCTATCTGTCGGCGATCGCGACGCGTTACGCAGACCCGCCGCCCGCCGATCGCCGGGCCCTCGACGAGGCCTATGCGCAGGCGATGCGGGGGCTCGCTGAACGCTTCCCCGACGACCTCGACGCCGCGACGCTCTACGCCGAATCCATGATGGATCTGCACCCGTGGGAGCTCTGGACACGTCGGGGCAAACCGCAGCCGGGAACGCTCGAGATCGTGGCGACGCTCGAGTCGGTGCTAAGGCGCAACCCCGATCACCCCGGAGCGAATCACTACTACATCCATGCGGTCGAAGCTTCTCTCTCGCCGGAGCGGGGGCTTGCGAGCGCGGATCGTCTCGGGAGCCTCGTCCCTGGCGCAGGCCATCTCGTGCACATGCCCTCGCACATCTACCTGCGCACAGGTCGTTACCGCGATGCTGTGGTGGCCAACGAGCGGGCCGTCGCGGTGGACGAGGCGTACATCGAAAGCCAAAAGATCCATGGCGTCTACTCGATGATGTACTACCCGCACAATATCCACTTTCTGTACGCGGCTGCGGCGTTCGATGGACGGAGTGCGGAGTCGGTGCAGGCGGCCGACAAGCTCGCAGAGAAGATCCCCCGCGACATGATCGCAGTCATGCCGGCGATGGAGAGTTTCCTTCCGGTGCCCCTCTTTGCCCGCGTGCGCTTTGGGAAGTGGGAGGAGATTCTCGCCCAGCCAGCCCCTCCCGAGTCGCTGCAATACGCGAGCGCCATCTCGCATTACGCGCGGGGTCTTGCCTACCTGCGCACCGCCCGGATGCGCGAAGCCAAGGCTGAGCTCTCGGCGCTCGACCAAATCGCGGCGGGAATGCCGAAGGACCGGGTCGTCACCCAGGTGAACAAGGGCTCGACCCTGCTCTCGATCGCTTCGCACACCCTGGCAGGGGAGATCGCGGCAACGCAGCCTCAAACGATGGATCAGGCGGTGGCGCACCTCGAGGAGGCGGTGAAGCTTCAAGACGGTCTGGCCTACATGGAGCCGCCCGACTGGTATTTCCCGGTACGCCAGGCGCTCGGTGCGGTCCTGCTCCGCGCCAAGCGCGCGCGCGACGCAGCGGCGGTGTATCGCAGCGACCTTCAGCAGAACCCTGAGAATGGATGGTCTCTCTACGGACTCGCCGCGAGCCTGCGAGCGCTGAAGAAGATGAAGGAAGCGGCGCAGCTGGAGACGCGCTTTGAGAGGGCGTGGAAGGATGCCGACGTCGCGCTCCCCGCATCACGCTTTTAGACCGGGCTCGCTCCAGGGCGGGCGCCCTAGCGAAGGGCTCTCAGCCACGCCGCGATCACAGCTGCGGCGGCGACCGCAGCCCACGCGCCTTGAGCGAGCGGGTGCGGGGGTCGCCGCACGAGCCAGGCCGCCCCGCCTCCGAGCAGCGCACCACAGGCCAGCCCGAACACGTGCGCCCAGACATCCGCGTCAGGCGCGGTTCCGAGCATCGCGAGGAGCCCGAGCCCTGCGGCGAGAGGTGCGAAGTCTTGCCAGCGCCGGCTGCGGCGCCCGCGGCGTCGCCGGGCCACGCCCAGGCTCGCGAGAGCGCCCACCGCGGCAAAGACCGCAGTCGAGGCGCCGAGGGAATCGTGCCCCGGCCCGCGCACGAGAGCCGTGAGTGCATTGGCGCTCGCGCCCGCCACCACGAGCAGCGCACTCGCCACGCCTGGGCCAAGGGCTCGGGCAAGGGCGGTGACGAAGAGCGCGCACGCCACGGCGTTCGTGGCGACGTGGACGAGGTCGGCGTGGAGCGTGAGCGCAGTCACCGTGCGCCAATATTCTCCGCGCAAAATGAGACCTGAGTGTGCGCTTCCCCGAGCGAACCAGACGAGATCGGGGTTGCGAGCGCCGGTGTGGAGGAAAAAGAGAACGAGCGCTGCGCCGAGGATCACACCCAGGGACGTCGGCCCCCATTCGGGAGGCGGCGGGGTCTCAGCCTCGGCGCGGGCAGCCGAGTTTTCACGCTCCCAGGCCTCGAGCAGCCGGCGTCCGCTTGCGACGTCCGCCCGGTTCGCGGTGACTGCGACGCCGCCCTCCGCTGCCACAAGCCCGGCCTCGATCCCTTCCGCCACGAGGACGAGCACCCACTCTTCGGCCGTCCTGCGGTCGGGTGCGAGACGCACGATCTCCATGGGGTCACAGCTTGCCGCGTCGGTTACCGTGTGCGCGAATCCGAAGGGACCGTAGGACAGCGAGTTGCCATTGCCTCCCAGTCTCTGGCTGTACCTCGCAAGCCGCTTCTGCGCGGCCACCGCGATGACGATGCTCCGGGCAGCGGTGCTCTGGCATGTGTTTTCGCTCTCCCACTCCCCCTTCCAGATGGGTCTGATCGGCCTGGTGCAGTTCACGCCGGCGCTTCTCCTCATGCTGCTCGGCGGCGCGGTCGCCGACACCTTCGATCGCCGCCGCGTGCTCATGCTCACGCAGCTCCCGCCGCTTGCCGCAGGCATACTCCTCTTCCTCGCAACCGACCGAGGCTTTGTGAGCGTTCCCCTGATTTTCGGCGCGATTTTCCTGGTCGCCGTCGCAGGAGCCTTCGATAGTCCCGCGCGGGCAGCCTTCCTGCCGAGCCTCGTGGGCAAGGAGGCCTTCCCCCGCGCGGTCGTCTTCGCCTCCACCACGATGGCCCTGGCCTTTGTCACGGGTCCCGCGCTGCAGGGACTCCTCATCGCACAGACCGGGGTGCGCACGGTCTACGCGCTCTACGGTGGGCTGATCGCCCTCGCCCTCGTGTTCCTGTCGTTCTTGCATCCGGTGGAGCCCGCCGCAGCGGGCGGCGCCATGAGCGTGCGGGCGATCCGCGAGGGCGTGGGTTTCGTGCGCCGCAGCCCGGTCATCCTGGGCTGCATGACCCTCGACATGTTGGCGGTGATCTTCGGAGGCGCTTCCACCCTGCTGCCGATTTATGCGTACGAGATCCTTGGCAAAGGTCCGCGGGGATATGGCGTCCTTGCAGCCTCGCTCGAGATGGGGTCGCTCCTCATGGCGCTGTTCATGATGACGCGGCCGCCGGTCGCGCGCGCAGGTCGTGCGCTTCTCCTGGCGGTCGGCGTGTACGGCGTAGCGACGATCGCTTTTGGGTTCTCGCGCGCGTTCCCGCTTTCAGTGGCCGCCTACATGATCGCGGGTATGGCGGACCAGGTGAGCGTCATCATGCGTTCGACGGCCATCCAGCTTTCGACCCCCAACGAGCTGCGGGGTCGGGTCTCCGCCGTGAACATGCTCTTCATCGGAGCCTCGAACCAGCTGGGCGGCGCCGAGTCCGGCTTCGTCGCAGCCCTTACCAATGCCACCTTCTCCGTGGTCAGTGGCGGAGTCGGCTGCCTCGTCGTCCTGGGGATCGTCGCGTGGCGTATCCCGGAGCTGCGCGCCTATCGGACCCCCGCGCGGGTCTAGCGCCCTCCGGTTTTTCCCGGATCGAGTTTTGGGACCGGGAAACCGATGACGGCAGCGGAACGGGAGTTGCCGTTTCCCATCACCCAGGTGAGCGTTGGCAAACGACCGAACGCATGGACCGCGAATCCTCCTGGTGGGATTCAAAGATCGCGCCACCGAGCGAGCCGTCGAAGAGTTACGTGCGCGCGGAGTGTCGGTGAACCTCGCTCCCGACGCGGTCGGGGCCACGACGGCGGCGCGCCAGGGCAGCGTCGACGTCGTGTGCCTGGAAGTCCCACTCGCGAACATCGATCCGGTGAGTCTCTGCGCCGCGCTGAAGGAGGGACCTGCCCCGCCGGGTGTCCTCCTGGTGGATACCTGGGGGCAAGCCGCCTCAATCCTGGAGAGCTTGCCCGAGGAGCTCCGGCCCGACGCCCTCCTCGAACCGCCCCTCGATGCCGCCCGGCTTTTGGTGGCGATCGACGGGATGCTAGGGGAGTCGGCATCGCCCGAAGGCGAGGC
>DATFYN010000621.1:0-27697 GCA_035315025.1 Myxococcota bacterium
AGCGTCAGGGGATCACCGCCCGAGATCAACACGTCTCGGATCTCTGGGTGGCTCCGGATGTACGCGAGGGCTTGGTCCACTTCCTCAGGGTCCCGGGCGGCATCCGAGCCCCGCCAGTTCCTCTTTCGGATACAGAACCGGCAGTACGACGTGCAGAAACTTGTGACCACAAAGAGCACGCGGTCCGGGTAGCGGTGTGTGAGCCCCGGGGCGACCTGGTCCGCCTTCTCGCCGAGCGGGTCGACCTCGCCGAGCTCAAGATCCACCTCTTCCTCGATCGAGGGGACGATCATGCGCCGAATCGGGTCGTGTGGGTCCTCGGGGTCGATCAGGCTGAAGTAGTAGGGCGTGACCGCGAAGCGATAGCTCTGGCCGAGGCGGGCGATCGAGGCCTGCTCGGTATCGGACAGCGGGAGCAGTCGCCCAACGTCGGCGGCCGTGCGGACCGAGTGCTGAAGCTGCCACCGGACGCTAAGCCACTGCGGGCTAGGGATGTCGCGCCAGGCGTCGTAGCGCTGACGGCCGGCGCGCGAGCCGGACGGACCGAAGCCGGACACTTCCGGCGATCTGAGTCGGTCCATTGCACGGAGTCTCCTCATCCTCGGGTGACCTGTCTTCGTAGTGCGGTTTTGCGGGTGCGACTCGGATTCCACTGGCGCGCGATTCTAACGACACTGATGCAACGGTCCATACTTTTGTGCGACCTTTTGTGACTTCGGCTCGCCCTGCGCCTCTCTTGACACCCCGGAGCAGCTTCCGTTCCTTCGACCAAGTTCATGTCCCGCCGCCGTCCGACCCAGTTGCGCAGCGATCTCCGTGCCATGAGCGCCGACGCCAGTGCGTTCAGCGTGATGGTGGGGATCGGTGAGACCTATCTGCCTGCCTTCGCGCTTGCGGTGGGGGTGGGCGAGGTCGCCGCCGGGCTGCTCGCGTCTGTGCCACCGCTCGCGGGAGCCGTCTTGCAGCTGGCATCGCCCGCGGCTGTGCGTCAGCTGGGCTCTCACCGCCGCTGGGTCGTGGTGTGTGCGGTGACACAGGCGCTTTCCTTCGTTCCGCTGATCGTGGCGGCCCTGGCCGGCGCCATCCCCACGCTGTTGATCTTCTTGGTGGCCACGCTCTATTGGGGTTCCGGCATGGGTACCGGGCCTGCGTGGAACACGTGGGTCGGCACCATCGTGCCCTCGCGCCTGCGCGCTGGCTACTTCTCGCGGCGAACGCGGATCACCCAGATCGGCGTTTTGGGCGGCCTTCTTCTGGGCGGGACCGTCCTCCAGGCCGGAACCGAGATGGGCCAGCGCCTGCACGCTTTCGCCGTCCTCTTCCTCGGGGCGGCCGCCTGCCGCGTGGCGAGCGCGCGGCTTCTCGCAGCGACGAGTGAGCCCATCCCCCTGCCGGAGAACTACCGCCGCGTCCCGGCGGCCGAAGTCCTCGGTCGCCTCGTCCGCCGAAGCCAGGAGGGTCGATTGCTCCTTTACCTGCTGTCGGTCCAGACCGCGGTCAACCTGTCGGCACCCTACTTCACGCCCTACATGCTGGGCCAACTACGGCTCTCGTACGTGGGGTACATGGTGCTCGTCGCCGCCTCCTTCGGCGCGAAGATTCTGATGCTCCCATTCCTGGGCGCACTCGCCCGACGCTTCGGTGCACGGCACCTCTTATGGGTGGGTGGACTCGGCATCATCCCCCTTGCGTCGCTATGGATTGTTTCAGATTGGTATCCCTACCTGCTGGGTGTGCAGTGCGTGGCCGGGACCGCGTGGGGCGCCTACGAGCTCGCGACCTTCTTGCTCGTCTTTGAAACCATTCGCGAGGAGGAGCGGACGAGCGTGCTCACGACCTTCAACCTCGCGAACGCCTTGGCGATGGTGGCGGGTTCCCTGCTTGGGGGATGGTTGCTTGCGCATCTCGGGGAGCACCGGAGCGCCTATTGGGGGATCTTTGGTCTGTCTTCGCTGGCGCGCGCTGCCACGGTCCTTTTCCTCGTGCGGGTTCCGACCCCCACGCTTGCCGCGGTTCCCGTGGCGATTCGCACTGTCGCGGTGCGGCCATCGGCCGGATCGATCGACCGCCCGATCCTTCCAAGCATCCCAAAGAGCGTGGACGAACCCGCTCCGCCCGAGACGTCGGCCGCCCCCAGCCGAGCGGTCGGCGGGAGCAGCGCCGGCGCTCCGGGAGCGCGCATCACGCGCTAGGTCGCAAGCGCTCGCGGCTCGAAACGAGCGCTGCGCGCAACGAGCCCGGGTTCTGCGAGAGCAGAGCCACGTACGGGGACGGCGCGCGAGGGGCGGTGCAGAATGAAGTTGGTCAGACCGCGAAGCGCGCGCCGCCACCCTTCGCGGCCGGGCCGAGAACCGGCTGCCCTCGCCGGAAGGGCTTGCCGCCAAGAGGTTCAGGGATGCCGATGCAGGCCTGTAACGGCGCCGTACTTCAATGCAGCTTCCGGGTTGACAGCTGATGTGCGTGTGGGGCGGCATCATCCAGATCCTGGGCAAGTCACCCAGATGATTCCCTAGCGGCGCGAGCGACCTCGCAAGAAAGCCCGAGCCGTGTCTGCTCCAGGGAGTCGGAGCCAAGACAGACGCAGGTCCACGAACTTGGACGCCGCGGCCTTTGCGAGGTTTCGAGCGGTCCAACCGAACACTTCTCGTCGCGAAGCGCCACAGCTTCTTCGCGAGGAGCCGAGGGTCGCCGGGTGAACCTTCCTGCCGTTAGTGCTCCCACTGGATCAGCGGAAGTTCGAGGGGGATGCGTGCTCCGACGGGCGCGGGCAGAGCCCGCGCCGTGTAGTCACCCGGGGCGCGGCCGGCGGGAACCTGCCCGGTAAAGATGTAGGCATTCGCGGCGCCCGGCATCTCTTCCGCGCGCTCCATCGGATAGGCCTCGGCCGCAGCACCGCCGATGCCCTCCGCGTAGAGCTCAACGCGAACCAACTCTCGATCGAGGTCACCGAGATAGACCTGAACGCGGAAGAAATGGCGGTCCTTCTTGGAATCCACGTGCACAGAGCCGAAGTGCAAACTGCTCCAGTGCTCGATCAATTTCTGGCGCTCAGCCACGATGCGCGCACCGAGTTTTCCTCCATCGGCAGCGCGTTCGCGGTAGGCGAGAGCTGCAGGGAGGTAGAGTTCTTCGGTGTACTGGCGAACCGTGCGGCTCGTCGAAAAGCGCGGAACCAGCTGCGACATGCTCGCCCGCATATGGGCGACCCAGCCGCGCGGAATGCCGCGTTCGTCACGCTCGTAGAAGCAGGGGACGACCACCTTCTCGAGCAGCGAGTAAAGGGCATCGGCTTCCGCCGCGTCCCATGCGGGATCTTCTCCGTGTGCCCGGCCATCCCCGAGTGCCCAGCCGACGCCTGGCTCATACGCCTCCGCCCACCAGCCATCGAGCTCAGAGAGATTGAGGCCGCCGTTGGCCAGGATTTTCATCCCGCTCGTGCCGCTCGCCTCCCAGGGTCGGCGGGGCGTATTGAGCCAGACGTCCACCCCCTGAACGAGGTGCTGGGCGAGGGTGATGTCGTAGTCGGGAATGAACATCGCCCGAAGCCGAATCGCGGGATCGCGCACGAAACGCAGCCACTCTCGCAGCATGGCCTTGCCAGGTTCATCTCGCGGGTGCGCCTTGCCGGCGATCACGAGCTGCACAGGGCGCTGCGGATGGGTGAGGATGCGCCGCAGGCGTGAATGGTCGAAGAGCAGGAGATTCGGTCGCTTGTAGGTCGCAAAGCGCCGCGCGAAACCGATCGTCAGCACATTCGGATCAAAGGCATGTGCGGCGGCCGCAATGACGTCGTTCGGTTGCCCCCGCGCGGCGAGCGCCAGCGCGAGGCGCGCCCGCGCATAGTGTACGAGCTCGCGTCTGTTCTCCGTGCGCAGACCCCAGAGTTCCTCGTCTGGGATACTGGCCAGCATCTCGAAGCAAGCGCCCGATGAATTCGTCCACACGTCTTCGCCGCAGGCGGAACGCCAGAGCTCGAGGGCTTTCGAGGACACCCAGGAAACCGGGTGGACGCCGTTGGTCACGTGGCTGACGGGCACCTCGCCGAGCGGAATGCGGGGGAAAAGAGGGCTCAGGATCTCACGGCTTACCGCGCCGTGCAGGCGGCTCACTCCGTTAATCGCCCCGCTTCCTCGAATCGCGAGATAGGCCATGTTGAGCGGCTCGCTCGCATCCTCCGGGCGAAGGCGCCCGAGGGAGAGGAGCCCACGGGGCCCGATCCCGATCCGCTCGGCGTAGCGACCCAGATAGTGCGCGACGAGACCGGGATCGAAGCGGTCGAAGCCCGCGGCCACGGGAGTGTGCGTCGTGAAGATGTTCCCGGCGCGCGTCACCGCAAGCGCGACGTCGAAGGTAGACTGGGTCTCCTTCATGAACTCGGCGGCGCGTTCGATCACCGCGAAAGCGGCGTGTCCTTCGTTTAAGTGGCAGACCTCTGGGCGCAAGCCGAGCCTGCCCAAAAGACGCCAGCCGCCGATTCCGAGCACAATCTCCTGCAACAAGCGGGTGTCGGAGCTGCCTCCGTAGAGCTCGCCGGTGATGCCGCGGTCGGCCGGCATATTCATCGGATCATTGCTGTCGAGGAGGTACAGGCGGACCCGCCCCACCCGCGCGACCCAAGCGCGCAGCCACAGTCGATGGCCGGGCAGGTCGAGGACGATGCGGAGCCACTCTCCCCCATCGCCGTCGCGCACCGGCAGGACGGGGAGCTGAACGGGGTCGTTGTACGGATAGAACTCGCGCTGATTCCCATCCGCATCCACGTCCTGTCGGAAGTAGCCGCACTGGTAGAGGAGGCCCACGCCGACCACGGGGACACCGAGATCGCTGGCGGACTTAAGCTGGTCGCCTGCCACGTTCCCGAGTCCGCCCGAGTAGATCGGCAGCGCGTCGCTTAGGCCAAACTCCATACTGAGATAGCCGACACACTGAAGTGTTGATGAGGGGTAGGTTTGCTGGAACCACGCCGGCGCCTCGAGGCTCTCCCGGTAGGCCCGAGCCACCTCGGAGAAGCGCTGGCGGAAGCCGGGATCCGAGGCCACGTCCTCGAGGCGACGCTCTTCGACGGTCTGCAGCAAGAGCCAGGGATTCCGTGTGGCACCCCAGACCTCGGGATCGATCATCCGCCAAAACTCGCGTGCGCGCGGGTAGGAGGTCACTCCGAGATCAAGCGCGAGCTCGGCCAGCTCCTCGAGACCCTCGGGCAGCGGCGGCGGTAGATACGATCCGGAGATCGGCATGGTCCAGTCGCCTCCTTGGTGCGGTTGCGACGGTGATCTCCATGTAGCACCGGAGGTCGAGACGGGGCGAGTGGGGCGCGATGTCGCACGCCGGGACCGTGCGGATCATCCGCTCGAGGTCGGGTCTCGGTCCGCCCGCCCGCCATAACTTCGGCGGGCACGCTTCGCATTCCGCCTTCGATCCTTGCACTCGCGAGCATCGTGGGTGCCGCGCCAGTAGACTCAACAGGATGCTCGGCGAAGCGGTCGGCGGTGCACGCCCAGGCGGCCAAGGACCTTCCCCTCACCACTCTCCCACGATTGCCATCCTCGGCGCCGGCGTGGCGGGGCTGTGCATGGGGATCCGGCTCAAGAAGGCCGGCATTTCGTCCTTCACCATCTTCGAGAAATCCGACCGCCTGGGCGGTACCTGGTACGACAACAGCTATCCCGGCGCGGGCTGCGACGTTCCCTCGCACCTCTATTGCTTTTCCTTCGAGCCGAACCCGAGCTGGAGCCGCAGGTTCTCGCGGCAGCCGGAAATTCAGGACTATCTCGACCACTGTGCCGTCAAGTACGGCCTGATCAAGCACATTCGCTTTCGAACCGAGATTGCCAGCGCATCGTTTGAAGAAGGGCAGGGCGTTTGGCGCATGCGGACCATGGCCGGTGAGGAGCTCAGCGCGCATGTCCTGGTGAGCGCGACGGGCCAGCTCAACCGGCCGCATGTGCCAAAGCTTCTCGGCCTCGATTCATTCGAAGGTACGACGTTCCACTCGGCGCGCTGGAATCACGATCACGATCTTGCCGGGGAGAACGTCGCTGTGATCGGAAACGGAGCGAGCGCAATTCAGTTCATCCCTTGCATCGCTCGCGTGGCTCGCAAGGTGACGATCTTCCAACGCTCTGCCAACTACGTGGTGCCGCGCTTCGATCGTGCGTACAAGCCGTGGGAAGAGTGGATCTTCCGAAACATCCCCTTCGCCCTCAAGCTCTATCGCGCGACGATCTACTGGCGACTCGAAGCACGCTTCTTGGGCTTCTTCCGCGACAGCTGGGTCAGCAAGAAGCTGCGGGAAGGTGCACTCGCGTACCTGCATCAATCGGTGTCCGATCCGACTCTCGTGGAGCAACTGACACCTGACTATCCGATCGGCTGCAAGCGAATTCTGATTTCCGATGACTATTACGAGAGCCTTGTGCGCCCGAATGTGGAGGTGGTCACCGAACCGATCACGGGCGTCGCGCGCAGCGGCATCGTCACGGAAGACGGAAGCGCTCGATCGTTTGATGCGATCATCTTTGCCACCGGATTCGAGACGACGTCCTTCCTGGCTCCGATGCAGATCGAAGGTCTCGGGGGGCGCAAGCTCGCCGAGGAGTGGCGTACCGGTGCGGAAGCGTATCTGGGTGTGGCTCTCCCCGGGTATCCAAATCTCTTTCTTCTCTATGGCCCAAACACGAATCTCGGTCACAACTCGATCATCTTCATGATTGAATGCCAGGTGGGTTACGTCCTGCAATGCATCCAGCAGTTGATGCGCCGCAGTCTTTCGTATCTCGATGTACGGCGTGAAGCGATGGACCAGTACAACGAACAGCTCCAGCGCGCGATCGAGAAGACCGCATGGGCTGCGGGATGCCACAGCTGGTACAAGACGGAGTCGGGCAAGGTCACGAACAACTGGTCCGGGTTTACCGTCGAGTACTGGTGGAAGACACGCCAGCCGGACTTTGGTGCCTACGACTTCGTGCCGCGCGGCTGAGCGGTCCGCAGGTTCCTGCGTGTCGAGAATCCTCTTCTCGCCCGCTCTCTTCTCCCAAGAGCGGGAAGCTTCGGAGCGAGAGACAGAAGGCCCGCCCGCCGATGGATCGCGCCTCCAGATCGAATCACACGTTGGCCAGGCGCCAGTCTTCTGCGCGGGAATCGTCGCGAAATGTACGCTCGTCTTGCGGCGGCGAGATCGCACCCTAGGGCCAGACGGCTATCTGTCCGGATGCCTGCGTTCGGTGTGATTTTTCCCGGCGCACTGCGGGTGATCGACGCGCAGCGCCGATTCCGCTGCGAGGGCTCGGATGCATAAGCTCATCCTCACCATCGGAGTCCTGCTGGTGATCGTGGGCGCCTGCATCGCAGCGGTGTTTTGGTTCGAACGCGCGCTGCTCTTTCCGAAGCCTGTGGCGCCTCGCGATGACGCGGCGTGGCGTCGGGCGGGCGCGCAGCGATTTTGGGTCCAGGTGAGGGGAGGTGGATCGGAGGTCTGGTGGCTTCCGCCTCTCCTCTCTTCAGCGGGGCCGGCTCCCCTCCTCGTTTTCGCCCATGGGAACGGTGAGCTCATCGACTCATGGGCGGACGCGTTCGACGAGCCGCGACGCTGGGGCCTTGGGGTCCTCTTGATCGAGTATCCAGGCTACGGCCGCTCAAGCGGCTCGCCCTCGGAGGCCTCCATCACGGAAGCCATGACGGGCGCCTACGACCTTGCGACCACGCTCCCGGGCATCGATCCAACTCGCATCGTTGCCTACGGGCGGTCGTTGGGTGGGGGAGCGGCGTGCGCACTGGCGCGTCACCGTCGCGTGGCGGCTCTGGTGCTCGAGTCCACCTTCACGAGCGTACGGAGCTTTCTGCATCGCTATGGTCCTCTAGGATTCCTGGTCCCTGACCCCTTCGACAATCTGTCGGTGGTCCGCTCGTACCCCGGCCCTCTGCTCATCGTGCATGGGACACGCGACGAGCTCATTCCTCCCGCACACGCCGAGCAGCTCCATGGAGCGGCGCCGCGCTCCGAGCTTGTGCTCGAGCCCTGCGGCCACAACGACTGCCCGCGCCCCTGGGCGGTGCTCCGGGAGTTTCTGGCCAAGGCCGGTGTGCTGTAGACTCGGCTCCCTTGGCTCGCGCGCGCCCTCTCGTCGTCGTCGTATCGCTTGTCTGCGGGGTTGGAGCTTCGATCTGGATGGCACCTCTCCTCTCGTGCGCTGGCAAAGTCCCTGAGACGCTCGGGATCCGGGGTTCTGCGCTTTCGCCCTGCCCGGCGAGTCCGAACTGTGTGTCCAGCGATGCGGCGGACAAGGCGCACCAGGTCGCCCCTTTTTCCCTTGCGGTGTCGCCGGAGCAGGCGTGGCGTGCGGTTCGCCTGACCGTCTCCGAGCTCCCGCGCACGGAGATCGTCAGCGACACCGGTCAGTATCTTCACGCCGAGTGCCGGAGCGCGCTTTTCCGATTCGTCGACGATCTCGAGCTCCATCTCCGCCCGGCCGAAGGACAGATCGCCGTGAGGTCTGCCTCGCGGCGCGGCTATTCCGACTTCGGCGTGAACCGAGGCCGCGTCGAGACGCTGCGCCGGACGCTCGTGTCGGCTGGCGTGGTGAAGCCCTAGGGTGCCGCTGCTCATGGGGTACGCGTGAGGCGGGGTAGAGCGCTGAGAGAACGCCCCGGGCGAGTTTGGGGGAAGCGCCCGGCCCCGTCCCTTGGGATCGCCCAGTGACCCGCCTCTGGATGTGGATCGTCGGGGGTCTTGGAGCCGTGGCACTCCTCGGCCTTGCCAGTCGCCTCGCGACCACCGGCTCGATCTTTGCGGGCGGCAGTAAGCTGCAAAGGGAGTTCCAGACGAGCTGTGTCGAGGGCTGCCAAGGGGTCGGGGCGCCCCATGCCTCGTGTCGCTCAGCTTGTGCCTGTCTTGTCGAGGACCTGGCTTCCGGAAGGACGCCCGAAGAGCTTGACCGCATGCTCGCTAAGCTCTCACAAGAGAGCAGCGCCCGAAGCCCCGAGCTCGACGCCGTCGAGGCGAGCCGCCAGCGCTGCGTGGCGCGCCTCGGGTCGCCCTAAACAAAAGACGCGAGCGTCTAGGGCCCACTCCCCCCCGACGCGAAGGCGACCGATGGACCTCTGCCAGCGCGCGGAGCACGCGTGGACCCCTGGCACCGGCGCTACACGCTCCCGGTGATGGGATACCGACCCGGTCCGAGGAGGCGAAGAGATGCCACGTTTTTGTTGCATGGCCCGCGCGCATCGGAGAGGATGCGAGCTGCCGCGGGGTGGGGGATCCCTGTGTGCACAGAATGCTTTACAGGCGAGTCGCGACACAGGAGGTCAGTGCCATGGGGTCAGGGATGCCCGGACGGATTCTCGCTCTCGCCGCCGCGCTTGCTGTCGGCTTCAGTACGACCGGCGCCAAGGCCGAGCCTGCAAAGTGGGATCAGAAGCGTGTCACTTCGATTGCCCAGCAACTCGCTGTGGCGGTCGGCGAGCTGCGCGAATCAGTCCGCAAGCAGCCCCCGGTTTCCAACCCACCGCAGCGCAAGATCCGTTACCAAGCGCTCGACGACCTGAGCACGTGGAAACAGGTCTGCGATTCCTTTGCTCGAAGCCTCAAGGCGGGAAAGGGCCGCGAGGAGACCTATCCCACCTATCGTCGGATCCAGACGATCCAGCGCGACCTGGAGGAACACGGACGCAGGGCCGACGTCAAGCTGGATACCCTCAATAGCTACGCGAAGGCCGCGGATCTCCTCCGTCAGATCGCGCCCTACTACGAGGAAGAAGCGAAGGAAGTCGAAGGGACTTCCGTACCGTAGGAGACGCCTGCAACGACACCGGCTCCTGCGACGTCCGCTCCCGCCAACTAGCGGGGGTCGCATCGGCGGAGCTTGCGAGAGTCCTATACTGTCTCGATGCCGGTGTCGCGGTCTGGCACGCGGAAGATCCAGTTCTGGTTCGAGTTCGCGAGTACCTACTCCTATCCCGCGGCGATGCGCATCGAGCGCGCTGCCGAACAAGCGGGCGTTGCGCTCGCGTGGAAGCCCTTTCTCCTCGGTCCCATCTTCAGGAGTCAGGGTTGGAGTGATTCGCCCTTCAACCTCTACTCGGCGAAGGGTCGCTACATGTGGCGCGACCTTGAGCGAACCTGCGAGAAGGAGGGACTGCCCTTTCGTCGCCCGACCCAATTCCCGCGCAATGGCTTGCTCGCGGCTCGCGTCGCAGTCGCGGGGCTCGCGGAGCCTTGGTGTCCGACTTTCATCCGTGAGGTGTATCGGGCGAACTTCGCCGAAGACCGTGAGATCGCAGATCCGCAGGTCCTGGCCGACCTCCTGCGTCGCGTCTCACCCGCCGCAGGCCCGGCGCTCGATCGTGCGAGCAGCGAAGCGGTAAAGCAGCAGCTGCGCGCCCACGGTGACGAGGCAGCGGCGCTCGGCATCTTTGGGGCGCCGAGCTTTTTGGTGGGCCGCGAACTTTTTTGGGGAAACGATCGCCTCGACGAGGCGCTTGCCTGGGCTACGGCGCCATGAGGGTCGTCGGCGTCGACCTCCTGGGTCCTTGCAACCGGGCGGCGCGAGCAGCTTGGAGCCGCGCGAGCCCAGCCCGGAGTGGGCCCGCGGCAGCCTCGCTCCATCCCTACGATTTCACCTGTTAGCGGAGCGCCAACGGTGCAAGATCACGGCGGGGCACAAGGTGGCGCCATCCTCGAAACAACTCGGCTCATGCTGCGCCCCTTCCTCCTGCAGGACGTAGAAGCCCTGCACGTCTTCTTCACCCTTCCCGACGTGCGCCGCTTTTTGTGGGATGACCGCGTCGTCAGCCGAGATACGGTACAAGGGTTGATCGCGGCCAGCCTTGCCTCCTTCTCCGCCCAAGGTTTTGGTCAGTGGGTGGCCGAGGACCGCGCAAGCCGCGCGCTTGTTGGCTTCTGCGGCCTGCGCACGATCGACGAGACGCCGGAGATCGAGATCCTCTACGGGTTGGTTCGCGAGCGCTGGCGCGAAGGCCTGGCGACCGAAGCTGGGAACGCCGTCTTGACCCACGCTTTCCTGCGCGTGGGTCTCCCCCGCGTGGTGGGCCGCACGGACTCGCCGAACCTCGCATCGGTGCGCGTTCTCGAGCGGCTCGGGATGTGGTTCGAGGGCGAGCACGTGGTCCATGGCCTCCCGACGCTCCACTATGCAATCTCGCAGGCCGCCTTCCGCGGGCGGCACGCGATCCGCCCTTCGCCCGCTTGCAGAGCCAACGTCACGTAGCCTCGAGCCGCCGCTCACCCCTTCTCGGCAGGTCCATCCGTACGGGCCGCCGGGTCGCGGTGCGGACTCCAGCAATACTCGACGTCGGGTTCATTCTCTGGCGGGGGGCTCACGCCGAAGCGGACGATCGCAAAGCCGTGCTTCTCATAGAACGTGCGTGCAGGGAGGTTCTTGCGGAATGTGAAGAGCGCAAGTCCTTCGGGCGAGCGTTCCATGCCTTTGCGCACAAGCGCCGTTCCGACGCCCGTCCGCTGGGCTTCGACCGCTACGAAGAGCTGATCGATGAATCGTCCATCCAGCGCCAGCATGCCGACGATTCGTCCGTCCCGCCGTGCAAGCCAGACCTCGCACTTCGCCGCGAGGGAATCGCGGAAGTACTCTACGTCGCTTTCGAGCGTGTACTGCTGCATGACGGCAACGTACGGAAAGGCGGAACGCTTGCTGGCTCGCCACATGGAGACGGTCTCCATCAGATTCTCGGGCTCGTAGCGATCAAGCTGCAGTGTCACGGAGAGAGATGCCTTTCGATGGTACGGTGGCAGACGAAGGAGTTATCGCAATTGGTGACACCCAAACACTGTCGACTGATGGCGCGCTACAACCTTTGGATGAACGAAAAACTCTACACGCTGTGCGCCGGCCTCCCTGATGCGGAGCGCAAGAAGGATCGGCGCGCCTTCTTCCGCTCGATCCATGGAACGCTGAATCACCTTCTTTTGGGGGACCGCATCTGGCTCAGGCGCTTCCTCGGCCAGCCCTTCCAAGTAAAGTCCCTCCCCAGGAGCTCTGCTCCGACTTCGACGCGCTGAGAGACGAGCGTAGGCGAACCGACGACGAGATCGATGCCTTTGTGGCTGGGCTCACGCGCGAGAAGCTCGGCGCTCCGTTTGCGTATCGCACGCTGGTCGATCCCCAAGAGCGCAGCGCCCCGCTTTGGATCCTGACCACGCACTTCTTCAACCACCAGACCCACCACCGCGGGCAGCTCACGACCCTGCTCTCCCAGTGCGGGCTCGATCCCGGCATCACAGATCTTATGTGCCTCCCCGACCTCCCGGACGCCTCGGCGCACGCACGACCGGAAGGGGGGCATCCAGGTCGATGAAGAGGCTGCCTCCTTCGAGCTTTACGGGGAACCGCGGAATGGGAAAACCATCGTCGTCACCCGGGCGGAAGCCGGTCCGCAGATCGAAGTCCCAACCGTGGGCGATACAGGTGACCACATGGCCCTCGACGATGCCCTGGGAGAGCGGATGGCCGGCATGGGGGCAGGCATTTTCGAGTGCGAAGAACTCGTCGCCCACGCGAAAAACACCGACTTCGATGCCGCACAGGAGGACACACAGGCCGGCGCCCGGCACGAGAGCACTCGCCTCGCCCACGCATACAAAAGCCATCGCGTCTCCACCTTGGTCGAAGCAAGCCAGCGCGCTCCAGGTCACGTTATCCTGTCGGGTGCCAGATGACGACGTCGCCCCTCGACCTTCTCGCACTGCACGATGCCGCAAAGCGCATTGCCGACTTTGCGCATCGCACGCCTGTGGCGACTTGCGCGACCCTCGACCGCATGGCGGGTCTCGAGCTCTTCTTCAAGTGCGAGCATCTCCAAAAAACGGGCGCGTTTAAGTTCCGCGGGGCGTGCAACGCCGTCCTCAAGCTTCCCGCGGAGCTCGCCGCGCGCGGTGTGGTCACCCACAGCTCGGGAAACCACGCAGGGGCGATCGCGCTCGCGGCGCGACTGCGCGGAATCCCCTCCCACGTGGTAATGCCGAAGACCGCCTCGGCGGCGAAGAGGCGCGCCGTCGAGGAGTACGGCGCACGGATTGTCGAGTGCGAGCCCACCCAGGAGGCACGCGAAGCGACGGCCGCCGCCATCGTGAAGGAAACCCGTGGCGCTCTCATCCCGCCCTACGACCATCCCGACGTGATTGCAGGCCAGGGAACCTCCGCCCTCGAGCTGCTCGAGCAGGTACCGCAGCTCGACGCGATCGTGGCGCCGGTAGGCGGGGGTGGCCTCGTCTCCGGCGTGTGCATTGCTGCACAGGGGGTCTCGCCTGGCATCCGTGTGTTCGCTGCCGAGCCGAAGGCAGCCGACGACGCGGCGCGCTCCAAGGCGGCAAACCAGCTCCTTCTCCACAGCGGGCCGGTCCGGACGATCGCCGACGGCCTGCTCACGAGCTTGGGCGAGCTCACCTGGCCGTTCGTGCGGGACTGCGTGGAAGCGGTGATCGTCGTGACCGAAGAGGAGATCGTGCAAGCCATGCGACTCCTGTGGGAGCGCGCGAAGCTGCTCGTCGAACCGAGTTCCGCGGTCGCGCTTGCCGCGGTCCTAAACGGCGAATTTGTCAATCTTCACGGCCTGGGCCGTGTGGGTATCGTGCTCTCCGGAGGAAACGTCGACTTGGAACACCTCCCCTTTTGATCGGCGTCTCTCCAGACAGGCGGGAGCGTCCCGCGCCGGCTGAGATCGCCGCTCTCCGTGAATCTGTCGGTTGGGAGCGACATGAGAGCGACTATCCCGCGGCGTATGACGGCTACGCCATCACGGTCGCTGCGCGCGACGAGGTTGGCCGACTCGTGGGATGGTGCGCGGCGGTGAGTGGCGGAGTACCTCATGCCTTTGTGGTCGACGTTTGATCGTGCGGTCCGATCGCCAGCGCGAGGGGATCGGCAAGTCGCTGCTTCGGTCCTCGTCGAGGAGATGCGAGTCCCTAGTGCATGCTGACTTCACCCCTGAAGCGGCCGTTTTCTACGAGCGCGCGGATTCCGGGTGGGGATGGGCGGCATTCTAGAACTGGGTCCGGCTTGACCTCCCCGAGACCGGAGAGTTTCATACGGAGCGCCTTTGCGGTGACCGAGGAGACGATGAACCTGAACCAGGTGACGATCGCCGTGACCGACCTCGCGCGCTCGATTCAATTCTATGAAACGCTCGGACTGCGCCGCATCGTGCAAAGCGATCGCTACGCGCGTTTCGTGTGTCCAGAGGGCGGTTCGACCTTCTCGCTGGAAGTCGTCGACGTTGCGCCGACCGGCTTCCCCACGGTCGTCTACTTCGAGTGCCTCGAGCTAGACGACACCGTGCAAGCTCTAAAGGTGCGAGGTGTGCGCTTCTCCTCGGAGCCGCGCGACGAGCCTTGGCTCTGGCGCGAAGCGCGCCTGCGAGATCCCGACGGCCACCCCCTGTGTCTCTACTTCGCGGGGGAAAACCGGCTCAGCCCGCCTTGGCGCATCAAGGATGCGTAGTCTCCGCTTCGAGCACTCGTTCGAGCACGACCTCGACAATCTTTTCGTGCACTCCTAGCGAGGGCGTCATCCGCAACGTCACCTGCGGGTGACCTACCAGTGCGGCCTGCGCAAGGCGCGGAATGTCCACCGTCGAGTGGCTCCCCGGTGTAAGGAAGTAGGGATGGACGACGATCTCCGTGGCTCCCTCCGCAACGCACGCCGCGATCGCTTGGGCGACCGTCGGCTCCGCGAGATCCATGTGAGCGAAAGCGACGATCCGGTCGGGAAGTCGCGCGCGCAGCCGCGCGGCTAGCTCCTCGAGAACCACGTTGGCCTCGTTGCGCCGGCTGCCGTGATCGACGAGGAGAACCGCGCGCCTCACTTCACCGTGCGCGTTGCCGCGAGGGCCCGATCAAGGTCTTCACAAAGGTCATCGGCATCTTCGAGACCGACGGAAAGACGCACGGTCGCTTCGCTAATGCCCTTACGTCGTTTCTCCTCAGGAGGAAACGCAGCATGACTCATGAGCCAGGGATAGCCGACCAGCGACTCGACACCACCGAGACTCTCGCCGAGCGAGAACAGCTCGAGGCCTTCGCAAAACGCGCGTGCGGCCGCTGCACCGCCCGCCAGATCGACGGTCACGATGCCGCCCCAGCCGCGCATCTGGCGCTTCGCCACTGCGTGTCCGGGATGGTCGGGGAAGCCGGGCCAGTAAACGCTGGCAACCTCGGGACGACCCCGGAGCTGCTCCGCAACCCGCGAGGCACCCTTCTCGTGCTGGCGCATCCGAACCGCCAGCGTCTTCACACCCCGGAGCGTGAGCCACGCGTCCCAGGGGCCGGGAACGCCGCCCGTCGCATTCTGCGCGAACTTGAGCTTTTGATACAGCTCCTCGTCGTCGAGCACGATGGCGCCGCCCACGACGTCGGAGTGACCCCCGATGTACTTCGTCGTGGAATGGAGCGCGACGTGGGCTCCGAGGGCGAGCGGATTCTGCAGGTAGGGAGTCGCAAACGTGTTGTCGACCACGAGCAGCGCACCGTGCTGGCGCGCGATCTGCGCGCACGCTGCCACGTCTACAATCCGAAGCAACGGGTTTGTCGGCGTTTCGATCCACACGACCCGCGTCGAAGGCTCGATGGCCTTCGCCACCTCTTCCGGGCGCGTCGCGTCGACGAAGCTGAATCGAATGGCGTAACGAGGAAGGACGCGCGTGAACAGGCGATAGCTGCCCCCGTAAAGGTCATCGGCCACGACGACGTGGTCACCCGCCGACAGGACCTGCATCGTACCCGTCACCGCCGCCATGCCCGATGCGTACGCCAGGGCAAAGCGGCCACCCTCGAGGGCGGCGAGGCAGGTCTCGAGGGCCGCGCGGGTCGGGTTTCCAGTGCGCGAGTACGCGAATCCCTTGTGCCGATCGACCGCGTCGTGCGTGAAGGTCACCGTCTGGTAGACCGGTGTAATCGTCGCTCCCGTGGCGCTGTCGGGCTCCTGCCCCGCATGGATCGCCAGGGTTTCAAACTTTCGGTTCACCGTCGCGCGAGCTCCGCCAAGACCTCGTAGGTGCGTTCGAAGGAGGCTTTTGCATCGGGCCCGTACGGGAAGAGTGCAGCGTTGAAGTCGGTGACTCCTGCCGCGGCCAGCGCTTCGATCTGCCGTTCGACCTCGCGCGCGTCTCCGGCGACGGCGACATCCCCGGGCCCTTTTGCGCCTTCCAAGTCCAGCATCGCGCGATAGGAAGGGAGCTGGCCGTAGATCGCGAACGACTTTGATACGGCCTCGCGTGCGCCTGCGGCGTCCGAGGTCACCACGACGGGAAGGCCGCACACGATGCGCGGTGAATCCTTGCGTCCTGCAGCACGTGCCGCAGCGTGCATCTGCGGTGCAAGGGTCTCCCCGATCGTACGCCTGCCGGTCATCCAAGTGATCGTGCCGTCGGCCACTGTCGCGGCGATCTTGCGCATCCGGGGGCCGAGCCCGCCGATCAGCACGGGAAACGGCCGGGCGCCAGCGATCTGCAGACCTGCGTTCACGCGATAGCACTGGCCTTGGAAGGCCACCTTGCCCGTCTCGACCAGCGACTTCACAACGCTGACATATTCCTCAACGTGTTGGGCGACTTTGTCGTAAGAGAGACCCAGCATGTTCTCGATCACAACTTTGTGGCTCGGGCCGAGCCCGAGCGCAAAGCGTCCCCCCGTGGCCGCTGCCGTCGAGAGGGCTTGCTGGGCCATGTAGAAGGGATGCCGCGAGTAGGTCGGAACCACGGCGGTGCCCAGCTCGATGGAGCCCGTACGCGGACCGGCGAGAGCGAGAAGCGTCATGGCGTCGAACGAGAAGATGTTGGGCGCCCACGCGGTTTGGAATCCAGCGGCCTCGGCTCTCGCAAATTGCTGGATGGACGCCTCGAGCGCGCTTGCACCATCGCCGCCGAGATCGCCGAGTGAGATACCGATCCGGATCCCCTTCATCCCGTCTCCTTCACGGCCGTCACCAGTAGCTGGCCGTCACGTCCACATCGGCTGTCGGAACCGCTTGACATGCGAGGCGCAGCTCCGGCGCCACACGGTTGCGTCGTTTGGCTTGGCTCTCGCGCTCTGTCTCAGGTGCGATGCCTTGGTCGCCGCGCAGGACGAGCACCGCGCAGCGGGCGCACAGGCCCTCGCCACTGCAGGCTTGCGCAATGGGAAGCCCCGCTGCGCGCGCGGCCTCGAGCAGATTCGTCCGGGGCATCACGCGGAGGGTCCGGCCCGAAGGGAGGAAGCGCACCTGGGGGTCCACCCTCCTATTGTACCCGGTTGAACCGGTCCCAGCCTCTTCGATACCCTGCTCCCATGCCCAGCGCGGGAATCCTCGTGATCGGCAACGAGATCCTCTCGGGCAAAGTCGTCGATACGAACTCTCCTTTTCTGTGCACAGAGCTGCGAGCTCTCGGTGTCGACGTCGAGTGCATCCACGTGATCCCGGACGTGGTCGAGACGATCGCCCAAAACGTTCGGGAGATGAGCCAGAGCCACGACTTCGTCTTTACCTCCGGCGGCGTAGGTCCGACCCATGACGATCTCACCATGGATGGGGTCGCCCTGGCGTTCCGTCAGCGACTCGAGCTCAACAAGTCTGTGGCGGAGCGGATCGAGCGGGCACAGGGTCATCCGCCCAATGAGAGCCAACTCAAAATGGCTTTCTTGCCCACCGGAGCGGTCCTGATCGACGCCGGGGACCTATGGTTCCCGGTGATCGTGGTGAAGAACGTGCACATCTTCCCCGGCATCCCAGAGCTGTTGCGCAGAAAGTTCTTGTCCGTTCGCGAGCGCTTTCGGGGTGTGCCGTTTCAGCTGAAGCGTGTCTTCCTGATGCAGCGTGAGAGCGACATCGCCCATTACCTGAATGAGACGCTCTCCGAGTTCCCCGATCTCTTGATGGGCTCGTACCCGCGTACTGGAGAGGGGACCTATCACGTGATGGTGACGCTCGAATCGCGGGATCCCGCGTACCTCGGGCGTGCCCTGGACGCGCTCCTCGCGCGACTGCCCGCCGAGGCGGTGCAGAAGGTCGAGTGACTGGATCCCGCGATCCAGAATCCGTTGGCACGCCTCTTTGCCTACGGCCACCCCGCGTGGATGGTGGTCTCCGTCGTCCTCGCAGGTTTGGCGCTGCGCGCAGGTTTGGCGTTGCGACGCGCGCGTCTTGGTGAGGGGTACGCGGCCCCCGGTGCCCGAGCGCGCCACCTGCGCCTCGCCAAGCCCGCGGTGGTCCTCGCGCTCGTGGGCTTTGTGGCTGGACCGCTTTCGATGTTCTTGCTGCGCGGCCGCGCGCCCTTCGCGACGCTGCACGCGCTCCTCGGCACGCTCGCGGCGACGCTCTTTTTGGCGGCAGCTGTACTCGGGCACCGCATCGAAGAGGGATCGTCTCGGGCGGTCGATGCGCACGGCATGCTCGGTGTGGCCGCTTTCCTCGCAGCGGCTGGAGCGGCCATCGCAGGCTTCGTACTCCTCCCCTGACCGGAGCCGTGCCGACCCTGGAGAACCGAAGGGAGGGGGCCGGGAGCCCTGGGTCTTTCGATTTCAGCCCGCACGCCACGACAATTTGAGCGTAGGACGCGGCTAGTGATCGTGCCGATGGTGGAGATCGGGGCGATGCGGGTGTGCATGCGCAAGCGGCTCGTGACGGTGCCAGTGGGAGTGACGCAGCCAAGGTTTTGCACCGGGGTGAGTGTGAAGATGGTGCCCGTCATCATGACGGTGATTGTGCGTGTGCTCGATGCCTCGATGGGCGTGGAGGTGGTCGTGCCGGTCGCGCAAGACGAGGGCCACCGAGAGCGCAAACGCCACAGACGCCGCCGCGTGTCGTAAGCCAAAGGACTCCCCCAACGCGGCCACGGAAAGCGCCGCGCCGAAAAATGGTGCGCTCGCGAAAATGGCCTGTGCCCGGGTTGCCCCAAGATCCTGGGAGGCCGCAATGTGGAGCGCGATGCTCACCCCGTAGGAGAGCGCACCCACACCGAGCGCCGCGATCACTGGAAATGGCGCGAGGCGTGATGGCTCGAGTGCGACTCCGAGGAGCAGATTGGTGCCCCCGGCGATCAGACCCTTCCAGAGCGTGCTCTCCGCAGGCGAGACCCCGTCCACGAGCGCCGTCCACTGGTTGTCGAGACCCCAGCACACGCATGCCCCCACCAAAAGCGCGGCGGCGCTCACGCCGGGCCAGCCGCCACCCGTTGCGAGCAGCGCTCCCGCAGCGACGGCCCCCCCCACGCCGAGCCAGCCTTGGCGGTGGAGGTGCTCGCCAAAAAACGCGACGCCGAGCAGCGCCGTCGCGGCGAGCTCGAGGTTCAGAAACAGCGACACAGTGCTCGCACTCTCGCGTTCGAGGGCGAGCAGCAGGAGGACAGGTGCCACGACGCCGCCGGCGACAATGGCGCCCGCGAGATGCCGCCGGCTCGCGCGCACGTCAGGCACGGGGTCGTCCCCCTGGCCCGCGCTCGTGCGCCCGCGCAGCGCGGCCGGCAGCACACCCAGGGCGGCGCCGAGATAGAGCAGGCCGGCGAGGCTAAGAGGGGGCAGGTCTGCAAGCAGCACTCTGCCGGCCGGGGCGGCGGCGCTGAAGAGGAGGGCCGACGAGAGGGCGAGAAGGGTTGCGCGGCGCGGGAGCAGCATCACACGCCTCGCACCGCCTGGCCTAGCCGGACGGTCTGCTGCGCGGCAGCACGTCCACGGTGCGCTGGCGCAACCAGTGGTCGGCCAAGACGAGACACACCATTGCCTCGACCATCGGTACAGCGCGCGGAAGCACGCAGGGGTCGTGACGCCCCTTCGCCTCCAGGACAACCGCGTGGCCTGCGCGGTCCACTGTGTTTTGGGCTGAGGCGATGGTCGCCGTAGGCTTAAAACCGACGCGCACCACGATCGGCTCGCCATTGCTGATCCCGCCCTGCACGCCTCCGGAGCGATTTGAGGCTGTGCGGGGTACCCCATCGCGCCCGGGCACGAAGGGGTCATTGTGCTCGAGACCGGTCATGCCTGTGCCCGCGAACCCGCTTCCGATCTCGAAGCCCTTCGAGGCGGGAAGGGACAGCAGTGCCCGGGCGAGATCTGCTTCGAGCTTGTCGAAAACCGGTTCGCCGAGGCCAGGGGGTACGCCACGCGCCACGCACTCCACCACGCCCCCGAGCGAGTCCCCGCGCCGCCGGGCGGCTTCGATGTGCTCGGTCATCTGCGCAGCAGCCGCCGCGTCGGGGCAACGCACGGGGTTCGACTCAACCGCCTCGAGCGTCACGGCTACCGGGTCGATCTTGGCCTCGACTTGGTGGACGCGTGACACCCACGCCAGCACCTCCACGCCAGCGCCGACGCGCAAGAGCTTGCGCGCGACCGCGCCGGCGGCGACGCGGCCCACCGTCTCACGCGCGCTCGCCCGTCCACCCCCCTGCCAGTTGCGAATGCCGTACTTCGCCTCGGTAGTCCAGTCGGCATGGGAGGGCCGGAAGATATCCTTCATATGCTCGTAGGCCTGCGGCCGTGCATCCTCGTTTCGGACCAGGATGGCAATCGGAGTACCGAGAGTCCTTCCTTCAAAGATTCCCGAGAGGATCTCCGCGCTGTCGGACTCCTGTCTTTGGGTCGTGAGGCGACTTTGGCCGGGACGGCGACGATCGAGGTCGTGCTGGATCTCTGCGCGCTCGAGGGGAAGACGCGGCGGGCAGCCGTCGACGATCACACCCACGGCGCCGCCATGAGATTCGCCGAACGTGGTGATCCGAAATGCCTGCCCGAAGTGGCTCGCCACAGGTTCCTCGGGCTTCGGTAAAGCCCAGCTCTCGCAGGATACGTCCCAGGAGGAGGTCGGGCTAGGTGCGCGAGCGCCGGAGCAGCACATAGGTCGCGCCTTCGCCGCCGTCTCGCGGCCGCGCGGAAGCGAACGCCATGACGATCGGAGCGACACGGCTCTCGGTCAGCCAGCGCAGCAGAAAAGCGCGGAGCACCGGCCCCTCGGGCGAATGCGCGCCCCGGCCATGCACGACGAGCACGCAGCGCCGGCCGTCCGCGTGCGCCCGCTCGAGTGCGCGTCGTACTGCCACATGCGCCGTGCGTGCATTCAAGCCGTGCAGGTCGACGCGAGATTCGACCCGCACGTCTCCGGCCCGCAGGCGCCGCAGCCATGCGTGGTCGACGCCCACGGCGACACCCTCGACGCGCTCGCCGCTCGTCACAATCTGGAACCCAGGCTCTTCGCTCGTCGACTCTTCGCGCACACGCGGCGCGGGCTTCGTGCCGGTGCGGCTCGGCGTGCGCGAATGCGCCGCCCCTCCACGCAGCGGCTTTACGCCCGCGAGCGCCTCCTCGAGCGCAGCCCGATCGGTGGGGTCGGTCTCGCCGCCGTCCCGGCGCCGCGCCGACATCAACGCGCCGGCGCCGCCTGGACCGCGCTCGGCGCTTTGCCGAGCCCGGTTGGGCCAAGCGCCGGTCCAAGCACGCGGTCCAGGGCCTTGCGGGTGAGTGCACCCTGGGCGAGGCCGCGAAACGCCGCAGGCGTGAGCCAGCGGTACGCCTCGAGCTCGCGCAGACGCAGGCGCCCGCGGCCGCCATCGCCGCGGAAAAGCTGGAGCCGCAGCTGACGGTGCGTGAAGGTATGCTCCACAGACCCTGCGGCCTCGACTTGAGCGAGCTCGAGACCGGTCTGCTCGCGGATCGCTCTGCGGAGCGCATCTTTCGGTGCCTCGCCTCTTTTCACGGCCCCGCCCGGGAGCTCCCAAAGACCACCGAGCAGTCCGCCCGGCGGTCGTCGGACGGCGAGCACCCGCGGACCTCGCCGCACCAGCACGGCCACGGCACGCATCGCGCGGGGTTTGGCGCGCGCGGACTTTCGCGGAAGCGAATCCGCATCCCCGTCGCGGCGGGCGATGCAGCCCGCGCGGAGGGGACAGGCGAGGCAGCGGGGAGCACGCGCGCTGCAAAGGGTCGCGCCAAGCTCCATCAGCGCCTGGTTCAGCTCTCCGGGCTCCGGGCCAATCACGAGGTGCTCGGCAGCGTCCCACAGCGCAGCGGCTCCCGACGGTCCCCCTACGTCTTCCCGGACGCCCAGGTAGCGGGCCAGCACGCGTTCCACGTTCCCATCGAGAACAGGCTCTGGCCGCTCGAAGGCGATCGAGGCGACAGCGCCGGCGGTGTAGCGGCCGATTCCCGGCAGCTCCAACAGTTCATCCCGCGTGGTCGGCAGCCGCCCGTCAAAGCGTTCGAGGAGGGTGAGCGCTGCCCGGTGAAGATTTCGCGCGCGGGAGTAGTAGCCGAGGCCGGCCCACGCTGCGTAAACGTCTTCGAGCGACGCACCCGCGAGGGTGGCGATGTCCGGAAAGCGCTGGAGAAAGCGCTCGTAGTAGGGAATTACGGTCTCGACGCGGGTCTGCTGGAGCATCGCCTCAGACACCCAGATCGCGTAGGGATCGCGCGTGCGGCGCCAGGGAAGGTCACGACGATTGGCGCGGTACCAGGGCAAGAGGGCGGAACGAGCTTCGGCAAGAGCAGCGGCCCTCGCGCTCACAGTCGTACCTCCGCCGGACATTCGAAGGAGAGGCCGCGGGGGCTGACGCGCCCGCGTACGGCGAGGAGTTCGACACCCTCGGCGGCGGCGGCGCGCAGTGCGCGGCCGTACGCGGGGTCGATGTCCTCTGCCGGCTCGACGACGTTGCAATCCGCGCGCTGGATGACGAAGAGCAGTGCTGCCCGGGCGCCCTGGCGCTTTAGTTTTGTCAGCAGCTCAAGGTGGCGGCGGCCACGCAGCGTCATGCTGTCGGGGAAACGTGCAACGCTACCCTCCGCAAGAGTTGCGCTCTTCACCTCGAGCCAGAGCGGTCGCGCGTCGCGCGGATGGCCGGAGAGGAGGAAGTCGAAGCGCGCTCCGCCTCCCACGGATTCGGGCACGGCTTCTCGACGGCGGAGCGCATATCCAGAGAGCGCGGGGATCGCGCCGGCGGCGAGTGCAGCATCGACCAGGGCGTTGGCGCGGGTCGTGTGAAGACCGATCCACGTACGACGCACGCGAATCATCTCAAGGGTGTGTGGCAAGCGGCGCTGCGGATTCTCGCTGGTGGAGCAGCGCACCGCCGAACCGGGGATGGCGCAACCGAGCATGCTTCCGGGATTCGGGCAGTGAACTGTGAGGCGCCGGCCGTCCTCCGTTTCGATATCCGCGAGAAAACGCTTGTAGCGTTGCAAAAGTCGGCCGGCGAGATCGGCCTTGAAGGCCACTCCGACGGCGGGGCTCACTGGCCCGACGCCGCAGCCGACGCGGCAGCTGGGGCCCCCGCCGCAGGCGCCAGCAGCGAATCGATCTTCTCGCGGATCCACTTCGGATCCCACCACTCGACGGGGTCGACATACGTGTCGTCGACGAGAATCGCGAAGTGCAGGTGATCACCGCCAGCGAGACCGGTGGATCCCGAGAGCCCAAGCTGTTGACCGGCGCGAACGAGGTCCCCCACCTTGACATCGATCCGCGAGAGATGTCCGTACAGGCTCGCCACCCCGTAGCCGTGATCGAGGATCACGCAGTTGCCGTAGATCCCAAGATCGTCCGCCCACAGCACGCGTCCGCTGTTTGAGGCGGTCACCGGCGAAGCCACGGTCACGGCAAGATCGTATCCGAAGTGGGTCGCCTGAGAGATCTTCTTCCCATCGACGAAATACGAGCGCTTTTCCGCGAACTGGCTCGTGACCTTCGAGTTCTTGAGCTGCTCGAAAGCGCCGCTCCACAGACGCTCGTCGCCCGAGGCTTTCACGATCTCCCGGACACGTGCCTCGTCGGCCGCGCGCCCCTCGCTGTTGATCTTCTGGAACGCAGCAATCGGGTCGCTCCCGTCGATCCCCTTCGCCTCCGCCAGCTCGGGCACCTTGGTGGAAAGGAATTGCTGGGAGAGGTTGAGCGTCACGTCGGGAAAGGTCCGCTCCTTTAAGTGTGTGGCCCAGCCAAGTGCGGCGCGGTTTCCCGCAGCGTCCTCAGCGACGACCCGGATGGGAGGGTTCTGCGGAGCGTCATGGGGGATGGCAAAGAAGGCGAGACGCCGCAGAGCGTCCTTGCCGAGGGGCCGACCGGGGTAGAAGTGCCCCGCAACCTCGACGCCGTCCCGTGCGGATGGCTTAGACAGCGTGTAGGCGACGAGCCCCGAGCCGCCGCGCTCGAGATAGGTCTGCCCGTTCTCGATGCTGATTCGGGGCGGCTTGAAATCGATCGTCACGGGAAGTTCAAGCGTGGTCTCGTTGCCTTGGAGAAGGCGGACCCACGACCAATCGCGAGCCACGACCCGCAGCTTCGCCTGGCCCTCGCGCAAGCCCAACGCCTTGGCATCGATCGAGAGCTCCACGCGCTCGTGCGAGGGTTTCGTCGCACCGCCGGTGAGCGGGCTACCGGGATAGTCCTGCTCGAGCAAAGACGATTCCCCTTTCTCGGTCACGAGGATCGCGCGCACCTGGCGCAGACCCGAGCCCTCGTCATCGATCTCGAGCACGAGCGGCCGCGGCTCCTTGCCCACGGTGAACCCGCTCGGTGCGTGGATGACGGGTGGCTGGTGCTCGCAGCGCACCACGGTCACGGCAACGCCACCTGCCAGCAGGGCCAACACCAAGGCCGCGATCAAGGCGCGCAACCCCACGGATCCCCCCTTTCCGACAGGCCGGATTCAATGCCCTTCGCCGCGTTGACGCAAGGCCCGGCCTCGCCGATCCTCCGCCGCCATCCGCGCCGTGGGCGCGGCAGGATCTAGATCTGGAGGGCCCGATGAGCACCCTGCGCCGTTTGATCCTCGTCCGCCACGGCCAGACGGACGGAGACTCGGGTACGCGCTACCACGGGAGTGCAGACGTCGACCTCTCCCCGGAAGGCGTCGAGCAAATGAAGCAGGTGCGCCACGCGCTGAGGGAGCCGGGTTTCGAGCTCGTGGTGGCGAGCCCCCTGCGTCGCGCGTGGAAATCCGCATGGCTGATCGGGGAGGGAGCGCCCGTGCGGCTCGAGGACGGATTTCGGGAGATCCACTTCGGTCGCTGGGAAGGCCTTAGCGCAGCGGAGATCGAGGCGTCTGATCCCATCCTCTTTCGCGACTGGAAAGACGGCGCCCCCGGTTTTGAGTACCCGAGCGGGGAGCCGCGAGCCCGTTTTCGGGAGCGGGTCAAGAATGGGCTCGCGAACCTCTTCGGCTTGCCCGGACACAGCGCGCTGGTCGTGGCGCACAAGGGAGTCAACCGGAGCATCGTCGAGTTCTTGACGGGTGAGGCGCTGGATCGTGAGCTTCCGCCCCTCGGCGGCGTGATCGAACTGACGCGCGACGGAGACAAATGGTTCCTGGGTCGCCACTCGAGCAATCCGCCCGGGCTCGACGCCGCCGCGTAGCACGCCACCGCCGACTACTCGAGTGCGCGCAAGGCGAGGCCGCTTGCCACCGAAGTGAGCTCCGCCCCCGTCCGCAACCGCTCTTTCCCGAAGCGCCGTTCGAAGATGCGCCGTACGGCCGGCACGAGAGACGAGCCGCCGGTCAGAAAGACACAGTCGACGGCGCCATCGGCGACGCTCGAGTGCGCCAGCAAGCGCGTGACGGCGTTCTCGATCGCCTGGAGCTCCTCGCCGATCCATTCCTCGAAGTCCAGTCGCGCGAGGGGCTCGTCGATTTCGATCGGCCGGTCGCTGAAGGCGAAGCGCGCAATCGGGGCCTCCGAGAGGGCGAGCTTCACCGCCTCGATGGCCCCATAGAGCGGGAAGCCGAGGTCGTGGTCCACGAGGTGCAAAAGGCCGTCCAGGGCACCCGGCTCCACGCTCTCTTTGCGCAAGGCGTGGAGCAGGTGGAGTGTCTGCGGAGTGCGCAGCTGCGAGAAGTGGTGCCAGCGCTCGAGGTGGCGGTAGATCCAGCGTGGAACGGGCAGCACGCGGCCGAAGATCGAGCGGAACTCGGAACCAAGACCGAGCTGCGGCGAAACGAGGTTGCGAACGACACGGCCATCGAAGGCATCGCCGGCCAGCGCCACGCCGTCGGTACCGAGCACGCGCGTCCGGCCCTCGCGCCGGACCCCTGGCCCGACGCGCAAGAGGCAGAAGTCGCTCGTGCCACCCCCGAGGTCCCCGATCAGCACGAGCTCGTCATGATCAAGCGCGAGCTCATAGTGGTAGGCGGCCGCGACCGGCTCGTACTCGAATTCGACTTCCGGGAAGCCGGCGGTCCGGAACGCCGCGCGCAGGCGCGCGAGTGCCAGAGTCTCGTCTTCGTCGCTGCGGGCGTGGACGAAGCGCACCGGGCGTCCGACCACCGCCCGCGCTCCGAGGTCGCCGAGGTCAGCCTCCGCCCCCGCGCGTAGCGCGCAAAGCACGTAGCCGATCAGTGTTTCAAGCGAGAGCTTCGTGCCGTAGACATTGGTGGAGAGGAAAAGGCGACTCGCGAGGAAGGATTTGAGGGACTGCATGAGGCGTCCCGCACCCCCACTGTCGCGGTAGAGCTCCATGGCCTCCGGTCCGGCTGCGGGTACGAGGCGCCCGGTTCTCTCGCGTCGCTCGGGGTCGAAGTAGAGGATGGAGCGAAAGACCGAGGTCTCGCCTTCGCGCGTACGAAAGCGCGCCAGGGCGGGACGCCCTCCGTCCCGTACCATGGACACGGCGCTGTTCGTCGTTCCGAAGTCGATGCCGATCGCCCGCGCCACCCGTCCCTCGTGGTTTCTTGGTTCTGTTCTCGAAACGCAAAAAACACGACCGCCCCGCCGGCGCAGGGCCAGGGGGGTGTCGTCGAATCGCGCGCAGGAGGATACGCTTATGTTCGTGACCGCGCCTCCCCGGTCGGAGCCCCGGCGCGTCCTTCTCTCCTGGAGCAGCGGCAAAGACAGCGCGTGGTGTCTCCAGCTGCTGCGCCAGAGCGCTGACATCAAGGTGGTGGGTCTCGTGACCACCGTGAACGAGACCTACGGCCGGGTCGCCATGCACGCTGTGCGCGAGGTGCTGCTCGAGCGCCAGGCCGCAGCCGCCGGGCTGCCGATCTGGCGCGTTCCCATCCCGAGCCCGTGCAGCAACGCACAGTACGAGGAAGCGATGGGGCGCGTGGTGGCGAGGGCCGTGGCCGAGGGCATCAGCGGCATGGCCTTCGGCGACCTCTTCCTTGAAGAGATCCGGCGTTACCGCGAAGCCCGGCTCGCCGGGACGGGCCTCGAGCCGATCTTCCCCTTGTGGGGGCTTCCCACCGATGCGCTGGCACGCACGATGGTGGGTGCGGGCTTGCGGGCTCGGATCACATGCGTCGATCCCGCACAGCTTCCCGCACACTTCGCGGGACGCGAGTTCGACGAAGCGCTTCTCACGAGCCTCCCGCCCGGCGTCGATCCTTGCGGCGAACGCGGCGAGTTCCACACGTTCGCGTATGCGGGGCCGATGTTCCGCGGCAGGGTCGGAGTGCAGAGCGGCGAGATCGTCGAACGCGATGGCTTCGTCTTCGCCGACCTCACCCCAACGGCGGAAGGGCACGCGTCATGATGGTCGGGTGGACGCTCCTCGGGGCGCTGGCCCTTGGCGCTTGGTTCTGGCTGCGCCCCAACCAGGCTCTGGGACGTGGTCGCCGATGGGCTTCACAACTCCAACACCGATCTCATCTACTACCGCGGACAATTCTTGCTCGTGCATGCGGCATCGCCCTACCACATGGGGAGTTCGGATTGCAGGCTCGTCGTCCGCCGGTCGGCCGATGCCCGGCACTGGGGAGAAGATCGCAGAGCTGC
>DATFYN010000622.1:0-8362 GCA_035315025.1 Myxococcota bacterium
GAAGTTCGCCTTGTCCGCCACGAAGCTCACCTCGCCTGGCGTCCGGGTGCCGAGTTCACTGTCGAGCTCGATTTCCACAGGCTGCCCAACGCGCAGCTGCGACACGTCGGCGACCGGCACGTAGATCTGGACATACTTGTCCTCGGGATCGAGCACCGACGCCACCGGCGTGCCAGGCTGGGCCAGCTCGCCGGGCCAGATCAGCTGTGTCTGGAGGACGGTACCCACTTGCGGCGCGTGGATCTGATAGCGGGCCGCCACGACGCGCAGCTCCTCGAGCTGGGCCGCGGCCAGCTCGCGCCGCTGGCGCAGCACCTCGAGCTCCCGCTGGGCGACGGCGATCTGGCGCTCTTCGGCTTGGGCGCGCGCCAGCATGTCATGCGCACGGTCGACGGCGCTGCGCGTCTCGTCGTGGCGCGAGCGCGCCTCGTCGAGGGACTCCTGGCTCGCCACGTTGCTCTTGAGCAGCATCTGTTTGCGCTCAAGGGTGCGCTGGGCCAGATCGGCGGTGGCGGTGGCGACGCGCACCTCGGCCTGGCGAACCAAGAGGTCTTGCTTCCAGGTCTGCTCGACCATCGCGAGCTGCTCCTCCTGGCGCGCGATGTCCGCGTCCGCGGTCACGATCTCCTGCTGCTTGGTGTGGATCCGAGCCTCGATCTCTGCGTCGTCGAGCTGCGCCACCACTGCGTCAGGAGGGACCACGTCTCCCTCGGCGAAGCGAACCTCGAGGACACGGGCCGCCACTTCGCTGCGCAAGATCCGCTCCTCGCCTTCGACAAAGCCGGTGAAGTGCACTTCGCCGTGGTGGCTGCGCAGATAGGCCACAAGACCCACGAGGGCGGCCACGGCGATCACGGTGATGAGGATCAGGCGCCGCCGCATCGCTTCAACGCCCGGCGCCGGCGCGCCGAGCGGAGCGGCCGCTCGCGCGGCGCGGACGGCGCGAGAGTTCGTTCAGTGCCCCGAGCGAGAATGCGGTGATGTGGTCCGCGGTCGTGGGCACGAAATCGCGCGGCAGCTCGCCAACCCCCATGAGAAGAGGAACGATCGGAAGCATCATCCGGTAGAAGAAGACCTGCCCGACGATGCTGAAGCAGCAGCGCTCGAGCTCGTGCTTCGAGAGGCCGGGTGCCAGGCGCGCGACCAGTCGCTGCATCTGTTCCTTGTGCGGGCGTATGAACTGATCGACGATCATCGGGAGTGCGCCGCTTGGATCGCACATTTCCCGCTGCATCAGCTGGCCGTGGATGCTGGGCGGCGGGCCGACCAGGTGCTCGAGCATGGTCTCGATCCGCACCCTCAGCATCGCCACGAGTTCCGGACGGGAGGCCGCATCGATCTCGGAGGGGGTGGGGGAGGCGTGGCGCGCCATGAGCTGCGCGGCAATCTGCTCAAACTGCCGTCGCGAGACCTCGAGATAGAGCTCCTGCTTTGAGCCGAAATGGTAGTGGCCCGCGGCGATGTTTACCTGCGCGCGCTGCGCGATCTCCCGAACGGTCGTGCCGAAGAACCCGCGCTCCGCGAAAAGCACGGCCGCTGCGGCGAGGAGCCGTTCCTGCGTTTCGTGCTGGGCGTCGGGCTTCCCAAGAGGTAAGCTCACAAACAGTCATTTTAAACGATCGATTGAATCCGGCAAGCGCGGGCTCAGCGGCCCTGGAACGGGCGCTGGCCGTAGCGGTCGAGAGAGACCACGTCCCCCACGGGCTTGCGCGTCGTCGGACCGTAGCGGCCGATCGGCCAGCCGAGCGGCACGACCGCACAGGGCGTGACACTCCAGGGAAGGCCGAGAATGCGACGCACCGAGATCGTGCTCCAAAGGGGAAGCGTGATGAGCGCCGCGCCGAGGCCGGCGGCCCGGGCGGCGAGCAGCAGGTTCTGGACGGAAGGATAGATCGACCCGTAGTAGCTCGTCGCGAGAAGGGGCGGGAAGGGGGCGTGCAGGCCGCGCAGACAGGCCACCACGATCACCGGAATTTCCTCGAAGTGGTCGGCTTGCCACTGCACGGCGTCGAGCAGGCGCAACATTTTTGCGTCTTTGCGCGCAAGCCAGCGCCCAATCCCGCCGTAAAGACGCCATGCCAGGCGGTTGCGGTGGGCCAGCCGACCCTTCACGGCCGGGTCCCGCACCACGACGAATTCCCAGTTCTGCGCGTTCGAGCCAGTCGGTGCCTTGAGGGCAAGCTCGAGGAGTCGGAGAAGGAGTGCGTCATCCACGGGGTCGGGTTTCAAGCGCCGGATCGCGCGCTGCGTTTCCATGGCGTCCTCGAGCGGCATGCGCAGGTCCCAGCCCTCGCCCATCATGCATTCCTCCCCGGTAGGGTGTTCTCGGGCGGCCTAGCCGGCGCCCTTTGGCCAGCTAGTGTAAACCGCAGAGGGCCTGCGGTCCTTAAGGAGAGCATGCAGCGAGGATCCACCCTTTTGACCTCGTCACGACGCTTGGCGTGGCACCGCTGCTCTTCGCGGCGGTGATGGCGGTGAGCGCCCCAGGAGGAGGAGTGCTGTCGTTCACGATGCAACGCCTCGACGGGAGCAAGCAGGCCCTGTCCGACTACAAGGGTAAGGTCGTGATGCTGGTCAACACGGCCAGCAAGTGCGGGCTGACACCACAATACGAAGGCCTTGAAGCGCTCTACGGCAAGTACAAGGACCGGGGCTTCGTCGTGCTCGGATTCCCCGCCAACAATTTCGCTGGGCAGGAGCCCGGGACCGACGGGCAGATCGCCGAGTTTTGCCGCACCAGCTACCACATCCAGTTCCCCATGTTCTCCAAGATCAGCGTAAAGGGCGACGACATGCATCCCCTCTACAAGACGCTCACGACGCTGCCGGCGCCGCTTGGAGGCGAGGTCCAGTGGAACTTCCAGAAGTACTTGCTCGATCGCAGAGGCGCTGTCGTGGCAAAGTTCGATCCCCAGACAAAACCCGAGGATCCGGCCCTCATCCTGAAGATCGAGGCCCTGCTCGCCGAAGGATCCTGAGCGGCGGCAGCCTGGACTATCGGGTCGCGTCCACGACTCTGGTTCCGGCCGGCGGATCGAGGTCGATCGCGGCAGTCTCCATCAGAGTCGCGAGCATTCGGTAGTAGCCGACTGCGAGGATGAGCTCCACGATCTCCTGCGGGGAGAAGCGCTGCGCGACTTCGCCGTAGGTCGCATCCTTCGGGCACACGCCTTCGACGAGCTCGCTCGCGAGGCGGAGCGCAGCCCGCTCCGTCGCATCAAAGCACGGCGCATCGATCACCCCGCGCTCGATCGCAGCGACCTGGTCGTCCGTCGCGCCGACGTGCTTCGCGATCGGCACGTGCTGGACCCATTCGTAACGGGCGCCTGAGAGCGCTGCCACGCGCAAGATCGCGAGCTCACGGAGCTTCGAACTGAGCTTCTGCTGGCCGAGGATTGCGGTTCCTAAGCGGAGTAGTGGACGAAAACAAGTTTCGGCCTGCGCCATCAGCTTGAACACATTGAGATGGACGGGCAGCCGGGCGAAGACCTCTCGCACCGGCTCGGAGGCCGTCGCGAGATCGATGTAAGGCAAGCGCGCCATGCGTTCTCCTCCTGCTCGGGCTCGATCGTGCCGCGGGCCTTAGGCCATGAAGAGGCCGCCGTTTACGTCCAGCGACACCCCGTTGATATACGACGCGTCGTCCGACGCGAGGAAGGCGATGGCGGAGGCCTGCTCGTCCGGCGTCGAGAGGCGCTTGATCGGCATGAAGTACTCGTAGGCGGCAATCCGCTGGCGGCGATGCTCGGCCTCCTCGGGTGTCCTCCCGCGCCCTCCGCCTCGTAGCATCGGTGTGTCGACGCCTCCCGGGCAGATCGCGTTCACCCGCACGCCGCGCGGCCCGTAGTCAAACGCCAGGTGACGCGTCATCCCGAGGAGTGCAGCCTTGCTTGTCGTGTAGGCCAGGCCTCCATTCGCGCTCTTTGAGCGGCCCGCGAGGGACGACACGTTCACGATCGCGCCGGTTGCGCGGGCGGCCATGCCGGGCAGGAGCGCACGGCAGAGGTAGAAGGCGCCGCTTACGTTGACCGCCAGCACCCACTGCCAGCGCTCGTCGTCGATCGCCTCGATGCCCTCCAGGCCCGTCGCGTCGCCCACTCCGGCCACGTTCGCGAGCACGGAAACCGGGCCCAGGGTGCGCTCGACCGCCGCGCAGCTGGCGACGACGGCGTGGCTGCGCGCAATGTCGCACTCGAAGGCCTGTGCCCGTCCGCCGTGGGCGCAGATCGTTTCGGCGGCACGCTCGGCACCCGCTGCGTCGCGGTCTAGGCATGCGACCGCGGCACCCTCGCGGGCGAGCCTTTGTGCGGTGGCGAGGCCGATGCCACTCGCGGCTCCCGTCACGAGGGCGGTGCGACCAACGAAACGGGCAGCCTTGGGAGGGACGGACGGCGGCATGTCCTGCCATCATGCGTGATCCCGCTGGATCTTGCGATCGTTCTTTGGAGCGCCCAAAGGACCCGCTGCGAGGCAAAGCGGGCATACTCCGGGCATGTCGGCGCCTGCTGCGTCCCCTTCCGAGATTGTCTTCCGCGCCCGCAGTCTCACGAAGACCTACCGCATGGGCGACGTCGAGGTGCATGCCCTCGCTTCGGTGGATCTCGATCTCTATCGCGGCGAGCTCGTCGTACTGCTCGGGCCTTCCGGGAGCGGCAAGTCGACGCTGCTCAACATTCTGGGCGGCCTCGACACGCCCACCTCCGGCCACGTGACCTTTCTGGACCACGACCTCACGGTCGACGACGAGGCCGCGCGCACGAGATTCCGGCGCGAGCATGTGGGGTTCGTGTTCCAGTTCTACAACTTGATTCCCAGCCTGACCGCCCGCGAGAACGTGGCGCTCGTCACCGAGATCGCGCGCCATCCAATGGCGCCGGAGGAAGCGCTCGCCCGGGTAGGCCTTGCGGAGCGGATGGACCACTTCCCTGCGCAGCTCTCCGGCGGCGAACAGCAGCGCGTGGCCATCGCCCGCGCGCTCGCCAAGCACCCTGAGGTTTTGCTGTGCGACGAGCCGACCGGCGCTCTCGACTACGCCACTGGCAAGCTCGTGCTGGAAGTGATCGAGAACGCAAACCGGGAGCTTGGCACGACGACCGCCGTCATCACACACAACGCGGCGATTGCCGCGATGGCCGATCGCGTGATCCGCATGCGCAGCGGCGCGATCTTGGACGTGCGGCGCAATGCCATCCGCGCGCACCCCTCGGAGCTCGAGTGGTGAGAGCACTCCAACGCAAGCTGTGGCGGGACCTCACCCATCTGCGCGGTCAAGTGCTCGCGATCGCTCTGGTCGTGGCTTGCGGCGTGGCCACGCTCGTGACCACGCGGACGGCCTACGACTCGCTCGTCGTGACGCAGGCCAGCTACTACGCCGAGTACCGCTTCGCCGATCTGTTCGCGAGCTGCAAACGCGCTCCCGAATGGGTCGCGCAGCGCATTGCGGCGATCGCCGGTGTTGCGGAACTGCGTACGCGTCTTGTGTTCGAGGTGACGCTCGACGTGCCCGGTCTCGCGGAACCGGCAACCGGCCGCCTCGTTTCCGTGCCCGAAGAGCACACTCCGATGCTCAATGACCTGCACTTGCACAGCGGCCGCTGGCTCGAGCCGGGGCGCCGCGACGAGGTGCTCGTCTCGGACGCGTTCGCCGAGGCGAACGGGCTCGTGCCCGGAGACACGCTCGGTGCGGTGCTCAATGGGCGCTGGCAGCGGCTGCGCATCGTCGGCATCGCGCTGTCACCGGAGTTCGTGTTCGCCGTGCGCAGCGGCGATGTCCTGCCCGACAACCGCCGCTTCGGCGTGCTCTGGATGAGCCGCGAGGCCATGGGCCCCGCATTCAACCTTGACGGCGCGTTCAACGACGTGCTGGCGACGCTTGCCCCGGGCGCGAGCGAGCGCGAGGTGATCGCGCAGCTCGATCGGGTTCTCGAGCCCTATGGCGGCGGCTTTGCCTACGGCCGACGGGATCAGGTATCCCACTCTTTTCTCTCGGATGAGATCGCTCAGAACCGGGTGAGCGGAACGGTACTGCCGACCATCTTCCTGGGCGTCGCGGCGTTCCTGCTGAATGTGGTGCTGCATCGGCTGGTGGCGCTCCAGCGCGACCAAATCGGTGTCCTCAAGGCCTTCGGTTACTCGAACTGGGCCGTGGGGCTCCACTTTCTCGAGTTCGCGGCGCTCACGGTGGCGGCGGGGGCGCTTTTGGGCGGTGGGTTCGGCCTCTGGCTGGCTTGGTTGGTGAACAGGGTCTACGTCGAGTTCTATCGCTTCCCGCTGCTGCGCTTCGAAGCACGCTTCAGCGTGGTCGCACTGGCCGTCGCCGTGGCAGCCGGCGCCGCCTTCGTAGGGGCCGTCGGTGCGGTCCGCGCGGCGCTGGCCCTTCCCGCCGCCGAAGCCATGCGGCCGGAAGCGCCGGCAGGCTTTCACGGCGGCCTTCTGTTCCGCAGCCGCGCCCGAAAGCTCCTGCCGCTGCCCGCGCGCATGATCGCGCGCAACCTCGCGCGGCGACCCGGGCGTGCTCTGCTCTCGAGCCTGGGCATCGCCATGGCGGTCGCTCTGCTGGTGGTCGGGCGCTACCTCGATGACGCCATGGATGCGCTGATGGAGATCCAGTTCGAGATCGTGCAGCGCGATGACGTCACTGTGACCTTTCATGACCTGGTTTCGGCCCGCGCGCTCTCGTCGCTCGTCCATCTGCCCGGCGTACTTGCGGTCGAACCGTACCGTGCGGTGCCGGTGCGGCTGCGTTCCGCGCACAGGAGCCGGCGCACCGTGATTCTCGGCCTCGCCTCGAAAACCGAGATGCGGCGCCTGATCGACGCCAAACTCCGCATCGTGCAGCTACCGCCTGAAGGAATGCTGCTCACGGGCAGCTTGGCCGACATCCTCGGAGTGTCGCCGGGCGACACCGTCCGCGTCGAAGTGCTTGAAGGCTCGCGTCCCGCCCGGGACGTTCTTGTCGCAGGCCGCGTGGACGAGCTCGTCGGAATCTCCGGCTACATGGACGAAGCATCCCTTGCGCACCTGATGCGCGAGGCCGGCGCACTCTCCGGCGCCTGGCTCCAAGTGGATGGCTCTTCGGCCCTGTCGCTCTACCAAGTGCTGAAGCGGACGCCGCGGGTCGAGGGCGTCATGCTTCGCGAAGCCGCACTCCGCAGTTTTCACGAGAATGTCGCCCGCAGCATGCGGGTCTTCAATCTCATCATCATTGCCTTTGCCTGCGTGATTGCCTTCGCGGTGGTCTACAACGCAGCCCGCATTGCGCTCTCCGAGCGTGGGCGTGAGCTCTCGAGCTTGCGTGTGCTCGGCTTCACGCGGCGCGAAGTTGCCTGGATGCTGCTCGGCGAGCAGGCCCTGCTCACCGCCCTCGCCATCCCCCTCGGCTGCTGGATCGGCTACCTGACCTGCGCCGCATTGGTGCGCGCCTATGAGACCGAGCTGTTTCGCATGCCTTTCGTGCTGACCTTCCGCACCTATGGCTTCGCGGTGGCCGTGGTGATCGCTGCGGCGATCGTGTCGGGTTTCGTCGTGCGGCGGCGGACCGACCGGCTCGACCTCGTGGCTGTGCTGAAGACACGGGAATGAGGGCCGTGGCGCTGCTTGACAAGCGATTCGGTGTGGCCGTCGCGGTCGCCGCGGCGGCTGGCTTCGTTTTCTGGCTTGCGCGGCCCGCGCCGATCCGGGTCGATATCGCCAAGGCCCTGCGCGGACCCCTCCTCGTCACGGTGGACGAGGAGGGCGAGACTCGCGTGCGACACGAGTTCGTGATCGGGGCGCCGGTTTCGGGACGGCTTCAGCGCATCGAGCTCGAGGAGGGGGACGCGGTGGTGGAAGGCGCGGTCGTGGCTCGCGTCGATGTGGCTCCCCTCGATCCCCGAACGCGCGCCGAAGCGCAGGCGCGGCTTGAGGCCGCGCAGGCAGCCAAACGCGAAGCCGAGGCCAAAGTGGCCCAGGCAGAGGCGGCCCTCGCCCAGGCCCGGCGCGCGCAGCGCCGCGCTGCCGAGCTCGCCCGTGCGGGCACCCTTAGCGACCGGGCGCGCGAGGAGGTGGAGCTCAGCACGACGAGCCGCGCCAAGGAGTTCGAGGCCGCGCAGTTCGCCTCCCGTGCGGCTGAGCATGAGGTGGAGCGCGCCCGAGCGGCGCTCCTGTCCGGCGGCTCGGACGCAGCGGGCGGCGCCTCAGGTCAGGGCACCGTGGATGGGCGGAGTGAGCGCGAAACCGCAGTCGACGTGCGCGCACCCGTGCGTGGCACCGTCTTGCGCGTGCTCGAGAAAAGTGAGCGCGTAGTCGCCGTGGGGACTCCCCTGCTGACGCTCGGGGATACTCGCCAACTCGAGATTGTGGTGGACGTGCTCTCGGCCGATGC
>DATFYN010000623.1:0-3369 GCA_035315025.1 Myxococcota bacterium
GATGATGCCGCGCTGATCGTGTACCGTCAGGCGCAAATACCAGCCTGCGGGTTTGGGTTCGGGAGCGATCTCCAGCTCGCGCGACTCCAGAAAGCCGACCACGTTCTTGGCGCTGAGGCGTCCGGCGGCGAGATCGCGGGCAATCTCAACTAAATCAGACACGACAGCCGCGCCGGTAGCGTCGCCGCCTGCGCCGCGTCCGTAGAACATTTGTGTGCCGAGGCGGTCTCCGACGACGAAGACGGCGTTGTTTACGTCTTCGACCTTGGCCAGCATGGAGCGGCGGTCGACGAGCCAGGGACGCACGGAAACGTCGAGGCCGGTGTCGGTCTGCTCGGCGGAGGCGACCAGACGAATGGTGCGGTCGAGACGCTGCGCCGAGCGAATGTCCACCGAGCGCACGTCACGAATGCCGTAAGTGGGAATGCGCGCCACGTCGAGGCGTCCGCCGAAGGCCATGCGGGCCAGGATGCAGAGCTTGTCGCGGGCGTCCTGACCGTCGATGTCGAAGGTGGGATCGGCTTCGGCGTAGCCGGCTTGCTGCGCTTCGCGCAGCGCCTGGTCGAAGTCGATGCCGCGAGCTTCCATCTGGGTGAGGATGTAGTTGGAGGTGCCGTTGAGGATGCCGTGCAGGCCGCGCAGACGGTCTCCGGCGGTGGATTCCTGGATGACGCGCAGGATGGGGATGCCTCCGGCAACGCTGGCTTCGAAGCCGATGGGCAGGTTCTTGGAGACGGCGAGGGCGAAGAGTTCGTCGCCGTGCTCGGCGAGTAGCTTCTTGTTGGCGGTGACGACGGGTTTGCCGTGCTCGAGGGATCCGCGGAGAAGCTGCAGGGAGTGGTCGACGCCGCCCATGGTTTCGACGATGACGTCGACGTCAGGGGCGTCGAGGAGCTCGCGCCAGCCGGTGGTGATGCGGGCGCCTTTTGGGGCTTCTGCTTCGGGAATCGGCTTGCGACGGCAGACGGCGGTGACGACGAGCTTGACGCCGGAGCGCTTCTCGATGAGCGAGGCGTGGTGGGCAATGATGTCGGCAGTGGCGCGGCCGACCGTTCCGAATCCGACAATTCCTACGCGAACGTGTTTCATAAGAGAGTGGTCAGTGGTTAGTGCCTAGTTAAAAGCAGATCCCTCGCTGGGCTCGGGATGACAGTACCAAAGGCATAAAGCTTCTGGGTGCTACATCAACTTTACCAGTTCGGTGGTGTGTTTGAGCTGGCCGCAGGCGGCGTAGATGTCGCGTCCGCGAGGACGGCGGAGGAAGGCGGGGATTCCGGCGGCGATGAGGATGGACTGGAAGGCGAGGACGCGGTCTGGGCCGGGCATGAGGTAAGGGAGCTCGGGGCCGGGATTGAGGGCGATGAGGTTGACCTTGGCGCGGAGTCCGCGGATGAGGTCGACGAGCTCGCGGGCGTGGGAGGGGTCGTCGTTGAGGCCGCCGAGGAGGACGTACTCGAAGGTGAGACGCTCGCGGTTGCGGAGAGGGAAGTCGCGCAGGGCGGCGAGAAGCTTCTCGATGGTCCACTTGCGAGTGATGGGCATGACTTCGGTGCGGAGAGCTTCGTTGGAGGCGTTGAGGGAGACGGCGAGCTTGGGGCGGATGTCTTCGGCGCCGAAGTCGGCGATGCGCGGGACGATGCCGGAGGTGGAGACGGTCATGCGCGAGGAGGGAATTCCGGCATCGAGGACGAGGCGGCGGACGGCCTGCATGAAGTTGTCGTAGTTGAGGAAAGGTTCGCCTTGTCCCATGAAGACGAGGTTGATGCGGTCGCGGTCAATATCGACGCGCTGGTCGTTGAGCGCGGCGAGGACTTGGCCAATGATTTCGCCTGGGGAGAGATTGCGTTGGAGGCCGAGAAGGGCCGTCATGCAGAACTTGCAGTCGACGGCGCAGCCGACCTGGGAGGAGACGCAGATGGTGGCGCGGCGAGAACAGTTTCGAGTTTCAAGTTTCGAGTTTCGAGTGCTCGCGAATCCTTCGAGCGCTTCATCACCGGAGTCGGAGCCGTCGCCGGCTTCACCGCCGTCGCCTTCGAGCATCCAGACGGTTTCGACGGATTGGCCGTCGGAGAACTGGAAGAGGTAGCGGATGGTGCCGTCGGAGGAGGTGAACTTCTTCTCTATCGTGGGCAGGCCTACGGAATGACCGAGGTCGGCGAGTTGCTGGCGCAGCGATTGGGGAAGGGTGGAGAACTGATTGAGGCGCGACCAGCGCTGGCGGTAGAGGCCGTCCAAAAGCTGGCGGAGGCGATAGGGAGCTTGGGCGAGGCTTTCGAGAATCTCGGTAAGTTGTTCATTCGAAAGGCTTAATAGTTCGCGTTGTTGCAGTTCGGTCATGCATCCAATATCCTAGTAACGGTTGGCAACCCGTCTACCCGACTTCGCTTCGGGAACCTTGCTCCAAGCGCGTTCATTTTATCCCAGGCTAGGGACGCGAAAGTTGGATTGGCAGCACGGTCAGCAGTTTCGTACATCAAAGCAGGTATTCATGGCAGCAGAAGCACTGGCGATCGCAGCCGACCGGACGATTCACCGGGAGGTGTTGCCCAACGGCTTAACCATTATTACAGAGCAGATGGACCACATCCGCTCGGTGTCGATGGGAGTGTGGCTGAAGGCGGGATCGCGCGACGAAGACGCGGAAGTCAACGGCATCTCGCATTTTGTTGAGCACATGGTGTTTAAAGGCACTACGCGGCGCTCGGCAGAAGACATTGCGCGGGAGGTGGACTCGATCGGCGGCAACATGGACGCGTTCACCGGCAAAGAGACGGTGTGCTTCAACATGATGGTGCTCGACGAGCACCTGCCCATCGCGGTGGATGTGCTGAGCGATATGGTGCTACATCCGGTGTTTGACGAGACGGAGGTCGGGCGCGAGCGGGGCGTGATCGTGGAAGAGATCAAGATGGACGAGGACAACCCCGACAGCCTGGTGCACGAGATTTTTACGCAGAACTTCTACAAGGACCACCCGCTGGGGCGGCCGATCCTGGGGACGAAAGAAACGGTGCGGAAGTTCACTCAGGCAAAGGCTTTTGAGTATTACCGGCAGAGATTCGTGCCGGAGAACATGGTGATTGCAGCGGCGGGGCACGTGGAGCATCCCGTGCTGGTGGAGTTGTTGAGCAAGGAGTTCGAGGCGCTGCCCCGGGGGGCGAATGGGCTGCACGACGTGGCGCCGAAGACCCATTCGCGGATCATCCTGCGCAATAAGAAGGCACTGGAGCAGGTGCAGTTGTGCATTGGGGTTCCGTCGTACCGGATTAACCACGAGCGGCGCTTCGTGGCCTACGTGCTGAATATGCTGCTGGGCGGAGGCATGAGCTCACGGCTGTTCCAGAACGTGCGCGAGAAGCAGGGGCTGGT
>DATFYN010000624.1:0-9180 GCA_035315025.1 Myxococcota bacterium
CGTGCCATCGCGTGATCGGCAGCGACGGTACATTGACCGGATATGGCGGCGGCCTGCCACGCAAGCGCTGGCTGCTTGAGCACGAGGCGCGCCATTCGCCCTGGCGTTTGGAAAGGTCGGCATGAGGAACTCCGATTCCGCGCGAGTGTTTCATGAACTTCACCAGAGCGGTCTTTTGATCCTGCCAAACGCGTGGGATGCCGGTAGCGCGCGCATCATCGAGCATGCGGGTGCGAAGGCAATCGCTACCTCGAGTGCGGCGGTCGGCTGGTCGCACGGCTATCCCGATGGTGAAGCGATGCCGCAAGAGGCACTGGTTTCGACCGTACGCGCAATTGTCCGCGTGGTCGATATTCCGGTGTCGGTCGATCTCGAGGCCGGCTATGCCTCGGATGCACAGGAGGCGGGAGCGTTTGCGGCTCGCGTGATCGATGCCGGTGCAGTGGGTGTGAACGTCGAGGACGGCACGAACTCACCTGATCTGCTCGCCGCGAAGATCGAGCGGATCAAGGAGGGCGCTGCGAAGGCGGGCATCGATCTCTGGGTCAACGCACGGGTCGATGTCTATCTGCGCAAGCTAAAGGAAAGGGAAGCGGCCTATCACGAGACCGTCGCGCGCGCACATCGCTATCGCGAGGCAGGCGCCAACTCGATCTTCGTGCCTGCCGCGAGCGGGGAGACACTGATCGCGAGACTTGTGCACGGCGTGAGCTTGCCGCTGAACGTTCTCGCCTGGCCGGGCGTTCCGCCTGCGGAAAAACTGAAGGAGCTGGGCGTGCGCCGATTGAGCGCAGGCTCCGGAATCGCCAAGGTCGTGCTGAACCGCGTCCATACGATGAGCCAAGCCTTTCTCGCCGACGGCCGCTCTGAACCGTATAGCGAGGGCTCGCTCAACAATCCCGAGATTAACCGCCTGATGCGCAGGGGGTAGAGGGATCTTGACCGTTCGTGAGAGAGCTTCAGAGGCTCCCCGTGAACGCACTGCGTCGAGCACCTGGTTCGCTCGCCGAGGGATCCAGGGCAGTAGCCGATGCGCACCGTGCAACGTTCCGCGTGTCGGCACCGAGGGGAAGAACGAGGCGATATTGAGGCGCATCGGCAGCGCTTCTGGCGAGTCACCAGCGTCGAGCGGCACTCGCGCAAGCGATTGCCTTCGTTGACAAGCCGAACGGAGCCGCTGGAGCTCGAGGGGTTGGGCGGCTCTTGCACGCCTGGACTGGTCTAGACCGAAGAGGGGAACTTCGGTCTAGAGGCCTCCGCGAGCACCGTCGGTTGTCCTACAGAGGGTTGCTCAGCAGGAGCTCGGTGGTGATCAGAGGGAATTGCGTGTAGCTTTGCGGCGCGGCTCCCACAGAAAGGAACCATCATGTCGCTCGTTGTGCTCGGGGGCAGCGTGTCCCCGTTTGTCCGCAAGGTCCGCGTTGCGCTCGCCGAGAAGGGCCTCGAATATAGCCATGAGCAGGTGAATCCCTTCGCACCGCCCGCGGGTTGGCGCGAGCTGAGCCCGCTTGGGAAGATCCCTGCCTTCAAGGATGGCGACCGCGTGCTCGCGGACTCATCGGTCATCTGCGCTTACGTGGAGCGGCGATTCCCCCAGCCCGCGCTCTATCCCTCCGACGCCTACGACTACGCCCGCGCGTTGTGGCTCGAGGAGTACATGGACGGCGGCTTTGTTCCAGTGGGTGGGGCGCGGGTGTTCTTCCCGCTCGTGTTGAAACCACTTTTCGGCGGGAAGTCCGAGGCAGATCCCACGGATGTGGCCGCCGCGAGCAAAGTCGTTAATGAGGAGTTGTCGATCTTTTGGGACTACCTCGAGCGCGAGCTCGGCGACCGCGAGTTCTACGTTGGCAATCGGCTCACAATCGCCGACATCGCCGTAGCGAGCCCACACGTAAATCTGCGACACGCTGGCGTGGCACCCGAGCGAAAGCGCTGGCCGCGTCTCCGCGCATTTCTCGATCGCATGCACGGCCGACCCTCATTTAAGAAGGTCATCGAAGAGGAAACACCGGTCTTTGGAAACCGCTCAGTGCTGATCAAGGACTAAAGAGAAGAATGCGCCTCTCGGTCCAACTGCGCGGACCGGAAGGGGATGGGCGTCCTCCGCTGGAGCTGAGGCCCGCCGCGGTGCGCGAGCCGCCGTGGGCGTAGGCACCCTCGCGGTGCGGCGGTGTTACGGATTCGGGGCGTACGGGAAACCTGAGCAGGGAAGGGGTGACTCACAAGGCCCGACGCAGTTCCCCCCCCGCACGCACGAGAGGTCGAGCTCCGAGAGCGTCGTCTGTCACGTCGGAAGAACAACTATCCAGCGCCCGTCGAATCACGCGTTCTACAGCTTTCGCAACGCCTCCCGATTTTTGGCTACCTTGCCCAGCTAAACGCGCACTAAGCAAGCCCCGAGGAGCTCCTCCTTCGAGATGACGCGCCCGCAGTTGCGCATAAGGTAAAGGAGAAGCGCCAGCGCCTTCGGCTGAAGCGCGACCGGCCGGCGGTCACGCTGGAGCTCGAACCGCTCTTCATCGGGTTCGTACCGACCCTATGGGGGGGATATCATGGAGCGCCGCAGGCCTTCGGCGAAACTCGACTCTTGCGAAAGCGCTTGCCGGGACACCGGATCAGGGTTTTAGACCGGACTGGGACCAGTTGCCTGGCGCGATTCGGGCTAGTTCAGCCGTGCAGGAGGTGGGCACGCGATCGGAGGTAGGACTGCCAGCTGCGCTTCTTTGAGCGTGCGGTCGAGGACCGGACATTGGTGGCGAAGTGAGGTCACTTCATAGAAATGGCCCAAGGATTGCCGGGGTCGGAGCGAGACCCTGCGAGCGGATGTGGGTGGGGCGCGAAGCGTTCAGGCCTTATCTCATCGAGGGATGATCCGCTGCAGAGCTGCTCACACCCCGGGCGCACCCGTCCCGCCACAAAGCCCTCCGCCTGTAGCGCCGGCTCCACGGCCTAGCAGGGTGTAGGATCAACCGCGTGCTGGAGTTCGTTCCCGGTGTTCTCACTTGGGCCTGGCGCTCGGAGCTGCACGGCTACGACTTCAACGGAACGCTCGTTCTCCACGAGCAGGGCAACCTCTGCATCGATCCGGCGGAGCTCGGCGAGGAAGTGCTCGGTCGGCTCGCAAAGGAGGGGGTCGCACGGATCCTCATCACCAATCGCAATCACATCCGCGCAGCGAATCGAGTGCGTGAGTGGACGGGCGCCCGCGTCGCGATCCATCCAGCGGATGCACCTTACGCTCGGGAACAAGGGGCGCAGATCGACGAGGAGCTCGAGGTCGGGCAGCGTGTGGGACCGTTCACGGTCGTGGGTGTACCCGGCAAGTCTCCAGGTGAGATCGCCCTCCACGACCCGGCCCGCAAGCTGCTGGTCGTAGGCGACGCCGTGATTGGGAATCCGCCCGCCCGGCTCTCGCTGCTGCGAGAGCGCGTGATGGACGATCCCCCGCGCCTGCGCGCGAGTGTTCGGCGGCTGCTCGAGCTCGACTTCGATATCTTGCTTGTCGGCGACGGCGCTCCGATCCGAAGAGGCGGTCGAGAGCGCCTGCGGGAGCTGGTGGAGACCTTCCCTCCCGAGTGAGGGAAGCCCAAGGACGATGGTTGGTGTGGCACAGGTTGCTGCACTACGAATGCCCCCGGGAGCTTGGCTGAGAGGCGTTCGTCATAGGGATCGCGGGGGCTACATCTTCGGAGGGGAACACGCCACGTCGGTCGTTCGCGGATGTTGCTGGAGTGGTTGCACTCGTGTCGTCACGCACCATTGCTCTTCGACCTCCCTACACGTGGCGAGAAGCAGGAGCCTCTAGTCGCGAGAACCAGGCCGAAACCCCCTATGATACAATCGTGTATGGCCAGTCTTCTTGGGTTAGCAGCCCGTTGCCGAGCGAGGGCCCGGCGACATCGTTCGGCAAACCAGCCCTCTCACCGCAGCCGCTACACCACCTTCAAGCCGGCAGCATGACGCTCAGACCCGGTTTCAGGGACGGCCTTTGGATGGCGGCGGGGGCGGCCACGTTGCTCCTGCTCATATTGCTGATGCTGCATTTCCGCAAACAGCTGAACCCGGCGGCGCAACTCGCCTTCAAGGCGGAGCGAGCGGATTTGGTCGGTCGGATGCAACTCGGTCTGGCATCAGCCTCGGAAGCGGAGAAGAGCGCCGTCCTTGCCATCACCGACCAGGAGTCGCAGGCGTTCGCCGATCAGGCCCGCACAGCCACCGCGGGCGTGGAACGGGAACGTCAAGAATTGGAGCAACTCCTGACCCGGGGTGGAACCCAAGGTGAGAAGGACTTGCTTGATGAGTTCTCCCAACTGTTCATCAAGTTTCAGCGCATCGACGACGAGTTGCTGAACTTGGCGGTCCAGAACACCAACCTCAAGGCGTATGCCTTGGCGTTTGGCCCGGCCGCAGGCGCCCTCAACGAAATGAGTGCAGCACTTTCACATCTCGCAGCCGCGAACGCCGATTCACCGGATGCGAAGAAGGTGATACGCCTTGCATTTGACGCGGAGATCGCTGCCCTGCGCGTCCAGACACTGCTCCCACCGCACATCGCGGAGGCGAGCGACACGCGGATGGACGAGTTAGAAGCTCTGATGACCCAAGAAGACGAGCAGGTTCGCAGCGACCTGACAGGCCTCGGCGCACTCCCGAAGCTCAGCGGCGACGCTGACCTCGCGACGGCGGCGTCACGCTACGCCCAGTTCCGCGAGATCAAGAGCCAGATCCTTACGCTTTCACGCGAGAACACCAACGTTCGCTCATTATCCATTTCCTTAAATCAAAAGCGTAAGGTGATGCTCTCTTGCCAGGAGGCTCTGAGGCACCTTCAAGAGGCCATCCTGGAGGAGCCCATCGAGGGCGTGACATACGGCCGCCCAGCCAAACCTCGCTAGCGGGGTTCGAATCGAAAGTTGGGTCAAGGGGTCCAAGATTGGGTCAAGGGGTCCAAGAGATGGGAGCGCGGTCCCGGCAGGGGAGCGTGCTCTTCCGTTCAGCGTGGGCCAGTGAGGCGTCTCGATCACCGGGGCGTCCCTGGGGTGAGCTCCGCAAGCCCGAAGCGCCAGTTCGCCTGCGCGCGCAGCTTCTCCATGAATGAGGGCTCATACGCCTCTTCCGGCGCCTCTCGAACCAGCCGATCGATCACCGCCGCGTCGTCTCCTACGAGGATGCGCCACTGTTCGCTTCGCACACCATCGAGAATGACCTTCGCGGCTTGTGCGGCCGTCATCGGAGCGTTGTCGCGGAAAGAGTCGGCTTGCTGTTGGATCCCCGCGCGGATCAGGTCGCTCGGCACACCCTTGAGATCGATGCCCAGCCGCGCCAGACGTTCGCGTGCTTGGTCGATTTGCTCCTCGGTCATCTCTTTCGGATCGCGCCCAAAGGCGCGCGCCGAGTTGATGACGATCGACGTACCGATGTGGCCTGGCATCACGAGTGAGACCTTGACGTGCGGCGCATTCAGACGGAAGTCGTTGATCAGCGCCTCCGTAAAGCCTTTCACGGCGAACTTCGCCGCGCTGTACGCGGTGTGCGCAATCTGCGGGCCGATCGACGCCCAGAACCCGTTCACGCTGCTCGTGTTCACGAGATGCGCCTCGGGCGCCGCAATCAGCATGGGGAGGAACGCGCGCGTCCCATAGTAGACGCCGCCCCAGCAGACGGCGAACGTCTTGTCCCACTCCGCACGATCGTCGAGCAGCAGGCTGCCGCCGCCTCCGATGCCTGCGTTGTTGAAGAGCAGGTGAACGTGATCCGTGTCGTGCGCGCGAGCGACGTGGTCGCGGAACGCCTGCACTTGCGCCTCGTCGGATACGTCCGCGAGGAACGTCGTGACGCGTGTACCGCGCGGCGCCTTCGCCTCGCAGAGTGCCTTTGTCTGAGACATCGCCTCCTGCGACACGTCGCAGATAGCGACGTGAGCGCCTTCCGCGCTGAGCTGGCGTGCCAGCTCTCGTCCCATTCCAGTGCCGCCACCCGTGACGACGGCGATCCTTGCTTGGAAACTCTTCATGGCTCCTCCTGGTGGCATCCTGTAGACGAGTCGCCGCACGTCGTCTTGCGATGAGTAGACGAGGGGTGTGCGGTCACCCTTCCCGGGGGCCGCTACGCGCTGCCCCCCCCGCGATCGACCCTGCGCTGCCCATAGGGCGGTCCCGAGGAATCGCCGCTCAGTACCGCCGGGAGACGCCTCGAACTCATCCTGTGACGAACGGACAACGCTCGATCGTCAGTCGCGAACCAAAGGGTGTCGCGCTTGCGGGACACGTCAAGCGCACGGGGCGGCGCGCCGAAAACATCAACGTTTTCCAGGTAAAACCGGCTTTCGGAAGCACCGACGCCCGAAGCCAAGCCGGAGTGGAGACCGACCGGCGGCACGCGATCTTTGACGGTGAATTGACACAACTTGAGCCGCCTTTGGTAAAGAGCGGCCTAGAACTCTGGCTGGCGGAGGACACTGGTCAGCAGTGTCTTGGCGCAAAATCGCTGGATGCGATTCAGGCTCTTCACTCTTGTGTGGGCGGCCTGAAAGCCGGCTTCACAGTCGCGTCGCCACGGCGCGCTTCATCCGAGGACGACCCGCACCCGATGCGTCGCGCCGTCGTCCACGAGGGGAATCTGCGCTTCCGACGTCGCTTCGCCGTTGACCTCGAGGCGCACCACTCCTCGCATGACCCCAAGCGGGTTCTCGACCACGATGTCGTAGCGCGCGGAGCGGAAGCGGAAGACGATCTCGAAGCCTCGCCATGCCCTCGGTACGCATGGATCGAGCCGAAGCGTGGCGCCCTGTAGCCGGAACCCGAGGATCCCCTCGAGGGCAGTCCGATACATCCAGCCCGCGGACCCTGTGTACCAGGTCCAGCCGCCCCGGCCGACGTGCGGAGGTTCCGCGTAGACATCGGCGCAGACGACGTACGGCTCCACCTTGTAGCGATGAATCGCTGCGCGAGTACTCGCGTGACGGATGGGGTTCAAGAGCGAGAGGAGCTCGCCCGCCCGATCGCCGTCACCGAGCTGCGCGAATGCGAGCACCGACCAGAGGGCGGCGTGTGTGTATTGGCCGCCATTCTCTCGGATGCCGGGTGGGTAGGCCTTGATGTATCCCGGGTTGAGCAAGGTCCGATCGAAGGGCGGAGTGAAAAGCCGGATCAGTCCATCCGCGCGATCGACGAGATGCTCGTCCATCGAAGCCATTGCGCGGGCCGCGCGAATCGGGTCGGCGGCGCCGGAGATCACGCTCCAAGACTGGGCGATCGAGTCGATCCGACATTCGTCGTTCGAGGCCGAGCCGAGCAGTGTTCCGTCGTCGAACCAGCCCCGCCGGTACCAATCCCCGTCCCAGGCTTCCTTCTCGAGCGATGTCCGCAGATTTGCGGCGTGCCGCCGCCAAACTGCGGCGCGGGCACTCTCTCCGCGACGTTCAGCAAGAGGTGCGAAGGCTGCGAGCGCAGAGTGGAGAAACCATCCGAGCCAGACACTCTCGCCCTTTCCTTCCACCCCGACGCGGTTCATGCCGTCGTTCCAGTCTCCCGTGCCGAAGAGCGGAAGACCGTGACTCCCGACCGGAAGACTCCGGTCGAGGGCCCGAGCGCAGTGCTCGAACAGGGTCGCGTGCTCCTCGGAAGGAGCGGGCTGGAAGTACGCCTCCTGTTCGTCAGTACGGAGAGCGGGCCCTTCGAGAAAAGGAACCCTCTCGTCGAGGACGCCAAGCTCGCCCGTGACCTCGACGTAGTGCGCCGTGGCGTAGGGCAGCCAGACGGCGTCGTCAGAGATGCGCGTGCGAACCCCGCGGCCCGACTCCGGGAGCCACCAGTGCTGAACGTCGCCCGCTGTGAACTGCCGCGCGGCGGCTCGCAGGAGATGCTGTCGCGTCCCTTCCGGCTCACACACCGTGAGCGCCATTCCGTCCTGAAGCTGATCCCGGAAGCCGTACGCACCGCTCGCCTGGTAGAACGCCGATCGCGCCCACACCCGGCAGGCGAGCGTTTGGTAGAGAAGCCAGCGGTTCAGCAGCACGTCCAGGGACCGGTCGGGTGTTTTCACCTGAATCGTGTCGAGGAGCAGGTCCCAGCCCCGGGTGACCGTGCGAAACACCTCGTCGAGATCGGCGGTCCGGTAGCGCGTCACCAAGGCGCGCGCATCCTTCGGTGTCGCCGCCTGGCCGAGAAAGAAGACGATCTCGACCCGCTCGTCTGGCCCGATCTCGAGCCGGGTCTGCAAAACACCGCACGGATCGAGGCCGGCGCCCACCCGGTTCGAGAGCGTCGCGCCATGCATGAGAGCTGCCGGCTGATCGAGGGCCCCGTTGCGGCCGATAAACTCCGTCCGGTCGCCGGTATAAGCGAGCTGCCGCCCGGCGAGATCTGCGAACGCGACGCGGTCTCCGAAACCGATGCTCCAGGGGTTCCGGGCGAGCATCGCTCCCGTCTCTGCGTCGATCTCCGTGACGACAAAGGGCGCCGAGGCTTCCCGCGACGGGCCGAGCGCCCACTCGACGTAGGCGGTGACGGAGAGACGTCGAGAGCGTCCGGATCGATTCTGGATGCTGAGTCGCGAGAGCTTAATCGGGTCGCCCTTCGGCACGTATTGCAAGAGGTCGAGCGAGAGCCCTTCGGAGGCGTGTTCGAACCGGGTGTAGCCCTGCCCGTGCCTTGCAACGTATCGGCCGTTCTCCGCGCGAATCGGCAGGGCGGTCGGGCTGAGGAGTACCCCACTGTCTTCGTCGCGGACGTAGATCACTTCGCCGGGTGGGTCGCCAACGGGGTCGTTCGACCAAGGCGTGAGCGGGTTCTCGCGACTGTTCCCGGACCACGTGTAACCTCCGCCGTCCACCGACACCTGGAAGCCGAACGTCGGATTGGCGATCACGTTCAGCCAGGGCGCCGGCGTCCATTGTCCCTCACCGAGGATCGTCACGTACTCCCGTCCATCGGCAGCGAAGCCGCCGAGGCCGTTGAAGAACTCGAGTTCGGGGGGCTGCGGAGCCCGGCCTTGCGCCACGCTCTCCCGCAAGCGCCTCGCGCGCGGCGCGGCAACGGGCTCCGGCTCTTCACGGCGCTTGAGCTGCTCTGAGAGGCTGCCGCGGCGGCTCAGGAGCACCGCTCGCGCTGCCGCCAGAAGCGCGTCACGCGCTTCGAGCGAGATGAGGTCGGCGCGCACAACGAATAACCGTCCGCGCGC
>DATFYN010000625.1:0-8932 GCA_035315025.1 Myxococcota bacterium
GAAGATGTTGTCCTTCAGAACCACCGTCTTTCCGGCGAGCCGTCCGCGCTCGCTGCCGCGCACGCGCGCCTTCACGTACCAGGCGTTGTACGGATTGTCCTCGGGCCTGGGCTGCACGACCGGCCCGCGCGGGTAGCTGGACGCCGGCAGCTCGTCCGGCATCGCCTCGAGCTCGGCGTAGGCGAGGCTCATCGGGCCGAGCATCCGCTCCCAGAACGCAAGCTCTTCGCCCGCGGGTGTAAGACCGAGCTCGGCTGCGAGTCGCGCGAGGTCCTCGGCGCTCGGTGCTCTCACCCTCATGTCGCCCCTCCGCCGGCGGCGGGCTGCAGCCGCTTTTGCAGGATGTAATAGCTGTGGCCGGGCGGAAAATCGTGGACTCCCCCCACGACCTCGTAACCGAAACGCGGATACCAGCTCGAACCCTGGAAGCTGAAGGTTTCGAGGTATACGCCGACACAGCCGCGCTCGCGCGCCAGCTCCTCGGCGGCACGAAGCAGACGCGCGCCGTGACCGTGCCGGCGGCGCGGCGCGTCGACCCACATCACCCGCACGTGGAGCCACGCTCCCCAGATGTCCCCCACCACGCCGCCGACCACGCCGTCCTTGTCATCCCGCAGGAAATACGCGACTGGCATCCAGTCCCGCCGTCCGGTGAGTTCCATGTTGTACTCGTCGATTTTTCGCTGGAGGCTCTGTGCGTGCGGGGAGTCGGCCGCTTGCTCCCGTTCGATCCGAAGCGGAGCGCTCACCGCGATGCCGCCGTTCGGGGCCGGGCCGCCGACTCCGCCGCGAGCACCGTTTGCGCATCGTTCAGCAGGATCTGTGCGGACAAGAAGCCCGAGCCATAGATGCCGCGCACGTCCCCATGCTCGTCCACCAGGAACGCTTTCGTGAGGTGCTGCAGCAGACCGAGCCGCTCCCCGCCTGCCCCCACCAGGGGCAGAACGTCTTGGCCGTAGTCCGCCAAGACCGGCCGGAGCTCCGCCTCGTTCGGCGCGGTAAGGAAGCGCCAGTCGCCGCGTGGCCGGAGGTGCCGGGCCAGCTCCGCCATACGCTCAGGCGTGTCGTTCGCGGGGTCGAAGCTCACGGTCACGAGGCGCACGTGGCGGGCCAGCGCAGGCCGCGCGGCCAAGGCCTCGTCCACGCGCTTCCAAGTGGCGAGGGCTGCGGGACAGGCCGAGCCATCGGTGCAGCGCTGGTAGACGAACGACACCAGTGCCACCTGCCCGGGCGCGAGTCCGAGGAGCCGTACGCGCGCACCATGGGGATCGAGCAGTTCGTAGTCCGCGACGTGCTGGATGGGCGGAAGCTCGTAGGTTCCGGGAGCCGGCGGAGTGAAGAGCGCGGAATCCGCGTGGGCCACAGAGAAAGCGCCCAGCAGCGCTGCGGCGAGCGGGGCAAGAAGGCGCCGCGCCATGCGTCGCCCCACTATCCGCCCTCGGCCACCCGCGGCACGTCCTCCGGGCTGGCGGGCGACGGGCGCGCCGCTACGCGCCCGCGGTAGAAGTCGACGCTCCCGAAATTCATTTGGTGGGGACGCCCGAGCTTTGCGGCCTTGAAGTCGATGGCGAAGGCAGGAGCGAGCGTCTTCCCATCCCAGTTGAAGGCCTTGAGGAACTGCTCGTCATCCGCGCCCGTCTTGTCCCAATTGGAGAGGAGTGACGACGTGAAGTACAGGCGCTTGCCATCCCAGGACTGTGAGACCATGTTCAGCTGGGAGCCGATCTTCTGCTCGAGGACAAGTACCGGTGCGCGAGGCTGGGACACGTCAAACACGCGGGCCGTGCCATCCATAAAGGAGTCCACGAACAGAAAGTGATCATCGGTGGAGAGGCTGATGTCCACGGGCAGCGGGCCTTTCAACGGATCGCCGATCGGAGCAATCTCCAGAGCCTCGAACGTACCGTCGTCCTTGCGGAAGACGCCCCAGAGCTTCGAGGTGAGGGCGCTCGAAGAAAACGCGTAGTAGTGCTGCGGAGCCAGCGCCCAGCGGATCTCAAGCGGGGCTCCGGGCACGGCGAACGTCTGCAAGGGTTTTCGCGCGTGGTAATCCCACACGACCATCGTGTTCCCGAAGCGCTTCATGGCCTCCGCGTCGCCCATCAGCTCCGGCAGCTTCCGCATGTAGTTCGCACGCCCGGTGAACGACGAGGTGACCATCCGGTTTAAGTTCGCGCTCACGCGCACGTCGTACCCGTAGGGCGCAGCCTCGGGCATCCAGATCGTCCGGACGAACTTGCCTTGATTGCTGTACTCCACGAGCGCCGTTTTGCCGCCGTCGTCCTTGGCGTTCGACAGGCCCGAGATCAGCATGCGGCCAGGAAGCGCGTAGAAGGTGTGGGGACCGACCACCCCGCCGCTGTCTTTCGTGAATGTCGTAATTGTCTTGACCAGCTTCGGCTTCGCGGGGTCCGTGGCGACGTCGAACACGAAGATCGCGCTGTCGTCGAGGCCGCCCATCCACAGCTCACGGCGATCGTCCGTGAACCCGCCATGGTGCACCTCGTGTCGACCCCCGACCGATACGCTCGACACCACCTTGCCGTAGTCCGGCCGGGACGGGTTTGCGCCCACCGTCACGAGCTTGTCAGAGCCGTCTCCCATCCCCTCGACGCCCAACGTGAAGACGTAAACGAAATCCTCCTGCCCCGTCACTTTCGGCAGATAGGGCGACTGGCAAGGTTCGTCAGCCAGCGTCGGCGGAGCTAGGCAGAAGAAGAGCAATGCAAAAAGAACGAGCCTCTCCCACATGTCGGACTCCTATTCCAATCCGGCGACGTCGCAGATCTCTTCGAAGGCTTCCTCGGTGGCGACCACCATGTCGTGCAGATCCGGAAGCAGATCCCAATCTGCAGTGAATCCCCAGCACAGAAGGCCTGCATAGCTGAATAGCACGATGCCAAGGCCGAGGTAGTCGGTGAGTGGGAGCTGCCCATAGTTGTCCTGCATGCGCGATCCCAGCAAATACAACGGCACCTGTGGTCCGGGCACGTTGGTCACGACAAGGTTGAACGGGAGTGCCCGAATCACCATGCGGGAGCCCAGGGACAAAAGCGTTGCAGGCGTCCACCCGGCGACGGTGGTGAGCACCTCGGCGCCGAGGGCGTGCCTTTCCTCCTTGAGCCGGATCGTCGTATCGCGGATGCGTTCGAGACAAACCCTGGGATCACGTTCCGCGAGCGGAAGATCGACCATCCAGGCGGAAACGCGATTGCCGAGCGTGCCGCGCTCGTTCGTGCTGCGCACGCTCACGGGTGTCATCACGCGGAAATCAAGGCCCTCGACGCTGACGCTCCGCGATTCGAGGTAGCGCCGCATGGCGCCGGCCACGGTCGCCAAAACGACGTCGTTCAGCGAGCCCCCGAGGCGCTTGCGCACCTCCTTGACACGCCCTAGGTCCATCGCACACCAGTCGATCCTTCGGTGGGGCCCGATCGGCTTGTTGATAGGCGTATCCGATACCGTGCGCAGCGAAGACGACAGCGTGCTGCGGACCGCGCGCAGCATCGTGCGCAGATCCGAGCGGGGGTCCTCGGCGTCCCGGAACACGCGGCGCAAGTCGAGCGCGGCATTGATCGGTGCACGAACCCGCCGCATCGTTTCAGAGACTGCCAGTTGGAGACCACTCGGGGCGGGCCGGGGGACCCAGCGCGGTGCGCGCTCGATCTTCTCCACCGGCTCGGGAGAGAGCAGGACCTCAAGCAGGTCAACGCTCGATACCCCATCCACCATGCAGTGGTGGATCTTCGTGACCATTGCATAGCGGTCTGCGCCCTCGAGGCCCTCCACGATCCACATCTCCCAGAGCGGTTTTGAGCGGTCGAGTTGCTGCGACACGATCCGGCCGCACAGCCGCTTCAGCTGACGTGCATCTCCGGGGCGGGGAAGGCTCGTGTGGCGCACGTGGTAGTGGATGTTGAAATGGGCATCATCGACCCAGACCGGCGCCCCCTCGATCGGCGTCCACGCGAGCCGCTGGCGATAGCGCGGAATCAGATGGAGACGCGATGACACGTACTCGCGTATGCGATCGATATCGATGCCGCCGTCGGCTTTGAGCAGCGGGCCTGCTTCAAGCGTGGCGACGCCGCCGACATGCATGTGGCTCGTCGGTGTCTCGGCGAGAAGAAACGAACGGTCCAGAAAGGTCAGCCTGTCGTAGCTGGAGCGAGCCATCGTGGTCTCCGGGACGGTGGGGGGGCATTAAACGACGGTCCGGCCCTCGAAGGGCCAGCGACCGCGCACCTCTTCGCGGAACGGACGCCACGCACCCTCGGCCTGGGCGAGCCGGTTCGCGACGATGAGAAGAGCCGCAGGATGATGTCCCATCCCACAGTGACTGCTGCGAACCTCGATCGTTTCACGCAGCGGCCCCGGCGCCTCCGTGCAGCTCTGCCAGGCCACAATGCCATCGCTGCGGCTCACGATCGCGGTCGTGGGCACAGGCAGCGGCTCCTGCGCCCGCGCGAGGATCTCCGGCATGGCTTGCTGCGCACGCGGCCCGCTCCCGAAGAGCCGACCCAGGCTGTTCGCGTGGAAGGCACGCAGCGGGCTCGCAAGCGTGATCACCTGCCTCACGGCACCGGGAGCCCCGCGCGCAAGGGCACGGGCAAACACCCCACCGAGGCTCCAGCCCACGAGGCTGACCTTGCGTTCGTGGCGAAGCGCGAGAGCGCGCAGGCGTGCTTCGAGCGCAGGCAGCACATCGGGCCAAGGCCCCAAGTTTGTGCCGCGGCCCCAGCCATGGGTCGTGTAGCCGCGACCGCGCAGGAAGGCGCGAAGGGGTCCGGTGCTGCGGTCGCTCGCAAGAAAACCGGGCAGGACCAAGACGGGATGTCCGTCGCCACGCGGAGAGAGGGCGAGCATCGGCCATGCCGCGACCGTGGCACCAAACTCGAGGACTGCCCGGCCCTCGAGGACGAGGAGTGCGAGGGAAGGCGGAGAAATCGCTTTGGCTTCGGGCATCTACCCCATAATACGCCGGGCACGACACCGGCACATGGAGGTCGGCCAGGATGGCGTCTTCTGCGGGACCCGCGGATGTGCCACTCGACATGCGGTACGCAGCGGTCGGGAACTCCGCCCGGGCCGCCTCTACGTCCCGGGCCGCAGGTTCTCTGGTCCCGCAGCGGAATCTTCTTCGACCCGCACCCCCGGGACGGGTGTCATCTCCGGGGTCGCAACTGCACCCGCATTGCGCAGCGCGCGCTCCAGCGGGGTGAAGTCCGCTTCCGGCCAGAGCGCGATGATCGTCCCCCCATCGCCCGCCCCTGCGAGCTTCGCGCCCAGCGCGCCGGCTTGAAGCGCCGCCGCGATGAGCGTCTCGTTCGACTCGCCGGAGCCGCCGAAGCTTCGTTGCAAGTCGTGGTTTTCGTTCATCAGCTCACCGAAGCGCCGAAGGTCGTCGGTCAACAGCGCAACCTTCCCCTCGCGTGCGAGCTCCGTCATGCGCGCATAGCCGGCGACGATCTCAGGATCCCCCGCAAGCCAACGCTCCCGGATGGGCTTGTGAACAGAGCCCGAGCTGTGTCGCACGCCGGTCACTCCGAGGGCGAAAGGAAGGGAAGGCACGAGCCCGTCGAGCGCCTCCACGGTGGCATAGCGCGGCGGGTGGAAGACTTCCCCGTGGGCCTTACCGCGGAAATCGAGGTATCGGAGGCCTCCGAAAACCGCCATATACTGATCACCGAACCCACACACAACGCCGATCCGTGTCGATTCGATGTGGCGTGCGAGCTCTGCGACCGCGTGTGGCCCGAATGCGCGGCGCTGCCAGGCGAGGCACGCGCGCAAGAGCGCCACTAGGAGTGCGGTCGAACCCGCAAGACCGCCCTGGAGCGGGATCTCGCTCGTCCACTCGATTCGACAAGCGGGCGAGAGCGGACCGACTTCCGCGAGCACGGCGCGGGCGAGATCAAACAGGTCTCCGCAGAGCTCGAGCTCGCGCGGACTCTCGATCGTGCATTCTTGGTCCGAGGTGGCGAGGACGAGCTTCGGCGCTTCCACGAGGGTGACCCGAGCCCGAAGCCTTACCGAGCACGAAATCTGCGAGCCTCCGTACTGGTCGGTCGGATTCCCGAGGACACCGGCCCGGCCCGGTGCGGAGACGACGAGACGACGGGGCAGCGGCATCGACCCAAGGGTGCCAGCACGTCGCTCCGACCGGAAGGGGAGTGGCCGCGCCTTGGCTCGTCCGCCCGGAAGCGACGAGCGGCAAACGGTCGAGCCTGGTCGCAGGTGGACGGAAGACGCCTCTCGCTCACTCGAGCGTGTAGCGCCGCCCGATGGCTTCCATCCCCTCAAGACCCAGCAGCCGTGCCACGTCCTCAAGGCAGTCGAGCGCTGGGCTGCCGGAGATCTCGCCCGTCGCGGCGAGCTCATCCATTGCCGCACGCATCCGGGCCCACGCCGCGAGCAACGTTCCGATGTGAAGCATGAGCTTGAAGCCACAGGCCGCCGCCTCCGCCACCGGGAGCTGTCCGTTGTAGACGAGGGGTATGCCCTCGAGCGACCGGGCGTAACGCTGCATGTCCCGGCGCGTCCGGATCCCGTCCACGAAGACAAGGTCCGCACCCGCGTCGTGGTAGGCTCGTGCTCGGCGCACCGCTTCCTCCCAGCCATGAGGTGCGAGGGCGTCGGTGCGAGCGATCACGACAAACTCCGGGTCGCATCTGGCGGCGCAGGCTGCCTTTACCTTCGGCACCATCTCCTCCAGCGAGATCACCTGCTTGCCCGGGAGAAAACCGCAACGTTTCGGCCACACCTGGTCCTCAAGGTGAAGGCCTGCGGCACCGGCCCTCTCATACTCGCGTACGGTATGCCAGACGTTCACAGGATTGCCGTAGCCGGTGTCGGCATCGCAGACCACCGGCACGCCGGCCGCGCGCGCGAGCACACGGACATTCTCCACCATCTCAGAGAGACCAAGCAGACCTACATCCGGAAGCCCGCGCGCAGCGGCAGTCCCAAATCCCGTCATGTACACGGCTTCAAAGCCTGCCGCCGCGGCGAGCTTCGCTTGAAGACCGTCAAACACAAAGGGCGCCACGACCAACGGCCGAATCCGCAAGAGCTCGCGCAGGCGCGACCCCGGCGTGGTCATGGGAGGCTCACGCGGATGCGCGATCGTCCTTCGCGACCGAGGCGCGCAGCGAGCACAAAAAAGCCCGTTTCGCGATCGTGCGCGATTCCCTCCTCCCCCGCGGGCTCTCCCGAACGGATGGGAAGGACCCTGCGGCCTCCGGGACACCAGGCCGTGGCGCCGCCCGGAGCTCTTGCGCTCCAGCCCCGGACCTCGACCCTTTCGAGGGGTGCACCGAGCAGGTCGAAGCACAGCTCGCCCGCCACCGCTTCGATCTGCGCGATCCGCTGATCTCCCACCGTCGCCCATTTCGAGACGTCGCCGAAGAGCGTGATTCCACCCGGGAGCAACGGACACACCACGCGGTAGTCAAAATCCTGGAACTGAAGCTGCACGTCCCATCCGCCGTCGGCGTCCAGCCGGGTCCACGCCCGCCGCCGCCAGTCGTAAAGAATCACAGCGCCCTCGGGCCGAGCCATGCCGAGGTCCGCGAGTTCGACGCGAAAGTCCATCGGCTCCTTCGCCCGCCCTGCGTTAAGCGAAACCACATAACGCCAGCGCCCTGCCGGGTGGAGCGAGTACGTCTCTCCCACGAGGGGCGCCTTCTCGAAAAAAGCGCTCTCTCTGAAACAGCGGTCGCAAGCAGCGATCGGAACGTCAGGTTTCACAAGCACACCATCCGGGCGGCAGCTTCGCAGCACGATCTCACGGTCTGTGTGGCCCAGGCGATCCCCAATGCCCACGGGACCTGCCGACAGACTGGCGAGGAGCGATTCTGCCTCCACGTATTTCTCGCCAGGCCCGAGGCCCGTCTCCCCGTGCGTCAGGAATACGTCCTTGTAGGGGTGCAAGCCGAGAGCGCGCGCGAAGGCATTACCGTGCAGGAACCAGACCCAGTTGAGTCCGTTGTCGAACAAATATCGGTAGTCACCACTTGTTCGTACCGAGGTGATGTTATTTAGTGTCACTGTCTGAAGCCAGTCGGCAGGGGTGCCCATACACCACTGCAGCGTGAGGCCGTACTCCCCCGCCGCTCTGTCCAGCCCTTCCTGCCAGGCGTGGGCACGGCCCGGAGCCTCGCGCAGCCCCCGGACACCAAAGAAGGACTCGACCATGAGCGCCGGCCAGGCGACGGACGTACGTTCGAAAGCCCCGGTCGTAAGCTCGGAAAGCTCGGACAATGCTTCGATGCGAAAGACCAGCACCGGGAGACTCTTGTAGGCCCGCACCGTCGTGAGCAGGGGTAGCGGGAGCTCGGACCAGGCCAGTGCATGACCCCGATAGCGGCCGAGCCCATCCTCCCCCTCGAAGTCCTGGACCCGCGGTGAGAGGGCGCGAGCGCCGGGCCGCTCGGTCGCCCCCGGGCTCATATACACGTCGCCGCCATGTTCCACTCGGAGCGCGATGGGCCCCACCCAGTCGGGCTCGCCCCATGCGATGCGGAAGGCTCCCCCCTCGAGGGGCTGCAGCGCGAGACCATCCCCGGCTTCGAGCACGGCCTCGCTTCTCCCGCGCGCAGGCGCTTGCGGCGGCCCCTTCACCCGATCTGGCCATCGAATGACGAGAAATCGATCACACAGGCTACGGGTGGCCGAGCGGGCACCTCCCGGAAACGGCGCCCCGCGTGCCCCGGCGGCACGGAGGAAATCCCTCTCTCGGAGCCAGGCGCGCCGATGAGACAATTCCCAGCGGTCGATTCGAAAAAGGCGACCCGCGGCCCATCCGCCGAGACGACGACCACACCGCACACGAGAAGCGCAAGGCCAGGCCACCTCATGTCATCTCCCTTCCGGCCGTGGGGCGCCCATTCTAATCTTCCGCTTTCGCCAACTGCCACGGAGACTCGCAGAC
>DATFYN010000626.1:0-9267 GCA_035315025.1 Myxococcota bacterium
CAGATGGTGCTCACGCTCGAACGCGCCGGACTGATCCAGCGCCAGCCCGGCGTCGCACGCAGCATCCAGCTGCTCGTCGACCCGCAAGCCCTGCCGGTCCTAAAGACCCAACCTGTCAAAACCTCTGTGTCGAGGTACTAGGGCGTATCGCGACCGTTGCCGGCGCGTGGACCGCGGCGACGCTGGCGCAGCCGGTAGTGCCGGCGAATGGCAGCCACGACCTCATCGACCTCGTCCGTCAGCGTGAAAAGGCGAAGATCCGAGCGTGAAATCATGCGCTCTTCGAGCATCCGGTCATGAATCCATTTCACCATGCCAGACCAGTAGTCGCTCCCGAAGAGGATCACCGGGAAGTCGTGGATTTTTTGGGTCTGCTTTAGGGTCAGCGCCTCGAAGATCTCGTCGAGCGTCCCAAATCCGCCGGGAAGTCCAACAAAGGCGCAGGCATACTTCACGAACATCACCTTGCGCGCGAAGAAGTAGTCGAAGTGCACGACGGTGTCCGTGAAGGGATTGGGCTCTTGTTCGTGAGGGAGCTTGATGTTGAGGCCGATCGAGCGGCCCTTCCCTTTGCGCGCCCCCCGGTTGGCAGCCTCCATGATCCCCGGGCCACCTCCGGTAATGATCGAGAAGCCGGCTTTGGAGAGGGCTTCGGCCACTCGCACGGCTTCTTGGTAGTAGCGGTGTCCGCGGCGGATCCGCGCGCTCCCGAAGATCGACACGGCGGGCCAGACCGGCCGAAGGGTTTCAAAACCCTCCACAAACTCGCCCATGATCTTGAAGACGGTCCAGGTGTCCTTGGCGCGCGGATCATTCACCAAGCTCATATCGGGACTGCAGCCGGAGGACTTAACTGCCCGCCGGAGCGGGTTTTCAACGCTAGCGCCCCGCGGGTGAATTAAGATCCTCTTCAGGAGATCAGGCGAGAGGCTGTGGTAGCGTCCGGAGAAGGGGGGCTCAGGCTCAGCATGAACGCACCCGGAGACTTTCTGCCCTTTTCGCGGCCTACCCTTAGTGAGTCGGCAATCCAGGAGGTAGAGGACTGCCTCCGGTCGGGCTGGATCACGACGGGCCCGCGCGTCGAGCGCTTCGAAGGCGCCCTAAAGGACTATTTCTTCGCCCCCCACGCTCTTGCCCTCTCGTCGGCGACAGCAGGTCTCCACCTCGGGCTCCTCGCGATGGAGCTCCAACCTGGGGATGAGGTCATCACCACCCCGCTCACGTTCGTGGCCACGGCAAACACGATCGTCGAGTCGGGTGCGATACCCGTATTCGTCGATGTCGATCCTGGCACCTTGAACCTCGACCTCGAACGGGTCGCCGCCGCGATCACCGAGCGGACGCGGGTCCTCATGCCCGTGCATTTTGCTGGGCTCCCCGTGGACCAGGACGCGCTGTATGCCCTCGCGTCGCGCCACGGCCTGCGCGTCCTCGAGGACGCCGCACACGCGATTGGCTCGGAGCACCGCGGCCGGCGAATTGGAAGCTTTGGCGACACACAGGTCTTTAGCTTTCACCCGAACAAGAACATGACGACCGGCGAGGGCGGATGCCTCACCACGAGCGATGCGCGCCTCGCCGCCGTGGTCGAGCGGTTGCGATTCCACGGGATCGAGCGCAAGGAGCTAGGGCCTGCCGCCCGAGCTACCAGCGCCCCCTATGATGTTTCTGCGCCGGGCTTCAAGTGCAACATGATGGATCTCCAGGCAGCACTTGGCCTTCACCAGTTGAAGGACCTCGACGGCTTCATCGCGCGCCGGAGTGCTCTCGCCGAGCGCTACCTGGAGCTCCTCGACGGGTGGCCCGAGCTTCGCTTGCCCAAGGCCCCCTCCTACCCGCACCGCCATTCCTGGCACCTGTTTACGCCCGTCCTCGAGCTCGAGCGCGCGGGGATGGATCGGGACGGATTCATCGCGGCCATGAAGGCGCGTGGGATCGGCATCGGGGTCCACTACCCGGCGGTTCACGTCTTTCGCTTCTACCAAGAACGCTTTGGTTATCGCCTGGGCGCTCTTCCGGAAGCGGAAAGGATCGGCGGGCGGATCGTGAGCCTGCCGCTTTTCCCGACGATGACGGACGTGGATCAAGACCGCGTGGTCGCAGCGATGCGGGAGGCCTTCAACTAGCGTGGCTGACCTATCCTCCGCGGGTGATGACGTCTTGCGACCCTTCCTATCGGTCGTGATCCCGGTCTTTAACGAGGCGGAGAACCTGCGCCCGCTCTTTGATCGCCTCACCAAGGTTCTGGACGAGCTCGGGACGTCCTGGGAAATCGTCTTCACCGATGACGGCAGCAAGGACGAATCGGTCCCCCTGCTCCTCGAACTCCAGCGCCTTCGGCCCGCCCAGATTCACGTGGTCGAGTTCAGTCGCAATTTCGGCCAGCACATGGCCGTCCTCGCTGCACTTCGGCAGTCCCGGGGCGAGGTGGTGATCACCCTCGACGCCGATATGCAGGATCCTCCCGAGGAGATTCCGAAGCTTGTAGACGCGATCCGCCAGGGGCACGACGTGGCAGGCGGCTACCGGGTGGATCGCCAGGATTCGCCGTTCCGAAAGACCGCCTCGCGAATCGTGAACGCCCTGCGATCGCGCGCCACGAGTCTCAACATGCGCGACCAGGGGTGCATGCTCCGCGCCTACAGGCGCGAGATTGTGGATCTCATCCTTCAGAGCAACGAATCGATTACCTTCGTTCCGGCGCTCGCGGCACTCTACGCGAGTAACCCCGTGGATGTTCCCGTGCAGCACGCGCCGCGCGTCGGCGGCAGCTCAAAGTACAACCTGTATCGGCTCGTGAGACTCAACTTCGACCTTGTGACGGGTTTTTCCGCTGCGCCGCTCCAGATCTTTAGCCTGGTCGGTCTCATCGTGTCCGCCCTCTCCGGGGCGCTCGTCCTTTTGCTCGCGATTCGCCGCTTGGTCGTCGGCCCTGAGGTCGAGGGAGTCTTCACCCTGATCGGAATCCTTTTCTTCTTCCAGGGTATCTGCATCACTGGCATTGGGATCATGGGCGAGTATGTGGCGCGCATCTACCAGGAAGTGCGCCGCCGCCCTCCCTATGTGATCAAGAAGATCCATGAGCCCCAGCCCCAATAGCTGCCGCATTCTCGTGTTCGGCTATGGAGAGGTGGGGTACCGCTGCCTCGAGATTCTGCTGCGCCGCGGCGAGAACGTGGTCGGGGTCTTCACGCACGAGGACGACCTCGGCGAGAACCAGTGGTTTCGCTCAGTCTCCGAGCTTGCGAAGCGCAGTAGCGTCCCGGTGTGGAAGACCGAGAGCTTGCGCGACGAGGCCGCTCTCGAGACGATCCGCCGGCTCGCGCCGGACCTCATTTTCTCCTTCTACTACCGGAACATGATCCCGGGCGAGATCCTGGCGCTAGCGAGGCTTGGGGCCCTCAACATGCATGGCTCCCTTCTGCCGAAGTACCGCGGCCGCGCACCCGTCAACTGGGCCGTGCTAAACGGCGAGACCGAGACTGGGGCAACGCTTCACTACATGGTCGAGCGGGCCGATGCAGGCGATATCGTGGACCAAGAACGCGTCGGGATTGGTCCCGAGGAGACGGCTCTCGAGGTGATGGCGAAGGTCACTGAGGCAGCCTGCATCGTCCTCGAGCGAAGGCTCGACGAACTGAAAGCGGGCTGCGCGCCCCGCATCCCGCAGAATCACGCGCTGGCGACGAAATTTGGTCGTCGCCAGCCCGAGGACGGGAGAATCGACTGGGGGCGCAGCGCAGACGAGATCGTGAATCTCGTGCGAGCGGTCACGCGCCCATTCCCGGGCGCTTTCACGGAAACCGACGCTGGACGCCTTTACGTGTGGCGGGCTCGGGCGGCGAAGGGGAGCGGTCCTCCGGGACTCGTGCTGCGCTCCGAGCCGCTTACCGTCGCAGCAAAGTCCGGAGCCGTCGAGCTCCTGGAATGGAGCCCGGGGACGGACGCGCGTCCACCCGCGGTGGGCATGCAGCTTGGAACGCTCGGATCTCGGAGGAACCCGGAAGGAGGGAGCGATGTCGCAGAACGTGCTGATTCTCGGGTGTGATGGATTCATCGGCAGTAATCTCACCGAGCACATCCTTAAGGACAAAGACTGGAACATCTACGGCGTAGATTTGGGCTCGGGAAGGCTTACGGAGTTTCTCCAGCACCCGCGCTTCCACTTCACGCAGGCCGATATCACGCAAAGTCCCGACGAGGTCGATCGACTGATCGACCGTTGCGATGTCGTCCTGCCGCTCGTCGCGATCGCAACCCCCATTTCCTACGTCCGCCATCCGCTGCGTGTCTTTGAGCTCACATTTGAAGCCAACCTGCGGATCGTGCGGCGCTGCGTGGCGAGTCGAAAGCGTGTGGTTTTTCCGTCGAGTTCCGAGGTTTACGGGATGAGTACGGACGCCGCCTTCGAGGAAGAGACCACCCCGCTCGTCGTGGGGCCGATCAACAAACACCGTTGGATCTATGCCTGCTCAAAGCAGCTGCTCGATCGCGTGATCCACGCCTACGGAATCGAGCAAGGCTTGCGTTACACGATCTTCCGCCCCTTCAACTGGATTGGCCCGCGCCAAGACGACGTGCTCGACCCCCGCGAAGGGAGCTCGCGCGTCCTCACTCAGTTCATCGGCAATATTTTGCGTCGCCAGGACCTGCGCGTCGTGGACGGTGGCTATCAGCGCCGATGTTTCCTCTACATCGGGGATGCGCTCGAGGCGCTCACGACGATCATCGAGAATCGCGAAGGCTGCGCCGACCAGCGGATCTTCAATATCGGCAATCCCCAGAACGAGATCTCCATTCGAGATCTCGCCGACCTGCTGATTTCGCAGATCTCCTCCTACCCGGGATTCGAAGACGTGGCTAAGCAAGTGACCTGGATTGACGTACCGTCGAAGGACTACTACGGAGAAGGCTACCAAGACATCCCGACCCGCACGCCGTCGATCCGCAATGCAGAGCACTACCTGGGTTGGCACCCGAAGGTCGATCTCGCCACCGCGCTCCGCAAGACGCTGGACTTCTGCCTGACACAGCTTCCGCCGGCCTGACACCTGCCGGCGTAGCGAGACAAATGTCGACGGTCCGGCTGGCTCTCAAGGTCGACGTGGACACAGAGCGCGGGACGCGAGAGGGCGTTCCCGCGCTCGCGGAGCTCTTCGCCCGCGCTGGCGTCCCTGCGGCCTTCTATTTTTCAATGGGTCCAGACCATACGGGGCGTGCCCTCACGCGCGTCTTCCGACCGGGCTTCGTCGGGAAGACGGTGCGCACGAATGTGGTTGCGATCTACGGGATCCGAACGCTCCTGAACGGCATCCTCCTCCCCGGTCCGATGATCGCTCGCCGACACTCGGGAATCCTTCGGGCGGTGCGCAAAGCGGGTTTCGAGGTGGGAATCCACTGCTGGGATCACATCCGCTGGCAGGACAAACTCCACAAGATGTCCGCTGCCGAGACGAGCCTCGAGTTCGGACGCGCGCTTTCTGCATTTGAGGAGGTCTTCGGGACGCGCGCCGTAACGGCCGCAGCCGCCGGCTGGCAGGCAAACGCGCACTCCCTGGCGGCGTACGATGCGGCAGGGCTCCTCTATGCGAGCGATACGCGGGGCCGTGCCCCTTTCTACCCGCGCGCGGGGGAGCACACCTTTCGCACGCTCCAGATCCCGACCACCCTTCCCACGCTCGACGAACTCCTGGGCCGCCCCGAGTATCCGGAGGAGCGCCTCAGCGAATCCTATCTTTCCCGGCTCGTGCCGGACGCGCTCAACGTGCTGACCCTCCACGCGGAAATCGAGGGGATGTACAAGCGCGCCTGGTTTACAAGCTTTCTCGGGGCGTGCCGCTCCCGGGGCGTCGCATTCACCGCGCTCGCCGACGAGGCGCAAGCCATCCTCGCCCACCCCGATCGGATCCCCGTTGCGGACCTCGTCCTCGGGTCGATTCCTGGTCGATCAGGAGTTCTCGCGCTGCAAGCTGAACCGAGCCCCGGGGCCGCCTAGCTCTTCTTTGGTGCCTTGAAAAGCGCGTCGAGCGTGGAGCGCGCCTTGCGCTGGGCCGCGGCTATGGCGCCTCCCTGGGCCTCTCCTGGTGCGAACCAGTCGCAGCGATTGGCTCGCTCGCGGTCAGATACCCACTCCGCTTGCGGCTCTCGGCATTGATTGTGAGCGCTCGGGTCGTGGTGAGCGCAGTTTCGGCAGGAATGGAGGTCTGCGCCGCAAGCCCCGCACGTGTCTCGAAATCCGACGCGCCCCCCCGGTGCCAGATCCTGGGTTGCGTTACAGGCAAAGCAGCGCATGGGCTCACGATGCCCTTGGCGGGAGAGTGTTGTCAACGCGCGTGTTACCCTGCGCCGCCGTGCGAATCGAGATGGCCTCACAGAACCTTGCTCTCGGGATCGCGCTCGCTACGGGCTTATGCGCCGGCGCGGCACAGGCCCAGTCACCGCACGGGGGAGGTGGCCCCGACATTAACTCTCTCGCCCTTGACTGGGTCCGCGGCCAGTACCGCGCGCCCATGGTGTGCGACTTCGAGGCCGGACCGCAGCGCGTCGTGCGTCGGGTGCTGATCGCGCCAGGGCCCGTGGGGGAGGTACCGATCCAGGACCGAATCGAGTTTCCTGACCCTGAGGCGCCCGGCGTGAAGCGCTGCTTCTCGGAGCTGGGATCCGATGAACCCTTCGTTGCCGGTGGAGTCGCGATCACAATGCGCGAGCGCTCGCGACCCGATACCGCGTCACACGATTTCGAACAGACCCTCCGCCACGAGCACGGCTTCGAGTTTGAGGTGCTGTCCGGGCGGCTCAAGCTCGGGAAATTTGGGGCGCCCAATGAGCCGCCCAAGGAGATCGACTTTTCCCACGGCAAGGCCAAACTCCACCTGGTGGAACCTGGGAGCGACGCCGCCAAGCTCCTCTCAGAATTTCACAACGTGCCGGGGTTCACGCTCGAGCTGACTTCGCCTGACGGCACGCCGCTCGTCTTCCACCTCGTCCGCGTCTCGGAGCGCTAATTGTACGAGTGCGTCGGCGGCGTGCGCTGGCGACTTCGGGAGGGGCTTGACGCGCGAGAAGTCAGCCCCCTCCTTGGAGCGGCTCTCGAAGCGCTCGCAAGCGGCGCTGCGCGCAGCGTGAAGACCGGCCGGCGCAAAGCGCTCTACCTGCTTTTCCTGCGTCGTGGGGACGCCCCCGACTTTCTGCTGAGGTGCAACCGCTATCCCTGGCATGTCGCGCTGCGACGGCTTGGCCGGCCGTCTCGCTCCGCGCACGAGCTCGAAATGGCTGAGCGGCTCCACGCGAGAGGACTGCCGCTACCGCTTCCGCTTGCAGCGGGCGAACGTCGCCGCGGACCCCTCCTTAAGGCTTGCTATCTCCTGATCCCGGTCGTCGACGGCGCAGCCGACGTCCTCCATCTGGCATGGGAGGGAGGTCTCCCCCAGGCAGCGCGATGCAGGCTCGCCACGGCCCTCGGCGCCCTCTCGCGCCGCGCGCACGATGCGGGGTTTTTCCAGGATGACTTCGCACCCAATAACTTTCTCGTGCGTCCCGAGGCGCCCGGAGAGCCGATGCTGATCGATTTCGAACGCGCGCACCTGCAGCGCCACGTCGATGCCGAAGCACGAGGCCGGATGCTTGCAAAGCTCGACCGTGCCCTTCCCCTCGTTTCGAAGACGGACCGCTTGCGGTTTCTCTTGGCCTACACGGGGCACAAGCGCGAGGAGGCGCGGATCTGGTGGAGAAGGCTAGAGGGTGTCACCCACAGGCTCTTGCTGCGGGACCTAAAGCGCCTCGGACGCCTCACGACGCGCGATGGACCGCGCTTCCTTCGCGTTCGTGAGGGTCCCTGGGAGGGCTGGGCGCAGCACGAGGTCGCGACGTCAGTCGTTCGCGCACTCGTGGCGGACACGCCGGAGCGCGCGGAGGAAGACGCAACTGTCGTCTACCAGGGAGTCTCCGCCCGGGAAGCCAGGGCGCTCTGGGTGATGGCCAACCTCCTCGCGAGGCGCGCCCTTGGCGCGCCTGCCCTTGCCCTTCTCCACCGGCGCGGGGAGGCGCGGCTCTTGCTCGAGGCCACCGCCTTTACGCCCACGCCAGAGGAAGCGGCCGCGGGGATTGCACACCTCCGCAGGCGCCTGGCCGCGTGGGGGGACCCGCCAGCCCACCTCGCCCCCACAGGTGTCATCTGGGCGCGCGACCCGAGGGGCCGTCCGATGGCGCTACTCCGCGGGCCCCGGGGCTTTTGCCCGCGGGTTTCAGTCTCCAGGTGCCTCTTCCGATAAACGGGCCGATGGGAACGCGAGACGATGGCGCGCCGATCCTTTCGGCGATGGCCGGCGAGCCGGAGGTCCGCGAGCGGCTCGAAGCCTTCGTGCTCGGGCTCGGGGAGCGCGTGGACCAGCTACAAGATCTTGAGAGCGAGCGCGATTGGAAAGCGCTCGAGGCCGATGCGCGCCGCCTCGGCGAGGAGGCTTTGGCGCTTGGATTCGGACCTCTATGCGAAGCGGGAGCCGTCGTGCAGCATGCCTGCGTTCTCGCCCAAGAGAGGCACCCCGCGTGCTCGGACGCTGCCGTCCGCGAAGCCCTCGTGGCGCTCACCGACGTGGCTCGCAGGGTCCGCCTCGGCCATCGTGGAGCAATGCTCTAGCGCAGAGCAAGAGCGCGGAACCCTCCCGTTGCAGCGCCGCCCCGCGTGCCGCTTTCTCCCGCACTCTGCGAGGCCCACAAGAGAGAGAGTGGCCTCCCGAAATGTCGAGGGCACGGACCCCCGCGGCCCTCGTGGGGATGCCGCGCCTTTCAGGCGAAGAGAGCAATCAGAGGAAGTACCAGAAATCGAGGAGATGGCCCTGGAGGTCGTGGAGGCGGCCCGACGCGATTGCCACCAGCAGGAAGAGCGAGGCATTTGTGACGGCGTGGACAAGCACGAGCGACGCGAGGTGCTTGCGACGGTAGAGCCAAAGATTCCAGAGCAGGCCGGTCGCCGCGGCTACCGGGTACTCCCATGGAAGGTGAGAGAAGGTGAAAGCGACCCCGGTCCCAAGGAAGCTCCGCCAGCGAAAGCGGGCCATCGGCACATCGCGGAAATCCTCGCTTGTGTCGAAAACATCGAGGTAGCGCATCAGAAAGCTGCGAATAAAGAGCTCCTCCATGAACGGAGTCACCGCTGCGAATCCCGCGAAACGGAGGGCCACAAAGGCTGGCGCGAAAGTCGTTCCGAGGGCATAGGGATTGAACGCATCCTGCGGATCGGCCCGCGGGAGCGAAGGAAAGACTACGTAC
>DATFYN010000627.1:0-8731 GCA_035315025.1 Myxococcota bacterium
CGAAGTTGTCTTAAATTTTCGCGTGCCGAAAACTAGAGCCGCTATCCGCGATTTACCGCAGAGCGTTTCCGAATTCGGCAATTATAGGGCTCGATCGTTCGCCGGAGATTCTTGCCTGTGCGAGGAAGCAGAACCCAGGAGCGCGCTTCCTGCTAGTTCCTTCGAGTCAATAGATCACTGAAAGGTATGCGGACGGCAGAAGAGAAAACATCTTTCTGATTCGTCACAGCGGGATTAGAATTTTGTGTGTTGTCGACTCGGATTCTCCAATGTTCGATTTGGCAAACAACGAGAGCGGAAAAAAAGGTCTGAGTGCACGTGGAGTTAATGTGACCGGCCAGCCGGAGGGCCTGTGTTGATCGAGCTTTCAAATTATGTGTTCGAGTCGCTGCGGGAAGACGAAGAGTACATTCTTTACTGTGGCCGGGGAGAGGGAGAACTGCCCGGTATTCTTGTAGTAGCACCTGTCTTGGAATACCCCGCTCTGGAATGCTTGGAGCGGCTCGAGCACGAATACTCCCTTCGGGACGAGCTTGATTCAGACTGGGGGGCGCGGCCGCTTGCCCTTGCTCATCACGACAGGCGGACGATGCTGGTACTCGAGGACCCCGGCGGCGCGCCCCTCGATGGGCTCCTTGGCCAGCCGCTGGAATTGCCGCGATTCCTCCGCTTGGCCGTCGGCATATCGGCCGCGCTCGGCAAGCTGCACCGGCGAAGTCTCATTCACAAGGATATCAAGCCGGCCAACATTCTGGTGGACTCTGTGACCGGCGACGTCTGGCTGACAGGCTTCGGCATTGCTTCCCGTCTTCCGCGCGAGCGCCAAGCACCCGAGCCTCCTGAGGTGATCGCGGGGACACTTGCCTACATGGCGCCCGAACAGACGGGCCGCATGAACCGGTCGATCGATTTCCGGAGTGATCTTTACTCCCTGGGCATCACCCTCTACCAGATGCTCACCGGAGTACTCCCTTTCATTGCCGCTGATCCGATGGAGTGGGTCCACTGCCACATCGCGAGACAGCCGGCGCTGCCCGAGGAGCGGGCCAAGGACGTGCCCGGACCGATCTCAGCCATTATCATGAAGCTCCTCGCCAAGACCGCCGAGGAACGGTACCAGACGGCCACGGGCCTCGAAACTGATCTCCGACGGTGCCTGGCGGAATGGGAGTCCCGGGAACGCGTCGATCCGTTCCCGCTTGGCACGCACGACGCGTCGGACCGGTTGCTGATCCCGGAGAAGCTGTACGGGCGGGAACCCGAGATTGAAGCCCTGCTCTCGGCCTTCGATCGGGTCGTGACCCGCGGCACACCGGAGCTAGTGCTCGTGTCCGGCTATTCCGGTATCGGCAAGTCCTCGGTCGTGAACGAGTTGCACAAGGCTCTCGTCCCTACACGCGCCCTCTTCGCTGCCGGCAAGTTCGACCAGTACAAACGCGACATTCCGTACACGACTTTGGCACAGGCTTTCCGGACCCTCGTCCGCCAGATCCTCGCCGAGAGCGAAGCAGAAGTGGGCCAATGGCGGAGCACCCTGCGTGAGGTGCTTGGCCCGAACGGCCGGCTCATCGTCAACCTCATTCCTGAGCTGGAGTTCGTTATCGGAGAACAGCCGCCTGTTCCAGAGCTGCCGCCTCAGGACGCGCTCAAGCGCTTCCAGATGGTTTTCGGGCGTTTTATCGGCGCCTTAGCCCGGCCGGAGCACCCACTGGCGTTGTTCCTCGACGACCTCCAGTGGCTGGATGCGGCGACCCTTGAACTGCTCGAGCACCTCATCACCGAGCAGGAGGTGAATCACCTGTTGCTAGTGGGCGCCTACCGGGAGAACGAAGTCACTGCCTCGCACCCGCTAATGCGAACGCTTGACGAGATCCGCAAGGCCGGAACGAGCATGCAGGAAATCGTACTTGGGCCCCTTGGGCTGGAGGATGTGGGGCACCTGGTAGCCGATTCGCTGCATTGCGAGCGGGATTCGTCCCAAGCTCTCGCACATCTGGTGCTCGAGAAGACTGGGGGCAATCCTTTCTTTGCTATCCAATTTCTCACCGCGCTGGCCGAGGAGGGGCTGCTGGTGTTCGACTTGAGAGCGGCGGCTTGGAGTTGGGATCTAGAGCGCATCCGGGCCAAAGGCTACACGGATAATGTGGTGGACCTCATGGCAGGGAAACTGAACCGTTTGCCCCAGACCACGCAGGAAGCCTTAGGACAGATGGCGTGTCTGGGGAACGTTGCTGAGCTGGCTACCCTGAGCCTGGTACAAGGGGAACCGGAGGAGGAGATCCACGCCGCGCTCTGGGAGGCGGTTCGGGCGGGACTGGTATTGCGCTTGGAAAGCGCCTATACCTTCCTCCACGACCGCGTGCAAGAGGCGGCCTACGCGCTCATCCCAGAAAGCGCGCGGGCATCGGTCCACCTCAGGATTGGCAGATTATTCGCCTCACGGACGCCGGCTGAGGAGATGGAGGAGAAGATCTTTGAGATAGTCAATCAGCTCGACCGCGGTAGCGCCTTGATCGATTCCTGGAAGGAGCGAGAGCGGGTAGCCGAGCTCAATCTGATTGCCGGCAAGCGAGCCAAGGGTTCGGCGGCCTACGCTTCGGCTTTGAGCTACTTTATCGCTGGCCGCGCCCTGCTCGCCGAGGATTGCTGGGAGCAGCGCCACCCGCTTACCTTCGCGCTGGAGCTTCAGCGGGCCGAGTGCGAGTTCTTAACTGGTGACCTTGCGGCGGCGGAAGAGCGGCTGTCGATGCTGTCACGCCGCACTGCTAACTTGGTCGACCTTGCCGCTGTCACCCGGCTGCAAACGGAACTCTACACCACCTTGGATCGGAGCGAGCGCGCGGTCGAGGCGGGCCTGGAATACCTCCGGCAGGTAGGCGTCGAATGGTGGCCACACCCGACCGAGGACGACGTGCGGCAGGAATACAAGCGGATTTGGTCGCAGCTCGGGAGTCGGCCGATCGAGACACTTATCGACCTGCCCCCAATGAGCGACCCGGCCTGCCGAGCAACTCTGGACGTTCTCACAGCAATGGAGGAGCCGGCCCATTTCACCGACGAGAATCTGCAGTGCCTCGTCGTCGCTCGGATGGTGAACCTTAGCCTGGAGCACGGCAATAGCGACGGCTCCTGCGTCGCTTACGTCCACCTTGGGTGGTTTCTGGGACCACGATTCGGCGACCACCAGGCCGCGTTCCGTTTCGCCAAGCTCGGCCTCGATCTAGTGGAGAAGCGCGGGCTGGAGCGTTTCAGGACTCGCGTCTCCCAATGCTTCGGTTACTTTATCAATCCCTCGTCAAGGCATTTGCGCACTGGTCTCGGATTGCTGCGCCGCTCCTTTACCACGGCCCAGAAAGCCGGCGACCTCAAATATGCGGTTTTTTCCTACGACCGTTTGGTCACGCTTCTTCTCGCCGCCGGAGATCCGCTTGGCGACGTGCAACGCGAGGCCGAGAACGGACTCGAGTTTGCACGAAAGGCAAAGACTGGTTTCGTCGCCGACATAATCGTCGGGCAGCTCAGGTTCGTCCGGGCCCTGCGAGGCCTAACGCCGAGCCTGTCCTCCTTCAACGATGCAGAGTTCGATGAGGGCCGGTTTGAGCAGCACCTGGAGGCCGATCCGCACCTGGTATTCGCCACGCGCTGGTATTGGATCCGTAAGCTGCAAGCGCGCTTCTACGCGGGCGACTATGCGTCCGCCCTCGCGGCGGCATCGAAGGCTGAGCCGCTACTGCCGACGGGGCGGGGAAATTTTGAATCGGCTGAATACCTTCTGTTTTCTTTTGAATGGGCTGAATACCTTTTCTTTGACGCGCTCGCGCGGGCGGCACAGTATGACTTTGCATCGTCCGAGGAGCGGGCCCAGTATCTGGAGGCACTCGCCGCCCACCACAAGCAAATCAATCTCTGGGCGGAGAATTGCCCAGAGAATTTCAGGAACCGCGTGGCGCTGGTCGGAGCCGAGATCGCCCGCATCGATGGCCGAGAACTGGACGCCGAGCGCCTGTATGAGCAGGCCATCCGATCGGCGCGCGAGAACGGCTTCGCTCAGAACGAGGGCATTGCGAACGAACTCGCTGCGAAGTTCTACATCGCCCGCGGCTATGGGACGTGCGCAAATGCGTATCTTCGAAACGCCCGCTACTGCTACCTCCGTTGGGGTGCGCTCGGCAAGGTACGGCAGCTCGATCAACGCCACCCGCACTTGCACGAGGAACGAGCGCCTGCCTCTTCCACCGCTACGATCGGCACGCCCCTTGAGCAGCTCGACCTCGGGACGGTGATCAAGGCTTCGCAGGCCGTATCCAGCGAGATCGTGCTGGGGAAGCTCATGGAGACCCTGATGGTGATTGCCGTCGAGCATGCAGGTGCCGATCGGGGCCTGCTCATCCTTCTCCGGGGTGAAGAGCCGCAGATCGAGGCGGAGGCCACGACCGGCTGCGACAGAGTCGAGGTCATGCTCCGAGAGGCGGCCGTGACGCCCTCCGAGCTTCCCGAATCCGTGCTCCATTACGTGATCCGGACTCGGGAGAGCGTGATTCTGGACGACGCCGCGTCGTCGGCGTTGTTCTCGACAGACCCCTACGTGCAGCAGCGGCGACCCCGGTCGGTGCTCTGCCTTCCTCTTGTGAAGCAGGCCAACCTGGTGGGTGTGCTCTACCTGGAAAACAAGTTGACGCCCAGGGTGTTCACGCCGGGCCGGCTCACGGTGCTGGAGCTTCTGACCTCACAGGCCGCCATCTCTCTGGACAACGCCCGAGTGTATACTGAGCTGGCGCAAGAAAATAGTGATCGGAGGAAGGCCGAAGAAGCTCTTCGCGCCAGCGAGGAGCGGTGGCGAAAGTTGTTCGAGAACTCGTCGGCAGGAATCGTCCTCACCGCTGCAGACGGCCACTACCTCGCGGCAAACCTGGCTTTTCAGAAAATGCTCGGCTATACGGACGAAGAACTCCAAAGAACCACTGCTTTGGACGTTACCCATGAAGAGGACCGTGCCGAAACAGCAGCGCGTCTGGCAGAGGCTGGCGGCGGGCAGCGACGAATGCACCGGATCGAAAAGCGATACCTGCGCAAAGATGGCGGTGTCATCTGGGCGGACGTCAGCACTCTACTCGTCCCGGCGACCGGCAGCACACCCCCGTTTTTCTCGGCAGTCATCGTAGACATCACTGAGCGCAAGCTGGCCGAGGAAGCTCTGCGCGAGGGCGAACAACGTTTGCAGGACATCATTGATAACACCACCTCGATCATTTTCGTCAAGGACCTGGAACTTCGCTACCTGCTTGTGAACCGGGAATATGAACGCAGGCATCATATTCGACGAGAGCAAATTCGCGGGAAAACCGATTTTGACATTCATCCCCACGCTATCGCCGAAACGGTACGCGCAAACGACCGGCGGGTGATAGAGGCGGGTGAGCCGATTCAGTTTGAAGAGGCGGTGCCTTCGGATGAGGGCGAACGGTTGTGTGTCGTCGCCAAATTTCTGCTGCGCGACCGCACCGGAAAGCCGTATGCGGTGTGTGGCATCGCAACGGACATCACCGAGCGCAAGCGGGCAGAAAGCGAAATCCGTCAACTCAACGCGTCGCTTGAGAAACGCGTGGCCGAACGCACGATCGAACTCGTGCAGTCGAACGACCAGCTCAAGCGGGCGGAAGAAAAGTTGCGCAAACGCAGCGAGCAGGTGCAGAAACACCGTGACGTGCTGCTTGGACTGGCGCACTCCGACAAATCGGATCTCGACAGAGCGCTGCGGAAGATCTGTTCGGTATCGGCTGCAGCCCTTGATGTAGCGCGCGTCAGTTACTGGTCACTGCAGGAAAATGGGTCGGCGATCGCTTGTGAAGTCCTCCATTTGCGTCACACAGAAAGCTTCTACGAGCAGTGCAAAGGCAGCCGGCTGGATACCTCCGACTGTCCGGCCTATTTTGAAGCGTTGGCCGCAAAACGGCCAATCGTTGCCGACCGCGCCTTGGAGCACCCGGCCACGCGCGGCTTGGCGGAAAATTACCTGAAACCACGTGGCATTTCTTCCCTGCTTGACGCACCTGTCTGGATCCGCGGCGAGGTTGTCGGTGTGCTTTGCCACGAACATATCGGCCCTGTTCGCCACTGGTCGGCGGAGGAAATTGACTTTGTCTCAACGCTAGGCGCGACCGTGTCCCTCGCGCTGGAAGAATCAAATCGAGCGCGCTCGGAACAGCTCCTGCGGGAAAGCGAAGCGCGGCTGCGCGAGAGTGAGCAGCGCTTCAGCAGGGCCTTTCGCGCGAGCCCGGCCCTCATCACGATTGCGCGTTTGAGCGATGGCAAGTTTATCGAGGCGAACGATTCGTTTGTACGATGGTTCGGGCTGGACCGTGACGGCATTCTCGGCCACGACTTCTGGGAACTAGGCTTATGGCAAACCCTTGACGACCGCACGAAGTTCTGGGCGGATCTCAGGCGTAACGGTTCGCTGCGTGAGGTCGAGTGCCAGTTTCGGACTCGGCGGGGCGCAGTCCATACGGTGCTGGTTTCGGCTGATATCATCGAAATCGACCGTGAGCCGCATGTCCTCGCCTTAGTTCTCGACGTCACGGAGCGCAAGCGGGCCGAGGCCGAATTGCACCGGACGCTGGCACGAGAGAAGGAGCTGGGGCAGTTGCGGAGCAGTTTCGTGTCGATGGTGTCGCACGAGTTCCGCACGCCGCTGGGTATTATCCAGTCCTCAGCGGAAATCCTGGAGGACTATCTCGACCAATTGGAGCCGGCCGAGCGCAATGAACATCTACAATCCATCCGCAAAAACACGCGCCGCATGGCCCTTTTAATGGAGGAGGTGCTGTTCTTAGGAGGCCTCGATGCGGGTAAGATCGAATTCAAGACCGCGCCGCTGGAGCTGCGCACATTCATGCAAAGGCTCGTAGACGAAATCCTGTCGGCAAATAACCGGCGATGCCCCATCGAATTATTATTTGGTGAAATGCCTGCCGAGATCCAAGTCGACGAGCGTTTGCTGCGTCACATTTTTACAAATTTGCTCACCAATGCGATTAAGTATTCTGACGCTGGACGAGTGGTGCAGTTCGAAATTGGGCGTGTCGGCGCAGAGTTTGTTTGCGTTATCCGCGACCAGGGCATCGGAATTCCAGAGGCCGACCGGGAGTGGCTCTTCGACGCCTTCCATCGCGGCCATAACGTCTCTGATCGTCCAGGTACGGGTCTCGGTCTGGTGATCGTAAAGCGCTGCGTCGATCTGCATGGCGGGACAATCAAAGTGGAAAGCAAATTGGGTGAAGGAACAGTAGTCACTGTCAGGCTGCCAATGTTCAGTCCAGAGTCCCCTGCCGCTCGCGCTCGAGAGCATGTCGTCGCGTGGCGTGAGAAAGACAGGCCGATATTCCCGTAGGCTCAATGGCTTTTTATGCATTGACCGGGATCGACTAAGGTGTCATGTCGTGTTTCGCTGATGCCCCAACTGCAAACTCGAGGCGCCGTTCTACGCGCCGCAGGCGCGGATCCACGCCTGCGTAGTTCCCTTTTCGGGACATGTGGTTAGTCTCTCGATAAACCACCGGCTCCAGGCGGCGGACGCCGTTGCATGGTCATCGGCCTTCATCGGCCAGCGCAAATTCCATGAGAGGCGCGACTCGGACGAGGGGCACAGCCAATTCGAGGGTCTCCCCTGGAATGACAATCTCTCGTGCGAAGGCAGCTCTTCGTCGGTAACCACGTCGGGAACAATCGCGGACCATGCAGGGGCGTGAAACGCAAAGCCGACACCAATCAAAAACACGCAGAACAGGAGTACATAGGGATTCAAGAGTTGGAACGAACCAAGGATCGCGAGCAATACGGCCGCGCCTGCCAACCAAAGATTCATGATGCAGAGGAGCTTCCGCCGGTTAACCATGTCCGCCAAAGCGCCGGCCGGCAGAGTAAAGAGGAAGAAGGGCAGGGATGCGACTGTTGAGATCAGAGACAGCAAAAATGTCGAGGAACCGAGCATGTTCATCGTCCAGGTGGCGGCGGTGTCCTGCGCCGCTACGCACGTTCCGGAAAGCAAAATGGCAAACCAGAGCTTCCGATACACAGGATTCCGGAGTGCGGCGAAAGTCGAGGTTTTATTGAGACGAACATTCATAAGCGTTGTAGAGGCCGCAGTGGGAGTAACTCGAAGACTAGAAAGGCCTTTTATCCAGGTCGCCAAGTCTGGATCGCCTGCAGGGCCGTTCCGCGATGGCGTAAACGTGCGACAATAGTTTGAAGTTGCAAAGTCGGTCACCTTCAATTCGAACCAGCCCGCTAACTCTTACTTAATGTGAATTTTTCGTTTCGTCGCACATCCCCTACTGGGCTCGCGCTGCCGACGTCGCTTGCTGGGCCCGGCACCGCTGCGACCTGCTGCGTGGACTGGCAGGGTTGCGGCTGAGAAGGTTGAGCTCCGGTATTGTGGAGCTCCCGGTCAATGTCCTCGCGAGCTTTCCTGAACTCATTCATGCTCTGCCCCAGGCTCCGCGCCAAATCAGGCAGCTTTTTCGCTCCGAAGAGGACAAGAACGATGAGGAGGATGATAAATAGATCCGGGCCACCTAGATTCCCGATCCCTAATGCAAGAATATTCATTACTATTCTAAACTGGTCGGGCCCCATGCTTTATTCCCCAGAACCGGCGCATATTTTTTATATAATGCACAGATCGCTCTCTACGATCTGGAGCCAAAGCCCGCGAACCGGACAAGATCCGCAT
>DATFYN010000628.1:0-2129 GCA_035315025.1 Myxococcota bacterium
GCGCGCGCTCGGTCAGCGGTTTGTCGAGCGTGAGTTCGCCGCCGGCGTAGATCACGTCGAAGACGACATAGGCCACCGGAACTTCGGCCATCATCTTCTGGCTGACCTGCTTACGCCCCAGCCGCTTCTGTATCTCCGAGAACGGCATCGCATGTCCGCCATCCGGGTTGTCGCGCCAAGGGACGATCTCGCCATCGAGGATGACCTCGCCCGCCAACTCGCTCAGTCCTCCAATAAGCTCCGGAAATGCGGGCGTCACCTCATCGAGCGTGCGCGAGAACAGCCGCACCTGCCCGCCTCCACAATGCGCCTGCGCGCGGATGCCGTCGTACTTGTCCTCCACCAGCGCGTGCTCGAAGTACTGGAACGCTTCCTCGGCGTCAGCGGCCGGGCTGGCGAGCATGAACCCGATGGGATGAAACAACCTCATGCGCGCCTGGTCGAGACGATGTTCTGCCGCCAGTTGCAGCGTGCCGCCGATATCGCCCAGCAGCATGTTGGCGCGCTGCACGCGGTCGAGCGGCTCGTCGTAAGCCTTCGCGATCGCCTCTTCTACCAGGCTCTCTTTGAGCCCGATGCGCAGCTCGCCAGTGATGATCTTCAGGATGTACTTGGCTTCGAGCGCCGTCGCCCGGTCGAGCAGCGACTTCAGAGCCGCCGTCTTGGCCGTGGCCGTGCGCGTCTCGGCAATCCGGTCGAAAGTCGAGCGAACTTCCTCAAGCGTGATGGTGCTCGACGCTGGAGCGGTGGCGGCGAGCACATCAGCAGCAGCCGCGCCCAGGTCTCCGCGCTTGCGATAGGCCGTGCTGAGCGCGGCCTCATTAATTCGCCGGTACGTGCCGGCTTCCAAATCGATCTTCTCTTTTCGCTTAACTTCGCTAACGGTCGGGTAGAGCGGGCCTTCAGGCCCGCGTCCAAGGCCCTTACTACTCTTGTCATCCCGAGCGGGCGAACCGGGGCCCCCGACGAGCGCCGTTTTTGCGCTCGTTGGAGTAGAGTTCAGCCCGCGAGGGATCTGCTTTTCTGCTGATTCTCCCGGGCTCTTCGACGTGCCCGCAAGCTCGACCACCAGCTTCCACAGCAGCGCTCCACCGATCTGGAGTGTGCGCTCATCGAACGCGGGGAATGCGCGTCCCGACAGAAACACCGCCGAGATCACCGCGTCGCGCAAATCGCGCGAGCGGAAGTACTCGGCCACGATGGCGGTCTTCTCGATCTTCTTGGTGGTGGCGGCGATGCGTTCGCAGATTTCGGCGAGCCGATGCATAGGTCAATAGCAGCTTTGGATGCTGGGGAACACGTCGAGGCATCGCGGCGTAACGGGCTGGATAATATCCTCGACCCTGCGACATCCCGGACGAGTCGCCGGTTGTCGGACACCGAGCAGCATTACGGATTGGAGTTCTCAACATCCGGATAGCCGACCACGCCCCAGAGGTCGGCTCGTACTCGCGATTGCGAGTGTAACGGCGATTTCACGCCAAGTATCCGAAAAATTGGCAAAAACGCCATGTCCGTTGAGCCGACGACCCGGGAGTTGCAGACATCCACTCACAGAAGCCGTGTTCTCATCAAGTGACATTCCAAGTAGATCGTACCGGTTGGAGCGAACACACATCGAGTTCTTGCTTCCTATTTATGCAGTTGGTACTGGTTCAGCGATTAACACAGAATTCACGCCTCTTAGGATGCGAAGGGCAGCATACTAATGAGTGGGAGTTCTGGTGCAATTCTTGTCTCGCAAGGACTGTTTGCCGTCCCTGTGCGCCGGCGCTTCGCGATTCCGCCGCTCAAGTTCTCGCTCACCATCTAATCTCCAGTGCGTTCACGTGGCTGCGGTGTGTTATCGGGTACGCCACGGTGAACCGGAGTTCCTTTTGGTGCGCACCAGGAGCGGCCATTGGACTTTTCCAAAAGGTAGGGTGGACCAAGATGCAACGAACGCCGATGCCGCTGCACGGGAAGCATACGAAGAGGCTGGCGTAAGAGGCTCAGTGGAACCCGTCCCCTTTTTTTCCTACCGGCATTGCAAACCCAGACGGCTGGGCTCGCGTAGACAAGTAATCCTGGTTGATGCTCATTTGTGCAAGGTTAAGCACTTAGCTCCACCACTCGAGGGATACCGAGAC
>DATFYN010000629.1:0-4416 GCA_035315025.1 Myxococcota bacterium
ATGGTCTCTGTGCGTGTCGAGATCGGGACCGGAGACCACGCAGTGCTCGTCCTCAGTCCGGGCTTTCCGAGCGACCCTGAGATGACCGGCGCAGGGTCCGGGAGCGCCGCGGTGCGCGCTCAAGCCTGCCCCGCACCAAGCTCGCTGCTCGTCTCGTAGAATGCTCGCAGAGGTGCGTGGCCTCGACCTCACGATGTGATTGTTGCCCCCCCCACACCCGCTACCTGAGCCCGTCCACGAGCCTGCCATGACCAGGCCCACGGCCGCGCCAATCGTGAGCTCGAGATCCGCCCTACGAGTGGCTCACCGTCACGCCAACTCCCAGGTTTCGGGCACGCCTTCGAGCAATCGTACATCGTGCGCTCCGCGTGCACAGTGCGTGTCTGGATCGGGGCCGTGGCGAAGTCGAGCGCGTCACCAACATGGCCTTCTCGAGCGACCCCGAGATGACCCGCGCAGCGTCCGGTAGTGCCGCGATGCACACCTCGAGGTTGCCCGGCACCAAGCGCGCTGCGCGTCTTGCAGGACGCTCGTGGAGCTGTGCGGCCTCGTCCTCCCGACGTGCCTGCTGCTCTCGCACCTGCGTTGTCTGATTCCGTTCACGAACCTGCCATGACCTGGCCCACGGCAGTGCCAGCCGTGAGTTCGAGATCAGCCCTACGAGCTGCTCTCCAGCAGGCCAATCTCCGGCCTTCGAGCACGCCTTCCATCGATCGCGCATCATGAGCTCGGCATGCGCGCGGCGCCCGCACCCGACTGCCCGGTGGACCTTCAATCGCCTCGCGCGCGCCGCATCCCTTCCCGCCTTGAGCGTCGCCGGAATCCCCTCTCCCTTGCCAAAATAGATCTCGTCCGGCGTCTGCCCGGAGAATGCCGCATGAGGAATCGTCGCGTTGTACTCCGCGACATAGAACGCCACGTGGCGGCGAACTGCCGCGGCCGTCTCGAGCCGGTGCAGGAAGAGCCACTGGTGCTTGAGCTTGCTCCACCAGCTCTCGATCATCGAGTTCGAGAATCGCACGTCCACGAGAGCGCGGACACGGCTGAGAAGTCCCTCACCCACGAGCGCATCCACCTCGCCGTTGAAATTCTCTATGCCGCCGTCGGCTATCACCGTCGGGCGGTCCTCCCGGCTGACGGGGTTGCAAACCGCTTCGTCCAGGATCGCGACCGCGTTGGAAATCTCGAAACGGTCGGCCACACGCCAAGCCAAGATCCTACGGCTGAAGTTGTCGATGACTGCGTGGAGCCAGATTTTCGTCCCATCCACCAGACGCACGGCCGACGTGTCCATGTGCCAGACCTCGTCCGGCGCTCCGGCCCGTATCCCGACCTTCGGGGCTGCGGGATGCTGCCGCTTCCGCGGTCGTCGCCATTCACGATCTCGGACCAGCCTGTACCACGTCGATGACGATGCGAAGACCTTACCCATGCGCTGGGCGAGAACTGCTAGCCGCCCGGTCGGGACGTGGCGATACCTCTCCGAGGTCACCATTGATTGGATGACCCGCACTTCGTCGGGCGTGAGCTGTGTCGACGTGGACCGCGCGCACATCGTACGGTCGTCCAGCTCGCAGCCCTGCTCTTCCCGAACCCAGACCGTCAAACGGGAATGCGATATGCGGAGGATCTTGGGCACAGCGCTTGTCGGAAGGATCCTCCGGGCCCGCTCGGCGGCGCGAAGCAGCTTCACACGCGTGGTTCGATCGCCGTGATCGATTCGGGACGGACCGCCGGAAACCCGCAGCACGGCGACGAGCAGGCCGACAACTCCCGATAGGGTTCGGACCCGACAGCGCAGCTTGACGACCTCGGCGCGGAGGTCGGCCTCTGCCCTGTCGAGCACGTCCACGGTCAATACGGGTCGGGGCTCCCGGCGTAGCCAGCCGGCCGCCGTCGATCGGGAAACGCCCCGGCTGGTCGCGATGTTCAAATCCCTGGTCCGGCGGACCAGATCACGGAGTCTATGGTCGTACACCTGCTGACGGCCGGCCGGCTGTGTCATGGCGGACATCTGCACCGGGGTCAGCCGGGCCGCAACCTGCCCGTCCGGGCGCCGGGACGAGCGTCAGAACCAGACCCGCAACCTCTCCGCCGGATGAGTACTCCTACGGATTTTGCCCGTTCGGCTTGACAATCTGCTGAGTTGGTTTTCTATCTTGATCAGCATCTTGTGTCGGTCCACATACTAGCTAGCGGGGCGTAGGAGCCGCGTGCGTAGTCTGCTCGGGTTCGAAATAGCGCATGTTCTCGAGATCGGAGATTAGACCGGGCCCCGTGGGGTTCCATCGCAGCGCTTCTCGTGTTTGCGCGCTGGAGGCCGGGATATCCCATCCAACGAACGCCCCGAGCCAGCCAAAATGTTCGGCGGCCTTTTCCGGTGCGATGGAGACCACGGGCACATTCAGGCCTCGACCGATGGCTTCAGCGATGTCTCGGACGGGCAATCCCTCTTCTGCGACCGCATGATATATGGCGTCTTTGCCTGCCTTCTCTAGAGCCAGGCGGTACAGATGGGCAGTATCGAGGCGGTGAGCCGCAGGCCAGCGGTTAAGCCCATCGCCGACGTATGCCGAAACACCCTTTTCGCGGGCAAGATGGATCGCATAAGTAACAAGACCTTGTTTAACCGTGTCATGGACCTGGGGAAGCCGCACGATAGCCACGCGGACTCCTCGAGCTGCGACCGAAGCGGCCGCCTCTTCAGAAGCTGCACGGGGAACCACCTTCGAACTGGCCGGCGGATCGTCTTCGGTTCTGAGATGACCTGGTCCTAGGTTCGCCATCCCGGTCCCGGAGGTGACAATCAGGAGTCTGTCCGAGCCGGCAAGCACGGAGCCCAAAGTCTCGATAACACGTCGATCCGCTTCACAGTTCGCCACGTACTTCGAAAAGTCGTGATTGAAGGCGGTGTGAATCACAGCGTCCGAGCTGGCTGCTCCGCTGCACAGGCTTTCCAGGTCTTCGAGATCACCGCGATGCACCTCGGCCCCGGCCGCGGTAAGAGATTTGGCACCCGCAGTCGAACGAGCAAGGCCGAGCACCCTGTGTCCTGCGGTGATGAGTTCCTGAACAATGGCGGAACCGACGAAGCCTGTTGCACCAGTGACGAAGACGCGCATTCTCCTCCTCCTTATGCTGGCCGCTCGAGTCCCATACTTTCGGCAGCCAATCTTGACGAGACGCGCCCATTTCGAATAAAATAGAGAGCGTCTCCGTATAAATTTAACGGAGACTGTCTCCGATTGCAAGGTTCTGAGTTCTTGAGGATGCCCAGAAAACATTCCCGAACTTCGGGGCGAAAGCCGCGGGCGGACGCACAGCGGAATCGCGAACGCATTCTGGAGGTGGCGAAGGAAGCGTTCTCGCGATTCGGCGCAAACACCAGCCTGGACGACATCGCCAAACAGGCGGGCGTTGGGCCGGGGACGCTGTATCGCCACTTCCCTACGCGCGATGCGCTTCTGGAGGCGGTCTATCGGACGGAAGTCGGGAAGCTAGCGGCGGCAGAGCGGAAATTCGCCGAGGAAATGCCTCCGGTTGAAGCGCTGCGCGCATGGATGTTGTTGTTCGTGGACTACGTCGCAGCGAAGTTGCTCATCGCCCCGGCACTAAATACAATGGTTGGCGGCGCTTCGAAGGTCTTTGAAGCTTCCTACGCTCAGGTCCATGCAGCGATTCGTGCGCTGGTGAAGCGCGCCGTCGAGAGCGGCGACGTACGCAGAGACGTTGATGCAGTCGATCTGCTTAAAGCTCTTGTCGGCGTCGCTTACATGTCGGCCAGCCCCGACTGGCAGCAAAGTGCCAGGAGGTTGGTGGATATCCTGATCGCCGGTTCGCGGCCAGTCAAATAGTCCTCAGCACTCGCCTGCCGGATTGCGCCTGGTTACGCCACGCAGCGCCAAGCGGGGCGGATCCGTCTAAGAAACAGCGGCAATCCGCGCACTCGCATGTTCCGAAGCGCCCCCCGCTACCTGACCTAGCGAGATCCCCAGGGCCGAATCCTTGGGGATCTCCCTCAATTTCCAGCTCTACGCGCGTATGGGCGACCCGCTGGCGGTGGCGTAGGCACTTTGCGCGTCAGATGCGCGCCACTCGCGCCGTCGCCACGGCCGCGAGCCGCTCCTCGTGCCCCGCGTCGCGCAGCTCGACCGAGAAGAGCGCGCCGGTGCCGTCGTGGCGCAGCAGACTGGCGCGCGAGCGAACGGGACCCTCGCGCCCGAGAGCGAGGAAGTGCACGGAGAGATCCGTGGTAACGACGTCGCGGGCCAGCAGCGCACGGCCGGCGTTCTCGGCCGCGAGGTCGGCCAGCGCGACCACGAGGCCTCCCTGGAGCGCGCCGACGCTGTTGTGCACGTAGGGCACGAGCGCGATCTCGACCGCGCCCGCCTCGGCGTCGAGCACGCGCAGGCCCAC
>DATFYN010000630.1:0-4101 GCA_035315025.1 Myxococcota bacterium
AGAGCGCGCTCGGCGCGTCCAAGAAGTGCGACTTGCGAGCGGTCGAATCGGAAGGCCGATGCAGCGGCATCCACCTCGTCCAGCAGCGGCGGCAAGGCAGGGGCCGGCCGATCCATTCGAACAACGACTGTGCCCGCCGCAACGTCGCCGAGTCGCTTGCCCTCTGCCGAGACCACCATCGCGATCAGACCCACCAGGTAGTTGGCAGGCAGGATGTCGACCACACGCAAGAGGTTGCGGACGAGGGACTCGCGAAGTGTGATCGGACCGCAGCCGTCGCAAACCACGCGGAGATTGAGCGCGATTTTTCCGAGGGAACGGCCGCCGGACGAGAGCTCCCAGATCACAAAATATCCCCACTCGATCACAATTTGGATGAGCAGGAAGACCGCGAGGAGATAGAGCACTGCCGCACTCTCACTTGCGCTCTGCGGGGTCTTCTTTGCCTCCACGGCGACGGTATGGAACTGGTGGATCAGCCAGGCGGCAAGCGGGCTGGCAAGGAACAGGACAAGGAGGACGAACCCTTCAAGCAGATAGATTCCGATGAGGTCTATGCCATAGGCAAGCATACGACTCGTGGGCCCCGCCACGGGAAAGTGGAGAACCACCTGCTCGGGTGATCGCACCACTTGACGCGGACCATCGCCGATGCTCTTGTAATCTGGGTTTTTGTGCCCGTCCATCCCTTCCGTCCTGCCGGCAAAGCGGAAAGGTACCATGGGAGCGATCTCGCCGATCGGTTCTGAGCGTAAGCTTCACGATCATATGCGCGTCTCGAGCGCACGGCTCATGGAGCTTCTCGACCGATCAGAACAGATTCGGTCCCACAATCTCTCGTTCGACGAGCTACGTGAGCTCGGGCACCTCTATCGCATCAACGCGGCGTGGCTTGCGCGCCTCCGCGACCGGGACGAAGATCCGGAAGCAATCCGCCATCTCAATGCGGTGTGCGTCCGCGCCTTTGCGTTTCTGTACACCTCCCGAGCAGCACCCCACGCCCGGAGCCTGTCGGTCGCCACCCGGGTCCTCGACACCATCGCGCACACGTGGCGAGCGCAGGCGGCGGCGTGGCTCCTGCTCGTGGCCGGGGGTCTCATCGGCGGCGTACTCGGCTCTCGGGACCCCGAAGCGCTCTCCGCTCTCGTGCCGGCTGGGCTTGGTTACTCGCAGGCAGGACTCGAGACCCTTAGCCGATCCCATGAGGCTCGCGTGCAGTTTTTTGTCCGCGAGAAGACCCCTGCGGCCCGCAATGCCCTCTTTGGCGCCGTGCTCTTCGTGCATAACACCAGGGTGGGACTGCTCGCCTTCGCGACGGGGATTCTGGCTGCCGTACCCACCATTCTGCTTCAGCTCTACAACGGGATGATGCTCGGAGCGATCGCCTCCATCTTCCTGAGAGATCCCTGGCCGCTCGAGTTCCTTGCATGGATTCTGCCACACGGGATTCCCGAGCTCACGGCCGTCACGCTCTGCGTGGCTGCTGGGCTCGTACTAGGTATGGCAGTCGCTGCGCCCGGCCGCTCGGGCCGCCGCGAGGCGCTGCGCACTGCGATCGATCCTGCCCTGCTGCTGTTTGGCGCTTCCATCCCGCTCTTCTTTATCGCCGGGGCGGTGGAGAGCTTCGTGCGCGAGTCCAAGCTCGGTACGATGACTCGGCTTTCGATCGCCGGCGCCTTCGCCCTTCTAGTGGTCGCCGCGCTCTCCTTCTCCAGGCACCTCGCCCGTCAGAGACGCGTCGACACTGCTTGGCTAGATGAGCTCACGGGTCCGCCCCGTAGCGGATCGCCAAGTAGTGGTTCAGGACCGGGGTGACGAGCCTGCGGGGCGGTAGGTCGAGAGTCAGGACTCCCCGACGACGGAGCAGCGCGAGCGTCGTCTCGCGCTCGTGCAGAAGATCGTCCAGGACAAGACGCCGGTGCAGCGCGAAGATCCCACCGAAATCGCTCACCCGAGCCTCGGCGTCGAGCGTATCGAAGATTGGATCGCGGATGGCGACAACCAACACGCGATGGCGCCGCGCAAGCACTGAAAGCGGCGCGGGCACCCCGGAGGATTCAGCCTCCACGAAGTCGGTGAGCATCACGACAAGCGCGCGCTGGCGCTGGCGAACCGCGAGGTCGCGCACGAGCGCGGCATAATCGGGTTCCACCATGCGCGGCTGAAGAGGGCGCAGGACGTCGGTGAAGGCGCCGATCGCCTGGCGATGGGCGCGGGGTGCGAGGTGGGCCCGAATCTCGCGGTCGAAGACCACAACCCCGATGCGATCCCCCGACACGAGGCCCGCGAATGCGAGGCACAGCGTCGCGTCGATGGCGTGATCGAGTTTTGATCGACCCTCGGAGCGAGCCGCCATGAGCCGACTCGAGTCGAGCGCGACAACGACGGTGTGATTGCGCTCGTGTTGGTGAAGTCGCACGACGGGCCGGCCACGACGCGCGCTGGCCGCCCAGTCGAGGCAGCGCGGATCGTCCCCGGGCACGTAGTCGCGCAACGACTCGAAGTCCATCCCTTCCCCACGTCGCCGCGATGGCTTGATGCCGAGGGCGACGCGCATGCGCTGCGGGTTCAACGCCACCTTCATAAGGAAGCGAGAGGTGTCGGGGTAAACCCGGAGCAGCTGTCCCGCGCCCGCGAAGCGGCGGCGGCGCAACAGCCCAAGCGGCGAGCGCTCGAGAAAGACAACCGCGCCGAGCGGGCGATCTCCACGCCAGGCGGGCCGCAACGTGTAGTGAATCGTGGTCACCTCGCCTGGTGCGGCGATGATGTCGCCAAATCTGGGCTCAATCTGTGAAACGTCGCGGGGTAGTTCCTCCTGCACATCGACCTTCACTGGCACCTTGGCGACGCTGCGCAAGCGAAGCTCGATTCGTGTTTCTTGTCCGACGAAAGCTCGCGCCGGAAGGCTGCGCTCGAGCTCCAGCGCGGGGCGGCGGCCCAGGAGCCACAGGTCCCAGGCGACAAGCGCGGCGAAGATGACAAGGCACCCGAGAAGCGCCGGTATCAGAAAGGGTGCCAGAACCGCGAACGCCGCGACTCCGGTCCAGACGGCCAGGCTCACCACCAGCGGTCGAGCGGGCCAAACCCTCATCGCGGAACGGTCACACTCTCAAGCGTCTGTCGTAACGCTTCGTCGGCCAGGAGGCCCTCGACCTCGGCGGCCGGTTCGAGCTGAATCCGGTGGCGAAGTGCCGGCAGCCACATCTCCTGCACGTCCTCGGGCAACACATAGTCTCTGCCTTCGATCGCCGCGTTTGCCTTTGCGGCGCGCAACAGCAACACGCCTGCACGCGGCGAGCCACCAAGCACGAAGTGAAGATCGCCCCGCGTCGCGCGCATGAGGCTGGCCACGTATTCCGTGATCTCCCGCCGCACACTCACACCGCGCACGATGGCTCGCGCCCGGCCAATTCGCTCCGGCGTCAGTTTCTGAAGTGGCTCCGCGACCGGTACTTCATCCGTGTGATGGCGCTCAAGCAGCGCGCGCTCGTCTTCCTCGCTTGGATAGTCGATCACGATCTTGAAAAGAAAACGGTCGAGCTGCGCCTCCGGTAGGGGATACGTGCCTTCCTGCTCCACGGGATTCTGCGTCGCAAATACGGCGAAATGTTCGCCAAGTGCGTGCTTTTGACCGTCTACCGTTGCCGCTCGCTCCTGCATCGCTTCCAGCAATGCCGCCTGCGTCTTTGCGGAGGCGCGATTGATCTCGTCGGCCAGGAGGAGATCTGTGAAGAGAGGTCCCGGACGGAAACGCAGCTCGCCGGCACGCGGGTCAAGTATCGGGGTACCGATGATATCGCTCGGCATAAGGTCGGGAGTGAACTGCACGCGGCCGAATCGGATTCCAACGCATGACGCGACGCTCCGGACGAGGAGGGTCTTGGCGACGCCCGGAACACCTTCAATCAGACTGTGACTCCCGCAAAGGAGTGTCACGAAGACGAGGCGCACCGCCGCGTCCTGACCGATCACATTCAGTCTGACTCCCGCAAGGAGGTCCTGATACAGCCTCGTCACTTCTGAAACCTCGGCGGGACTAGGGTCGGTCATGAAATGGCCTCCCGCACCAGGCGATCGATCTGCTCCACCGCAGTCTCGGAA
>DATFYN010000631.1:0-7931 GCA_035315025.1 Myxococcota bacterium
CCCAAGCAAGCCAGGCCGATTCCTGATCGGGCGGTTCCTGGCTCTGGGAGACTGAGCCCCAATATCATGAAGGTGAGACCGCTATCGCATCCGAATCAGCTTGATCTCGCCACCCAGGCGACCGACTGTTTCCGGCAGGACTGCGGACGTACCGCATACGCTGATTCACAGTGCGCAGCGGTGAGAAGACGATCGACGTTGTCGGTATCAATGCTGCACGAGAGTCTCCAAAGAAAGATCCGCTGTTTGAAAGGTAGTCATGGATAGGCTGCGTGGTGGTAAGGTCGCCGCAGTTGCTGCAATCAGCGGCGCACTCTTCTTGGTCGCCGGCACCTACCTGCACCCGATGAATGCCGATCCTAATGTGCCCGCGGCAGCTTTCACGGAGTACGCAACCGATCACAAGTGGGTCGCCACTCACCTCATACAACTTTCTGGCATCGCTCTTATGGTGGCAGCTCTTGCGCTCCTCTCCCGGAGGCTGGCGAGTGGTCCCGCCGATGTTGAGGGGACTTTGGGAATGGTCGGTGCAGGAGCGAGCTTGGCTGTAGCGGCCGCGCTCCAAGCCGTGGATGGGGTGGCCCTAAAGGCAATGGTAGACAGTTGGGCAGCGGCAGAGGAGCGGGACAAGGAGTTGTTATTCCAGGCGGTATTCGCTGTCAGACAAATCGAAATAGGGCTCGCGAGTATCACTAGCCTGCTTTTTGGTTTCACCGTGTCGGTATACGGACTTGCGCTGCTTAGAGACTCACGCTTTCCAAAATGGCTGGGCTTCCTAGCGCTCGCAGGCGGTGCTCCCACGGCGATTGCCGGAATCGTGATTGCATATTCCGGCTTTTCTGAACTGGCAATGGCTGTCAGCATGGCGTTTAGTTCCTTGCTGCTCTGTTGGATGGTTGCGCTGGGAGTCCATATGTGGAGAAAGCCCGCGCTCTAGGGCTTATCGCTTCCTATGAGAGGCGGAATAATACAGTGGGAATTGGCGCCGTAGGCGCGGGCTGCGCTCTGGGCTCTAGCAGCTAAACTAACAGCGGCCGCCCGCAAAGAAGGAGGCAGATATGATGCATTTCAGTACTTGGACTTGGCACCCCTCAATGATGCTGCTGGTGGCCGCGCTCGTGATTCTTCCCGCCTGGCGTATATGCTCTAAGGCTGGCTATCCGGGATGGCTGGCGCTCCTCTTCCTATTGCCAGTCGCTAACCTTGTCCTTTTGTATTTCCTTGCCTTCGCGGAGTGGCCCCTAGAGCGACGCGCCGTAAGCGCGTGAATCTCTGTCTCGTAGCTGCGAGATTTTGGCCGGGATCAAGGTCTCTCGACGCTCCGTTCTGGAGCAAATCTTGATGCGCTGGACCACGTGCATTATCTCGATTGCATTTGTGGCGCTTCTCGTCATGGCTGTAAGCGTCGGCAGCGGCGCCGCTGCGTCCGCTGCGCCTGCGCATCAGGCCCCTTCTTTTCTGCCAACTGGCGAGGCGACCAAGATTGTTACGGTATCGAAGGGGGGCGAGACGCAGTCAGTCATAACAGTGCTGACCGAAGCAGTGGCGGTAAAGGAGACTGGTCCGAAGGCGACCGTGAATAAGTTCGGCGAGGTGTATGCTTTCAGTCCGGCCTTCATCGTAGTGCATCGCGACCAGCCGACGCAGATCGAATTCTGGAACCTGCAACCTGACGACGAGCACGACTTTGCTTTGATGGGGCCGGATTCGAAAGCCCTGATGTACGTCACGCTGCCACCGCTAAAGAAAACCTCGTTCATTTTCACGTTTCACGAGGAAGGTGTCATCGATTTCAAATGTCTGCGCCATCAACCGGAGATGAGCGGGCAGATACTCGTGTTGCGGCCGGTAGAAAAGTGAAATTGCAGCGGTGAGCGGAATCAAATTTGGGCTGCGCCTGGCGGGGCGGCGTCGCCAAACCGTGGGATCCTTCGGTTATGCGCGACGCCTGCGCGCGCCCCCGCCGACAAGTGCTCTCGGCCTCGGGCATTGTTCTCTCAGCAGCAGAAGGGGCGGAGGAGCTAGCACAGCATCACGTGGTTCCCAGCAATCGGCAGACACTCTGCGTAGGAGCGCTCCACCATGGCGACGCAGAAATAGGGCGAGAGCGGCGACCGCCAGTATACCCACGAAAATGATCGTGTTGCGATCCATGGGGCGAAGGCAGTAGACCTCGGGCTGGCGTAAGTCCCGAGGGTCAGGAGGCTTCGGCAGCTCGCTTCATCATGTGGGGCGACCAGTGGCTGAGGTTGAGCACCTCATCTCGGCCATTCGAAGTCTGAACAAGATCCATGAGATCACCTAGATCGACCCTAAGTCGGGTGCAGCAACTCGGGCAAACAACCTCGCGGTGGGCCAGCAGCCATTCGACTGGCTCGTCGTGAACGTGGTCGTACGGGAAACAGCGCACTTGATACTCGACGAATGCGGGCATGGTGAGATCCCTCGATCTCTCAGCCGACCGACGTGGACGCTTCATGCGCTCCGCCGCCGTGGAGTGTGGAATGGTTCGACTGCGAGGTGCGACAGCGCCCCTCGTCCTTGCCGAAAACCTGGTCCTTTGCGATCAGGCGACTGCTTGGTTGATCCAGGGCGCCGCAAAAGATTGACGTTCCGTTTGAGGGCGATGCCAAAGAGCCACTTCTACCGCGCTCAACTGCTCAAGATCCTCAAGCACCCGCTGGCGGTGCGAGTCGTTGCACAATCGCCAGGAGCTCGCCCATCCCGAACGGCTTGTCGAGCACTGGTGTCGCGCCAAGCGCGTGCGCCCGATTGTGAGTCTCGGCGTCGCCGAAGGCCGTGATCAGGATTGCCGGAATTCGCATTCCTGCGGTCCGCGTCGCTTGGATCACGTCGAGCCCGCAGACACCGGGCATGCACTGGTCGATCAGGAGGAGCTGCGGTGCGCGGTCGGGGTGTCCACCCAGCAGGACGTCCCCCAGATACTCGAGCGCTTGGCAGCCGTCGCGCTCCTCGGTCACTCGACATCCGTTTCGTCGGAGAACGAAGGCGAGCATCTTGCGCATCTCGTCATCGTCCTCCACGAGGAGCACATGCGTTCCGCGGAGCGCCTCAAGCGGCCCCGTCTGCGCTCCCGTATCGCGGCCCGTGCCGGTCGACCTCGCCATTCATCTCTCCTCGAGCTCGGCTCCTCCGGGATCAGCGTGCATCCTGCGCGACGGTCGCATCTGTTGCGCGCACTGGCGGTTTTGGCAGCAGGGCTAAACAGTCGTCGCCTCGGGGGAACTCAGCGAGGCACCGGAGAACCAGGCCCGAAATGTGCATTTGGCGTACCAGTGGTGGACGGCCCGAATGTGTCCGCGCGCAGGCGGAGGTGGGGAGTTTTGCCCCGACAGAGGAGAAATGCCTCGTCAAATGCAACGCACGATTGCTCCGTCCTGACGCCGTGAGCGTGGCAGCATGTCCGTCGAGGGGCGTGCCCTTCGCCACGGCTTCGCCCCCGCTGTGCGATCAGGCAGAGGACCTTGACGGCTGCGCCGGAAGCTCTGAACCGCTTGGAGCGGGCGTGCGACGGCGTCGTTGAACGATCCGGGCCCTGGAGCAAGTATCGCGCGGAGTTGCCACCTTCAGTCATGTGCTTACCGCGGTAGGGGCTTGGAATTCCCAGCGGGCAGGACAGCACTGCGCGAGCCGGGTGGCACGGAGGCTTGAAGATCGATGGGTGCTACGAGGTCTGAAGGATTGGACCGATCATCGATCCATGGAGAGGCACCGATGCGGTCCATGGGGGCGGCCAGCGTTCTCCTTCTCGCGCTCTTGTTGGGCGTCGCAGCGTGCAATCGTTCCTCGATCACTGCGCTGACCGACGTCTCTGCGCAGGATATCCTAAGCATGTCTGAGAAGGCCGAGGGGCCCGTTCTCGTCGACGTCCGAGCAGCGACAGAGTACGCATCGGGGCATGTGCCGCGGGCAATCAACATTCCAGTGAGTGAGGTGGCCGAACGATTGACCGAGCTTGCCTCCTATAGGAAGCAGGGCGTGGTGCTCTATTGCGAGCAAGGCGGGCGCGCGTTGAAAGCTGCGACGATTCTGCTGAGCGCTGGATTCCCCAACGTCCGACATCTCAAGGGCGACATGTCCGGGTGGCGGGCCGCCGGGCTTCCCATCGAGCGCTGAGCTGGCAACGAAATCCTTTGCGAGCGGATGCGGCAATTCGGATCCAGCCCGCGAAGCGCGTCGGTCTAGAGTGGTGGCGCTGTGGACACCGAGTTTTCTCCTCGGCGTTACCCGGCGGCGAGGTCCTCGTAGCAATCTGGCCTTCAAGCAGCGGGGCCGCGACTACCTCGGACGCGTTCCCTCGACTCCGCGGGCCCGCTTTTCGGGTAAACCACGTCGACAGCCTTGGCAGCTGTTCGAGGCACGGGAGGTGACGGTCAGAGGGGAGAGCGCATCGAGACCGATGCTCGCCGTACGGCAATCTCCCGGGTCGTAAGCCTCAGCAACTCGGCTTGTGGTGGGTGACAACTGCGCATCTCGAGGGAGATCCGATTGGTGAGCCACCGCCATCCCCTATTAGCTGCGCTCTACGACCGCGTGACGGAGTCAGGCGAGCGAGCCTTTCTCGGGGGACTTCGCCGCGAGTTCGTCGCGGCCGCCAAGGGGTTCGTCTTAGAGATCGGTGCCGGTACGGGGCGGAACTTTCCCTACTACTCGGCGGCCTCCGTCGATGAAGTCCTCGCCGTGGAGCCCGATCCGGAGATGCGGCGACGGGGCGAAGCCCGCCGCCAAGCCGCAGCGCTCCGAATATCCCTTCTCGACGGGATGGCTGAGCGGCTGCCATTCGAGTCCGCCTGCGCGGATACCGTGGTCACCACATTGGTCCTCTGTTCGGTCGACGATCCGCGGCAGGTTGTTCGCGAGATCAGGCGGGTGCTGAAGCCCGGCGGAACTCTGATCTTGATCGAGCACATTCGCACAGAGGACCGGTGGACGACTCGATTTCAGGATCTGCTGACGCCCCTATGGCGACGGATTGCAGGGAACTGCCACCTCAACAGGCCAACACTCGATACACTGAGAGACGCGGGCTTCAAGATTCAAGGGGGAGAGTCGGTGGTAGTAGGCTCACCGAAGATCCTTCCCATCGTAGCCGGTTTCGGTTCGATGAGTGGGAAGAAGCCCTTGGGTCGTTTCCAATCCTTCCTGGAGTACTTTTCCATCAGCGCTTCGAAGAACCGTTGCTTGGTTCCCGTTTGATCACGCGAACTCTGCCGAACAGAATTACGCTTCGATACGCAACAGAGGAATCGCACTCGAATCGGCCGTAGGCAGACACGTCACCCGGCTCGTCACCTTCAAAGCAGACTCGCGATTCGTGATCGACATTCGCTCGAAGGTGACCCCTCGCGCGCGCATTGTGCAGGTACACCTCGCCGTCCATCCATACGTAGAGCAGCGGAACGCAATAGGGATAGCCATCCTCGCCGACGGTCGCGAGTCGCCCGGAAAATCCACGGTCAAGTGTCTCCAGCCTTCGTTCATGCGTCATCACCTTGTCCGTCGACGCAACTGCGGACCTGCGCTCATCTCAGTCTCCTCCGAATTGTGAGCGACCTTGGTACCTTGCATGGCAGATCGTCCGCGAGCGTTGCCCTCAGACTCCACTCTCCGCTGGTAGGCCTCCACGAGTGCTGAGCCGAGATGGCTCCGGTGGCAGTCCACGCGCTCTTTCCGAACCCGCGCGTGCGGGTCGGGGAGATGGCGATGGGGGTTACGCGTATCTACTCGGGCAGCGTCCGCGCGAGCACGGCCGAGCGCCCCGGTGCGAAAGACGCGCGCCAGAAGAGCATGGCCCCGAGCAGGAAGCCGACGCAAGGGAGACCCGCGAAGAGCGCGCGGATGCCGAGCAGGCTTTCCATCGACTGCTCCGCGTTCGGCATGAACCCCGCCGCGCCGAGCACGAAGCCGCTCGCCGCGGTAACGCCCGCTACGCCGATCTTCATCATGAACGTCATCGCGGCGGAGTAGACGCCCTCCTTGCGCTGGCCCGTGCGCTCCGCGTCAAGGTCGATCACGTCCGCGAGAATCGACGATGAGAGCACGCTGCCGGAGCCCATCGCGGCGCCGGCCACGATGAGGAGCGCGATGGTCAAGCCGACGTCGCCCGGCCCGACGAAGCCCATCCCTCCGAACGCGCACGCTGCGAGGAGCATCGTCACGAGCCACGTCTCACGTTTCCCGAGGCTGCGCGAGACTCGCACCCAGAGCGGGATTGCGCCTACGCCCGACACGACGTACGCCGCCGGCAGCACACCGACGATGGCCGGCCGGCGCAGCACGTACTCCGCGACGTAGGGCGCCATCGTGCCGACCGCACCGACTCCCGCGTTCTCGATGAACCAGACAAAGAGGAGGCGCCGCGCGGGCGGGTTCGCCCAGACGTCGCGCAGGCCGGCGAGCAGGCTCCGGCCGCCGCTATATCCGTCACGCACGGGCTCACGTACAAAAAGCGGCGTCACCGCGAGGAACGCCGCCGCCGCGAGTGCGGCGGGGAGCGCGAGTCGCGCGGCTGCGGCGCGCGGGGCTGCGGCGTTCATCGCCACCTGGATCCCGCCGAAAGCGACGAGGATGCCGATCGTAAGACTCATCTGGCGGACACCGAAGAGGCGTGTGCGCTCGTGCGAATCAGGGGAGAGCTCGGCCCCGAGGGCGAAGTGCGGGATCGCGTAGAGCGCAAAAGCTCCGTAGAAGACGAAGAGCGCGACCGCGGACCACGCGACGAGCGCGTCGCCCGTGAGCGCCGCGGGCGGTGTCCAGAGCATCACGAACCCGGCAACGAGAAGCGGCAGTGCGGCGAACATGAACGGCCGGCGCCGCCCGAGGGGCGAGCGCATGCGGTCGCTCCAGGTCCCGACGAGCGGGTTGCTCGCGGCGTCCCAGACCTTCGCGGCCGCGAAGGCGAGGCCGATCGCGGCGGGCGGGAGCAGCAGCACGTCGGTCGAGAACTTGAGGAAGTAGAACTGGACGAAGAAGAGGAGATAAGCGATGCCGAGCGTGGGCCCACCGTAGGCGAGGAGTACCCGGGTCGAAAGCCGGGAGTGAGACGGCGCGGGCAAGAGCGGCTCCTCGTCGCGCGCGAGCTGGGGCAGCTCGGCGAGGAGCGAGTATACGCCCGCTTCCATTGTTGGCGGGTCTCGCGCCAGGCGCGCCGGCACAGGCCTGCCTGCCGCCACGCCCTCGAGCGCGGGCACCGGGTCTTGCGGTACGTGCGCCTCCGGTCTCTGCTCGTGCCCTCTCAGATCATCTGCTGAAGCTTTGCATTTCCTTGAGGGCGCCCCAGACGCGCGCGGCAAGAGTCCAGTCACGACTCGCCACGCGCCGCGGCCGCCTACGGACCGTCCGGGCGCTCCGGGCACCGGTCGTCGTCGAAGAAATGGCGCTGTGCCGGTCCCTCAAGGTCGTCGAACTCGCCGCGCCGGACGGCGCGTAAGACGAGCAAGACCAGCACGCCGGTAAGGAGGAGTGTCGCCGGGATTGTGATCTCGAGAAAGCTCATGCCTACTCCGCCCCCAGGTCTGAAGATCTCGAATGCCAGCCGAGGAGCCTCAGGGAGTTTGCGGTGACCGCAAGGGACGACAGGCCCATCGCGATCGCGGCCGAGAGCGGATGGAGGAAGCCCATCGCTGCCAGTGGCACCGCAACCGCATTGTAGAGAAGCGCCATTGCGAGGTTCTCGCGAATGCGACTCAACGTGGCACGCGCAACCTCGACCGCGTCGGCGAGCGCGCCGAGACGCGGCGCATTTACGATTACGTCGGCGGCGTGGATCGCCACGTCAGCCCCACGAGCGAAAGCGACACCCACGTCGGCCGCTGCGAGCGCCGCGGCGTCATTCACGCCGTCACCCGCGAGGAGGACCGTCCGCGAGTCATTCGACCCAGCAATGCGGCGTGCACATACCGCATTGACTT
>DATFYN010000632.1:0-19486 GCA_035315025.1 Myxococcota bacterium
GCCGTGGCATCCGCGCTCAAGGTGGCGCCGGATAACACGCAGGCGCGTCTTCGCAAAGCGGAACTCCTGCTGGACCTCGGCTACCGCAACACCAACAAGGAGCAGATCGCAGAAGCGGGCTCGATCGTGGACGCCGTCCTGAAGAGCGAGTCCAATAACCCTGAAGCCTTGTTTGTGAAGGCGAAGATGGACCTTGCGGAGGGGCACCTCCCCGACGCGGCTGCGGGGCTTCGCCGCGCGGTCGAGATCCGGCCGGATTGGGCGCAGGCGCACTTCCTTCTCGCGACAGTGCTGAACGCCGAAGGCGATCGCAACGGTGCCCGAGCCGAGGTCTCCCGTGCCCTCGAGATCGACGCCGACCTGCTCGACGCGCGAAGACTCCTCGCGAGCATCCAGGCCGCTCTTGGCGCCGATGATCTTGCGGTCGAGGAAGGTCGCAAGGTGCTGCGCGAAGCGCCGGATGATGTAAAGACCCGGATCCTCGTGGCCCAGAGTCTGGTGCGCCAACGCAAGCTCGACGAGGCGCTGGCCGAGCTCGAGAAGATCCCTGAGGCAAAGCGCGACGCCGAGACGTACTACGCGTTTGGTCGGATCTACATGGCGATGGGCAAGGTGGACCCGGCCCGGGCAAACCTCTTGCGGGCCGACACAGCCTCGCCGAACCAGCCCGACATCTTGAACTCGCTTTTGCTGATCGACCGGCAGACCGGTCATCTCCCGGATTCGCTGGAGCGCATTCAGCGTGCGGTCGCCGCGCAGCCCAAAAACGCGAAGCTCGAGTACCTCTACGGCGTGGCGCTCGCTGTCTCGGGAAAGACGAGCGATGCGGAGCAGGCCTTCAAGCACGCGATCGAACTTGATCCGCGCGATATCGCTCCCTACCAGGCCCTCTCTGAGCTCCTCGCCGCGTCAGGTCGCCGCGACGAGAGCATCGACACCTACAAGAAGGCGATCGAGGCGCGGCCCGACGTGGCCGGGCTCCACCTCGTCCTGGGATCGCTCTATGAGGGCGGCGGAGACACGCAGCACGCGATTGAAGAGTACGACAAGGCCGTAAAGCTCGACCCGAACCTCGCCGCCGCAAAGAACAATCTGGCCTATCTCCTCGCGGAGAAGGGGCAGGACCTAAACCGCGCCCTCGATCTCGCCCAAGAAGCAAAGGCTGGGCTTCCCGACAACGCGAGTGCCGCCGATACCCTGGGCTGGGTGCTCTACAAGAAAGGCGCTGCTGCGGCAGCCGTCGGGTACCTGCGGGAGGCGGAAGGCGGAAGTCGCGCGGAAGATCCCGCGATCAACGTGATCCGCCTTCACCTTGCGATGGCCTACGAGGCGAACGGGGAGCCGGACAAGGCCCGGGAGACCCTCGAGCGCGCAGTGGCCAGTCTCGACGCCGCCCGGAGCAAGGCCCCCGGCGCCCCCGAGCTGCCTCAGGCGGCGGAAGTCCGCTCCATGATGGAGCGCCTCAAGACCCAGGCCGCAGCGGGACCCGGCCAGGGCTAGCGCGAGTCTCCCCGGCCCCCCGTTAAGCCGCGGCCCAGACCGGTCGATACAGGCGAAGCCTACGTCTCGCAGACGGGGAGGGCCCGCGCATTGGCCGGCCCTTCCCCGCTTCTTCGGGACTCAAAGCGCCCGCCGGCAGCCTCGCCGCGAGGCGCAGGACGCGGAGGGTTCGCATGAAGTCCAAGGCGCTCGCATTCGGTCCGCTCGTCGGACTCACCCTGGCGATTTCTGCATCGGCGGCGGACCCGGCTCCCGCGGATGCGACGCCGCCCCCCGCCGCAGCGCAAGCCGCGGCTCCCGCGGCGCCCGCGACGACACCCGCCGCGATGCCCGCGTCGGCACCTTCTGCTGCACCGGCGGTTGCACCCGACACCGCAGCTCCGGCAGCGGCCCCCGCTCCGCCGCCGCAGGCGGCCGCTCCCGCGCCGGAGGCGCCTCGTCCGCACCATCGCGTGACCCTCGGTCCCGTGGGTCGGGACGAAGGGGGCCGCGAGGGTCGGATTCACACCGTGGGGCGTGGCGACACGCTCTGGGATATCTCGGATGCCTACCTTGGCACGCCCTGGGTATGGCCGTCGCTTTGGGCGGACAACCAGGAAATCCACAACCCCGACCTCATCCACCCGGGCGATCGAATCTGGATTACCTCCACGCAGATGCGGCGCGTGAGCGATGCGGAAGCCCAGCAGCTCATGGCGGGCGCTTCCGACCTCCCGCCCGCGGCGCTCGCGGAGCCTTCCGCGCCGAACGAAACCGGGGGCAAGTCCGTGCTCTTTAGCGCCGCAGAAGGCGTCGGCTTCGTGACCACCGAAGAGGTCGCCGCGGCGACGAGCGTCGTCAAGGTCCCGGAGAACCGCACGCTCTTCAGCCAGCCCGACGTCGTCGAAATCGGGATCGGCATGGGCGAGGTCCGGGTGGGCGACGAATTCACGATCTTTGACGCGCGCGAGGAGGTACACGACCCGGTGACGCGCAAGGTGATCGGCAGCTTCGTCGACAACCTCGGCTGGGGCGAGGTGACCGCCGTCCACAACGAAACTGCGTCCCTCACGATCCGCCGCGCCTTCGGACCCATCGTGAAAGGGTCCCACGTCGCGCGGCGCGAGAAGCCTCCGACGCAGATCGGCCTCGCAGCGACGCCCATGGGGATCGACGGGAGAGTGATCCACCTTACCGCGGACCGCACTTGGATGGGGCGGATGGACGTCGTGTATCTCGATCGCGGTCAGGACGATGGCCTTCGCCCGGGCAACGCCCTCGAGGTGTATCGGCCGGGCCAGAAGATGAAGGACGAGGTGCGCGGCGGCAAAGTTCAAACCGCGGACGATCATGTGGCAGAGCTGCTTGTGGTGGCGGCAAAGCCGACAAGCGCCGTTGCACTGGTGATGCGCTCGGTATCGGAGCTCGAGCGGGGCGACCGCTTCCGGACCCCCGTCACGCAGTAACCTCTTGCGCGCCACGCGCGGCGTGGCGAGCAAGAGGGCCTGCTCTGCTCTCACTAGAGACCCTTCTTGGGGCGCTCTCTCTCCCGCGACGCAAGCCGCGAGCCCGTGCGCCGCGGGCCTTCGCTATGCTCGGCGCGCTCATGCACAGCACGGACGAACTTGTCGTCGTGGGCGCGGGCCTCGCCGGGAGCGAGGCGGCCTGGCAGGCGGCGGAGCGCGGGCTCCGCGTCACGCTCTTCGAAATGAAGCCCGTGCGCTTCTCCCCCGCCCACGGCTCGCCGGAGTTCGCGGAGCTCGTCTGCAGCAACTCCTTGCGGGCGCGGGGCCTCGGCAACGCGGTAGGGCTCCTCAAAGAGGAGATGCGGCGTCTTCGCTCTCTCGTCCTCGAAGTGGCGGACGAAACCGCGGTCCCCGCTGGCCGCGCCCTCGCCGTCGACCGGCTGGCCTTCTCAAAGCGCATTACCGAAATCCTCGAGGCGCATCCGCGCATTCGGGTGCGCCGCGAGCTTGTGCCGCGGATTCCCGACGCCCCGCTGGTTGTGCTGGCGACCGGGCCGCTCACGGCCTCCGAGCTGGCGGAGGATCTCCAAGCGCTCCTCGGCGAGCGCTCGCTCTACTTCTATGACGCGATCTCGCCCATCGTTTACGCGGATTCGATGGACAGCGCGCTCTCCTTCCGAGCCTCACGCTACGAAGAAGGCGAGGGCGACTACCTGAACCTGCCCCTCTCCCGCGAGGCCTACGAGCAATTTGTCGACGATCTGTTGCGGGCCGAGACCGTGCCCCTTCATCCCTTCGAATCGAAGCTCTACTTCGAGGGCTGCCTCCCGATTGAGGAGATGGCGCGACGCGGACGCGACACGCTCGCCTACGGACCCATGAAGCCCGTGGGTTTGCGTGACCCCAAGAGCGGCCAGCGCCCGCACGCCGTGGTCCAGCTGCGCCAGGAGGATAAGCGCGGCGTCCTCTACAACTTGGTGGGCTTTCAGACGAAGATGCGCGTTTTCGAGCAGCAGCGGATCTTTCGCACCCTCCCCGGGATGGGAGAGGCGGTCTTTGCGAGGTACGGCTCCGTTCATCGCAATACCTATGTCAATGCGCCGACGAAGCTTGGACCCTTTCTCGAACTTCGTGCGCGTCCCGGGGTCTACCTCGCAGGCCAGATGGCCGGCGTCGAGGGCTACGTCGAGTCCGCGGCGCTGGGCCTTCTGGTGGGTGCGTTTGCCGCCTTCGCGGCCCGCGGCGAGAGGCCGCCCCTTCCCCCCGAGACGACGGCGCACGGTGCGCTCCTGCGCCACCTTCGGCAGGCGAGCGCGAAGGATTTTCAGCCCATGAACGTGAACTACGGTCTATTCCCCGAACTCCCAGAGCTTCCGCGCAGGATGCCCAAGGGTGAGAAGAACGAACTCCTTGCGGCCCGCGCGCTCTCGGACCTTGCGCCCTTTGCCGCGCGCCTTGCGCTTCCGCCGGCATGAATTTCGAGCAAGCCATTCGCGCCTTCTCGCTGTGGCTGCGCGCGGAGCGCGGTCTCTCCCCGCACACAAGACGCGCCTACGTGTCGGACGTGGGTCAGCTCGCGGCCTTCGCGGGGGAGGGAGTCCCCCCGGCGCGGGTCACGCCGGCTCTGCTCCGGGCGCACCTCGCGGCGCTCCATCGCAGCCTTCACCCCGCGAGTCTCGCGCGCAAGCTCCACGCTCTTCGCTCGTTCTTCCGTTTTCTCGTGCGTGAGGGAGCGGTGGCGCTCGATCCCACCGCCGCACTCCCCAGTCCGAAAACACCCCCTCGGCTCCCGCGTCCCCTTGCGGTGGATGACTGCGAGGCCCTGGCGCAGGTTGCGGCGCGGCCACGCGCGCATCCGCGAGAGAAGACAGCGAAAAAAGGAGAGGCGAGCGCGCGGACGCTCCGCGACTCCGCCCTCTTGGAGCTGCTCTACGGCGCAGGGCTTCGGGTCGGGGAACTCGTGGCGCTCGATGTGCGAGACGTGGATGCGCAGACGGGCGACGTGCGCGTCTGGGGAAAGGGCGGGAAAGAGCGCATCGTTCCCCTGCCCGCGGCGGCGCGAGAGGCCATCGCTGCGTGGCTCGCCCACCGCCGGCGCGCGGGCGTCCTCGCCGAGCCGCTCTTTGTCTCGCTTCGCCGCGGGGAGGGCCTCCCCGAAAGGCCGCGCCGCCTCGGTGAGCGCGACGTTCGGCGGGTGCTTCGCTCCGTGGCCGCTCGCGCGGGGGTCTCCGACCGCGTCCACCCGCACCGATTGCGACACAGCTACGCGACGCACCTTCTCGAGATGGGCGCCGATCTGCGCGAGATTCAGGAGCTTCTCGGCCACGCGAGCCTCTCCACGACCCAGAAGTACACCGCCGTGTCGGTAGACCGGCTGATGCAGGTGTACGACCGGGCGCATCCCCGGGCAAAGATTGCGGGCAGCGTGCCGGGAAAGCGATGAGCGGCCGGGTCGAAGTCGTTGCCACGACGGTCCTCGCGGTCGTGCGGGACGGGCGGATCGCCATGGCCGCCGACGGGCAAGTGACCGTCGGCAACGTGAAGATGAAACGAAGCGCGCAGAAGGTGCGACTTGCGGGCAAAGACAGGGCGCTGGTGGGCTTTGCAGGCGGTGCGGCGGACGCCCTTGCGCTTTCCGAGCGTCTCGAGGCGAAGCTCGAGGCCTACCCCGGCAATGTCCGCCGGGCCGCCGTCGAGCTTGCGCGTGACTGGCGCACCGACCGTGCCCTGCGCCGGCTCGAGGCCATGCTCCTCGTGGGGGATCCGGAGCGTGTGCTCGTCGTCTCGGGCAACGGAGACGTGATCGAGCCCGATGACGGCATGGCCGCGATCGGCTCAGGCGGAGCCTACGCCCTCGCTGCCGCACGGGCGCTCGCACGCCATACCCAGCTCGGCCCGCGCGAAATCGCCGAAGAGGCGCTGCGCATTGCCGCCGAGCTCTGCATCTACACCAATGACCAGATTACGGTGGTAACGCTGCCATGAGGGCGCAGCTCGAAAGGGAAAAAAGCCCGCGCTCACCCGATCGGCGCCGTTGCCCAGGGAGTGGGAGGCATGGCTGAGTTCAAGGCCTTTACGCCGCGAGAGGTCGTCTCGGAGCTCGATCGCTACGTCGTCGGCCAGCGCGAAGCCAAGCGCGCAGTCGCGATCGCGCTCCGCAACCGCTGGCGCCGCACCCGCGTGGCCGAGGACCTGCGCGAGGAGATCGCGCCCAAGAACATCATCATGATCGGTCCGACCGGAGTCGGGAAGACGGAGATCGCCCGGCGCATCGCAAAGCTCGCGCAGGCGCCCTTTCTCAAGGTCGAGGCCTCCAAGTTCACCGAGGTGGGCTACGTCGGGCGCGACGTGGAATCGATCGTGCGCGACCTGACCGAGCTCGGCGTGAGCCTTGTCCTGGAGGAGGAAAAGCGCAGCGTGCGCGCGAAGGCCGAGGAGCGGGCCGAGGAGCGCGTCCTCGACGCACTCCTCCCGCCGTCGGCTCCCGCAGCGGGCTTCCAGACCGTGCCGGAGGGCGGCGAGACGCGGGAAAAGCTGCGCCGGCTCCTGCGCCAGGGAGCCCTCGATGAACGGGAAATCGAGATCGAGATCCAGGAGAGCGGCGCGCCTAGCCTTTCCATCTTTACGCCCCAGGGCGTCGAGGAGATGGGGCTCCAGTTCAAGGACCTGCTCGGCGGGATGTTCCCCCGCAAGACGAAGCGGCGGCGCATGAAGGTGCCCGCGGCGCGCGAAGCCTTTGCCTCCGAGGAGGCCGGAAGACTCGTCGATATGGATCGCGTGCGCGAGCTCGCGATCGAGCGCGTCGAGCAGACGGGCATCGTCTTCATCGACGAGCTCGACAAGATCGCAGCAGGCGCCGGCCAGAAGCAGGGCCCCGACGTCTCCCGCGAAGGTGTGCAGCGGGACCTTCTGCCGATCGTGGAGGGATCGACGGTGCAGACCAAGCACGGCCCGGTACGCACGGACCACGTGCTTTTCATCGCGGCCGGCGCCTTCCATGTCGCAAAGCCCTCGGATCTCATCCCCGAACTCCAGGGGCGCTTCCCGATCCGTGTCGAGCTCACGAGTCTTGGCCGCGACGACTTCGTCCGGATCTTGACCGAGCCGCGCAACTCGCTCGTTCGCCAGTACAAAGCGCTGCTCGAAACCGAGAACGTCGAGGTCGAGTTTAAAGACGACGGGGTGCGGGCCATTGCGGAGATCGCCGCCGAAGTGAACGAGAGGACCGACGACATCGGAGCGCGGCGCCTTCACACGGTGATGGAGAAGCTCCTCGAGGAGGTGAGCTTCGAGGCGCCCGACCTCGCCGCCGCGCAGCTTGTGGTCGATGAAGAGTTCGTGCGGGGCCGCCTGGGGGCCCTCGTGCGAGACGAAGATTTGTCGAGATACATTCTGTAGAGTCCGCAACCAGCGCACCCGCCCCCCCGCGCCGGGCTGCGGCCAGGGCGCGAAGCGCCCGCGAGGGGGTTTTCATGGCGACGAAGCGCGCGCGCATCCTGGTGGTGGACGACGAGCGGTTCTTTCGCGAGGCGATCCGGGAAGCGCTCGAGGGCGCCGGGCTCGAATGCGTGACCGCCGCCAACGGGCCCGAGGCTCTCGAGCTCGCCCGGGAAGGGGACTTCGGGGTCGTCGTCCTCGATATCCAGCTTCCCGGGATTGACGGGATCGAGGTCCTCCGCCGGCTGCGGGAGAACCATCCCGCACTCCGCGTCGTGATCCTCTCCGCCCACACGGACCAGGAGATCGTTCTCGAGGCGCTGCGGCTTGGGGCGAGCGACTACCTCGCCAAGCCCCTCCATGACGAGGAGCTCGTGCTCGCCGTAAAGCGAGCCCTTGAGACCCACGCGATCGCGGCAGGCTGGGACAAGCTGCGCGCGCGCCTTTCGCTCCTCGAGTCGAAGCTCGGCGAGCTCGTCCGTGAGTCAAGCGGCGACGAGCCTTCCCCGGACCTCGCGGCCCGCGCGGCCGAGACGGTGGCGGACGTGCTCGGCGCCGGGAAGACCTCGCTCCTCCTCCTCGACGAAGCCGGGTCGCACCTGCGTGTGGCCGCGGCCACTGGACGCAAGCTTGCGATCGAAGAGTTCGACGCCGTGCCGGTGGGCCAGGGGGTTGCCGGTGCGGCCTTCTCCCGGGCGCAGGCCATGCTCGTCGAGGACGCGGTGAGCGATGAGCGCATGTCCGCGGCGGGAGCGCAGGAGAAGACCGGGCGCTACGACTCGGGCTCCTTTGCCGTGGCACCCGTGCCATCTCCGAGCGGCGTTCTCGGAGTGCTGTGCGCAACCGACCGGGCGGGCGGCGCCCCGTTCGAGGAAACCGATCTCGCTGTGCTGCGCATCCTCGCGGTCCAGGTCGGGCAGCTCTTAACGCAGCGCCGCCTCGCGCAGGTGAGCCCGGCCTCGGCGGCGCGCGCCGCAACCGACCCGGATCGAACGCTCCCGGCGCCCTCCGTCGCGGCTTCCCTCGCGAACGACGAGTCCGCGCCCCGCGACGCCGATCTTGCCCGCCAGGTCTGCGAGGCGGTGAGCGCGGAGGTCGAGCCCGGGCGCGTGCTCGATGCCGCGATCCGTCCGATCGCCCTTGCCCTCGAGGCAGCGCCCGTTGCGCTCTTCTTGCGCGACGCAGAGACCGGTGACCTTGTCTGCGAGGGTCAGGTCGACGGTGGACGCTGCGCCGATCGGCTGCGGATTTCCGCGCTGCGCGGCCTCACGGGCACGGTCCTTGCGACTGGCAATCTCGTGGCTACGCCCAAGCCTCAGGACGATCCGAGATTTGATCCCGATGTCGATACACCCGAGGGCGGCGAGCCCGCCCCGCTCTTGTGTCTCCCGCTTCGCTTCCGGGGCAAGGTCCTCGGCGTGTTGCGAGCCTTCCCGCGCTCGGGCATCGCGCCGTCGGCACGCACGGGCGAGGTCCTCGCGGCGGCGCTCTCCGCGGCGGTCCGGAACGTGTTCTTGTACCGTAGTCTCGTGGACAGCATCGAAGAGGTCGCGCGAGCCCGCCGGGAGGCGGGGCTCGCCTAGAACCGGTCCCTTTCGTCCGCGGAAGGCCGCTTGCAGCAGCTCATCGACAAGGCCGAAATCCTGATCGAGGCCCTGCCGTACATCCGGCGCTACTTCGACAAGACGATTGTCGTCAAGTACGGCGGCCACGTCATGATGGACAAGGAGCTCAAGGTCTCCTTTGCCCGGGACATGGTGCTGCTCAAATACATCGGGATCCGGCTCGTCATCGTGCATGGCGGCGGACCCCAGATCGATACCACGCTCCAGGCGATGGGCCGAAAATCGAGCTTCGTCGACGGACGGCGCGTGACCGACGACGCCACCATGGAAGTGGTCGAGATGGTGCTCGCCGGGAGCATCAACCAGGAGATCGTGGGCCTCATGGAGCAAAGCGGCGGGCGAGCGATCGGCCTCACCGGTCGCGATGGCCACATGCTGCGGGTGCGCCGCCGCCTCCAGGAAGGACGAGACCTCGGCCGCGTGGGCGAGATCGTCGAGGTGGACCCGGCACCCATCGCCGCGGTCGCCCAGGCGGGATTCGTGCCGGTCGTGGCGCCTCTCGGTGTCGACACCGAAGGCCTCACCTACAACGTGAACGCGGATGAGGCGGCAGGCGCGATCGCCCGCGCGCTGCGTGCGGAAAAGCTGATCCTCCTCACCGATGTCGAGGGCGTGAAGGACGTCGGCGGCCACCTGGTACGCCGCTTGACGATCGCCGAGGCACGCAAGCTGATCGCCGAAGGGACGATCACCGGCGGCATGATTCCCAAGATCCAGTGCTGCATCGAGGCGCTCGGCGGTGGCGTCGCGCGCAGCCACATCATCGACGGCCGGTTGCTGCACGCCGTGCTGCTCGAGATCTTTACCGATTTCGGCGTCGGGACGCTGATCTCGCGCTGAGGAAGAATTTGCCCAAGGACTTCATCAGCATCGCCGACTGGACGCGCGCCGAGATCCTCGCGATGCTCGAGCGCGCCCGCGAGCTCAAGGACCTGCAAAAGCGCGGCGAGCGACCGCAGACCCTCCAGGGCCGCACGCTCGCCATGTACTTCGAAAAGCCCTCGCTCCGGACCCACGTCACCTTCGAAGCGGGCATGACGCAGCTCGGCGGCCATGCGCTGAGCTTGCTGCCCGACCAGGTCGGGATCGGAACCCGCGAGACGCCGGCCGATGTGGCGCGGAACCTCTCGCGCTGGGTCGACGCGATCGTGGCCCGCACCTACAGCCACAGCCTGGTGGAAGAGCTGGCGCGCGTGGCCTCCATCCCGGTGATTAACGGCTTAACCGATCTCCTCCATCCCTGTCAGGGGATGGCAGACCTTCTCACGATCTCCGAGCGAGCGGATCTTCTCCGCGCCCGCCTGGCCTATGTCGGCGACGGCAACAACGTCGCCAACTCGCTGCTCAACGCGGCTGCGGTTTTGGGTCTTGAGTTTCGATTCGCGACTCCCGAAAGCCACCGACCCGCCTACCGTGTGCGTCGCCGGGCCGAGGAGCTCGCGGCGACGAGCGGAGCGCGCATCAGCTTCACCGCAGATCCGCTGGCCGCGGTGCGTGGCGCCGACTTCATCTACACCGACGTGTGGACGAGCATGGGCCAAGAGGACGAGGCGGAGCGGCGCCGCGCGCTCTTCGAGCCCTACCAGGTGAATGCGCGGCTCCTAAAACACGCCCCCGAGGCCTTCGTCATGCACTGTCTTCCCGCCCACCGCGGCGAAGAGATCACAGACGAGGTCCTCGACGGGTCGCGGAGCATCGTGTTCGACCAGGCCGAGAACCGGCTCCACGCCCAGAAGGCCATCCTCGAGCGACTTCTCCTCGGACCGAGGAGCTAGCTCCCGGCCGGGCCCTTCCGAGCCGCCCTGTGCGGGACCCTTCCCGGGGATCGGGAAGGCGCAGGAGACCGGCAGGCCCAGGGGTGATCTTCCCTTCCCGCCGACCGCGGGGAACCCCTCAGCTTCCCCCCAAGTACGGCCGATGAGGGCCGAGACAGGGTTCGTGTCTGGCCGGTGGCCAGCACGCGGGCCCCTGCCATGGGAGAGCTTCATGCAGCTCGGGGGCCAAGGCTCGGGTGAGGCACGGGTGCCGCAGCTGGCGCCCGGGTGCGATCCGGCCCAACTCCCGCTCTCCCCGGCCGAAGGCTACCTCCTCTCGCGAATCGACGGCCGGACACCCTGGAGCCTTTTGCGCGAGATCGGGGGACTCCCGCCCAGCGAGGTCGACCGCTGTCTCGAGCGCTGGGTCTCGGAGGGTATCCTCGTCGTCAACGGATCCGCTGCGAAGTCGACCCCCATCCCGCAAGCGGCTCCCCGCGAAGCGGGAGAGGAAAGCCAGACCACGCCGTGCCCGCCGGCGGAGGTGCCGCGCGCCGCGGCGGCTTCATCGGGCCAGACCGACGAGAGCCTCGAAATTCCCGTCGAGGCGCAAGAGCGCATCCTCGAGTTCGAAAAGCGCCTAAAGCGCCCGTACCACGAGATCCTCGGCGTGGCTGCGAATGCCGATGTGAAGGCGGTCAAGCGCGCCTACTTCGAGCTCTCGAAGGAATACCACCCCGACCGTTACTTCCGGCGGAACATTGGCCCCTTCGCGCCCCGTCTCGGCCGGATCTTTAAGCGCCTCGTGGAAGCCTATGAGCTTCTCTCGGACCCGGCGACGCGCGCGGAAGTGCAGCGCAACGTGGCGGAACCGCCGCCGCCCCCGGCTGTCGCCGCGACCGAGAAAGCGCCTGCCGAGCCGAAGAAAAAGCTCCCCCCCATCCACCTCCATGCCCCCCAGCTGCGCGCGCTTGCCGAGCGCAAGGCCAAGGCGAAGGGCTTTTTTGAAACCGGGATGGCGGCCTTCAAGGAAGGCCGCTGGCGCGAGGCCGCCGCCAGCGTGCGCCTCGCCATCGCTTTCGATCCCTGGAACGAGGCGGTGAAGGAGGCGTTCGCCGAGGTCCAGCACAAGGCGAACGAAGAGCGCGCCGAGCAGCTCTTGAAGGAGGCCAACGCAAACCTCGATCTGCGGCGCGTCGCCGAAGCGCTGCCCCTTTTCGAGGAAGCGCTCCACTACCGACCGCATGATCCGGAGGTCAATCACACGACAGCGCGTCTCGCGTGGCTTGGGGCCGAAGACTTGAAGAAGGCCAAGGAGTACGCCGCCCGGGCATGCGAGCTACGCCCCGAGGTGTCGGCCTATCGCCGCACCTTAGGCCAGATCTACAAAGCGGCGGGACTCATCGCGAACGCGCGGCGCGAGCTCGAGGCTGTGCTGCGCATCGATCCGAAAGACGCAGAGGCGAAGCGGGAGCTTCGCAGTTTGCCGAAAAAGTGAGAGGGCAAGGGGGAAGTCCATGGGGCGGGTGATCGGAATTGACCTTGGCACGACGAACTCGTGCGTCGCGGTGATGGAGAATGGTCAGCCGACAGTGATACCGAACGCTGGCGGCTACAAGACCACCCCGTCCATGTTCGCGATCTCGCAGGACGGAAAGCGCTTGGTCGGCCACCTCGCGAAGCGCCAGGCCATCACCAACGCGCGCAACACGGTCTACGCGTCAAAGCGTCTGATCGGGCGACGCTTCGATGCGCCTGAGGTGCAGAAGGCGATTGATCTTTGCCCCTACGAGATCGTGCGGGGTCCGAACGACGACCCGCGCGTTCGGATCGGCGAGAAGACCTTCACCTGCCCCGAGCTCTCGGCCCTCATCTTGCGGGAGATGAAGCGCGTGGCAGAGGAGCACCTCGGCGAGCCTGTGCGCGACGCGGTGATCACGGTGCCCGCGCATTTCAACGATACCCAGCGCCAGTGCACGAAGGACGCGGGCAAGATCGCCGGGCTTGAGGTGCTGCGCATCATCAACGAGCCCACCGCCGCGGCCTTGGCCTACGGCTTTGCGAAGAAGCGCGAGGAGAAGATCGCGGTCTACGACCTCGGCGGCGGGACTTTTGATATCTCGATTCTGGAGCTCGGTAGCGGCGTCCTCGAGGTGCTGGCGACCGGGGGGAACACCTTCCTCGGCGGAGAGGACCTCGACCGGCGACTCGTGGCCCACCTGCTCGAGCGCTTCCAGGAGGCTGAGGGGATCGACCTTCGGGCGGACGCCATGGCGCTCCAGCGCCTCAAGGACGCCGCGGAGAAGGCCAAGTGCGATCTCTCCACGCGCGATGTCAGCGAGATCAACCTTCCCTTCGTCGCAAGCGACGCACGGGGACCGCGGCACCTCAACATCGAAGTCACGCGGGAGACGCTCGAGGGGCTGGTGGACGACATCGTTCGCCAGACCATCAAGATCGTGGAGTCGTGCCTCCACGACGCGGGTCTCACCCGCGAGCAGATCGACCAGGTGGTGCTGGTCGGCGGACAGACGCGTATGCCCCTGGTCCAGAACCTCGTGACCGAGCTTTTCGGAAAGCGCCCGCACAAGGGTGTAAATCCCGACGAAGTCGTGGCGGTCGGTGCGGCCATTCAGGGTGAGTCGCTGCTCAGCGAGGACAAAAACCTCCTGCTCCTCGACGTGACGCCGCTCTCGCTGGGAATCGCGACCTTCGGTGGCCACTTCGCCAAGCTGATCGAGCGCAACACCACCGTGCCTGTGCGAAAGGGCCACATCTTCACCACCACGCGAGACAACCAATCCGCCGTGAAGATCCGCGTGCTCCAGGGCGAAAGCGAGACCGCGGCGGAAAACGACCTCCTCGGCGAGTTCGTGCTCTCCGGCATCCGGCCGGCGCGCAAGGGCGAGCCGGAGGTCGAGGTGTCTTTCGATATCGACGCAAACGGCATCGTCTCGGTGTCCGCTCGGGACCAGGCGACGGGCAAGGAGCAGTCCATCCAGGTGAACGCGACGGGCACACTCTCCGAGGAGGAGATCCAGCGGATCATCGACGAGAACGAACTCTACGAAGTGCAGCTCAAGGAGTAGCTGGACGGCGGCATGGCGGAGTCGAAGGAGGACAAGATCGAGCGCCTCATGCGCGAGGGCCTAAACCACTACGGCATGGGTGCCGTCGTGGAAGCACTGCGCTCCTGGCGCGAGGTGCTGAAGCTCGATCCCGATCATGCCGAGGCCCGCGACTTCGTGGCGACCGCGGAAGAGGCCGCCCACGCCACGGTGCCGCCGCCCCGCCCAAAGCAGCCACCCGCGGAGCTCGAGGTGCATGAGCACGCGGCCGCTGAGCTCGCCCATCGCGATGACACGGCCCTCGACGACCTCGTGAGCGAGGGCCAACGCCTCGTGCGCGAGCAGCAGCTCGAGGCTGGGCTCGATCTGCTGGAGGCTGTGGCGCGTCGCGATCCCATGCGCCTCGAGGTGCACGGCCACATCGAGGAGGTGCGCAGCCGGCTCCTGAAGCGCTACCGCGACCGCATGAGGGACTTGGGCGGCGTGCCCCGCCTGTCGCTCGGTCTTTCTGACGTGATGAAGTTCAACCTGCCCGCCCATGCCGGCTTCATGCTCTCGCTGATCGATGGCGACACTTCGGTGGGTGACATCGTTTCCCTCTCGGGCATGGACTCCTTCGAGGCGCTTCGCGTTCTCAATGGCCTGCTCGACGCCGGCATCGTTTCCCTCGGCACCGCCGCGCGGCGTGAACGGCGCGGCGAGAGCGTGGAATGAGCGGAGACGCACGCGCATGGTGACGGGGAAGTCGCCCTCGCTCCTCTCGTTCGTGGATACGCCGATTCTGGTGGCAGATCCCGACGGCTCCGCGGTCTACGCGAATCCCTCGTTTGAGGCACGCTTTGCGCTCCCGCAGGGCGGAGCCCAAGGCCTGCCGCTCGCGATCCTCTTCGAATTGGGAGGACGCGAAGAGGTGCTTCGCGCCTTCGCGGATGTGTGTGACGGCGGTCCGCCGTCGCGCTTCCGGCTACGCGTCGGCGGTGTCGGCTACGTCGCTCTGGTGTCTCCGATCGTGACCGAAAGTGCGCGCATCGGCGCGATCCTGCTCCTGACCGAGGAGATGATCGGCGGCGAAAAACTCCTCGCGTTTCATCGTGCAGTGCAGGAGCCCGTGGACGATCTCGCGGAGTGCCTCGACACGCTGCTCGACCAGACCGGCGGGCGGCGCAGCGAGCGTTACCGAACACTCGTCGAGGACAGCCTGCGCGCGCTCCAGCGGCTTCGCAAGTGGACGGACGAGCTCCAGAACATCGCGCTCGGGCGCCCGGGAGGGGCGAGCTCGGGGGCGCGCTTTGATCTGCGGAGGCTCTTGCGCCGCGCCGCCGCCGGGCTTGAGCGAGGAGCGGGCTGTACCGTCGAGCTCTCGGTCCCCGCGGAGCTGCCTTCGCTGCGCGGGGATGGCGAGCGCCTCGAGGCAGCGCTTGTGCACTGGCTGCGGGCGCGGCTCGCGCGCACGGCGGCGCCCTCGCTTACCCTTGCGGCCAAGGCACTGCCCACAGGCAAAATCGCGTCGGTTCTCCTCCTCGTCACGGAGGGTACGCCCGTCCGCGCGGAGGGAGCCGCCGCGGCGGAGCCCGAGCTCGAGCTCTTGCGCGACGCGATCTCGAGCCTCGGCGGAAACCTCCGCATCACGCCCAGCGAGGCGGGAGGCCGCACGACGGCCATCCATTTCGAGGCTGCCCCCGCGCAGCCTTAGGCAGCATCGCGCGGGCGCCCTGGTTACACTCGGCGCCGGAGGTTCCGCGCATGCCCAGTCCGAACCGACGTGGCACCGTGAAGCGTGTCTGCCTCGCCTACAGCGGAGGGCTCGACACTTCGGTCATCCTGCGCTGGCTGATCGAGGAATACGGCTGTGAAGTCGTGGCCTTCTGCTTGGACGTCGGCCAGGAAGAGGAGCTTGCAGGACTTCCGGACAAGGCCAAGGCCACGGGCGCGATCGACTGCGTGATCCGCGATGCGCGCGAGGAGTTCGTGCGCGACTTCGTCTTCCCCGCACTGCGCGGGAACGCCGTCTACGAGGGCACGTATCTGCTCGGTACGTCGCTCGCGCGCCCCCTGATTGCCAAGCACCAGATCGAGGTCGCGCGCGAAATGGGCTGCGATGCCGTGGCCCATGGCGCGACCGGCAAGGGCAACGACCAGGTGCGCTTCGAGCTCAGCTACCGCGCCCTCGCGCCCGAACTCAAGATCGTGGCTCCCTGGCGCGAGTGGGACTTGAAATCGCGGACCGACTGTATGGCCTATGCCCAGAAGTACGGCATCCCGGTTTCGGCGACGATCAAGAAGCCGTACTCCATGGACCGAAACCTCCTTCACATTTCCTATGAGGGCGGCATTCTCGAAGATCCCTGGCGCGAGCCCGACGAAGCGATGTTCCTTCTGACCCGCTCCCCGGAAAAGGCGCCCGACCGGCCGCAGGAGCTCGTCGTGGGTTTCGAAGGCGGAACGCCGGTATCGGTCGACGGGGAGCGCCTCTCCCCCGGAAGGCTCCTCGAGCACCTGAACCACGTGGCTGGATCCCACGGCATCGGCCGGGTGGATATGGTGGAGAATCGCTTCGTCGGCATGAAGAGCCGCGGCGTGTATGAGACGCCGGGTGGGACGGTGCTGCACAGCGCCCACCGTGCGATCGAGTCGATTACGCTCGACCGCGAGGTGATGCACGAGCGCGACCGCCTCTCGCCGCGTTTCGCGGAGCTCATCTACAACGGCTTCTGGTTCTCCCCGGAAATGGAGTTTGTGCGTTCGGCGATCGAGCAGTCGCAGCGCAATGTGACCGGCGATGTGCGGCTTACGCTCTACAAAGGCGGGGTCAGGGTGACGGGCCGGCGCTCGCCTGTGTCCTTGTATTCAGAATCCACGGTGACCTTCGAGGATGCGGGGCCGGCCGATAGCTATCGCCAGGCCGATGCTACGGGTTTCATTCGTCTTCAGGGTCTGCGGCTGCGGCCCCCCACGACCGGCGGGGGCCCGCGCGCAAAGAAGGGAGGACCCCGATGATTACGCTCACGCCGGCTGCGCAGGCGAAGGTGCGCGGTCTTCTCGAGCAGCAAGGGAGACTCGGGAGGGCGGCGCTCCGGGTGAAGGTCGTGGGCGGTGGCTGCTCCGGCTTCCAGTACCAGATGTACTTCGACGAGCAGGTCGACGACCTGGACCATCAGGTGGAAGCAGGGGCGGTACGGGTGCTGATCGACCCGATGAGCGTGCAGTATCTGAAGGGTGTCGAGATCGACTACTTGGACGGCCTAAACGAAAGCGGCTTCAAGATTCACAACCCGAACGCGCAGACCGAATGCGGCTGCGGCAAGAGCTTCGGGGCCTAGCGGGAAAAGAGGGACGAAGGGAAGCGCCGTTTGAGTCGCCTGGCGCTCGAGCTGCCCGCCGGCCTCGTGGAGCGCGTTCTTTCCGAGCTCGCAGAACTCCCGGCCGTGCGCGCGGTGGCCCTTGCCGGCTCGTTTGCGCGTGGCACGGCCCGCGAGGACTCGGACGTTGATTTTGGTGTGTTCTACGATGAGGCCGCGCCGCCGAGCCTCGACCGGGTCCGCTCTGCTGCCCGGCGGCTTCACGACGCGAAAGAGGACGCGCCGGTCGTGACGGCGCCCTACGAGTGGGGCCCCTTCGTGAACGGCGGCGCCTGGCTCGTGGTGGGCGGTCGCCGCGTGGCTGCTCTATCGCAATCTCGACCAAGTGCGCCGTGTGGTCGCCGATTGCCGAGCGGGCCGCATCGAGTCTCACTTCGAACAGCAGCCCCCCTTTGGCTATTTCAGCTGGAGCTACCTTGGGGACTTGCGCGAGTGTCGCGTGCTGCATGACCCGACCGGCACGCTCGCTGCCTTGAAAGCGGAGGCGACGAGGTTTCCGCCGGCGCTGCGCGCGGCGATCGTACGCGACTTCCTGTGGTCGGCCGAGTTCACCGTGCTCTTCGCACAGGGCTTCGCCGGGCGCGGCGATGTGCTGAATACAAGCGGCTGCATGACCCGTTGCGCGCGCGCAATCCTTCAGGTCCTCTTCGCCAGGAACGAGGTCTTCTTTACCAGCGACAAGACCGCGCTCGCCGAGATCGAGCGCTTCGCCGCCTGTCCGCGCGATTTCGGTCCGCGCGTAGAAGCGGTCCTTGCGGCGCTCGGCGCGAGCGGCGGCGAGCTCGCGCGAAGCGTGGAGGCGATGCGCCGGATCGTGGCGGAGACCTCGGCCCTGTGCCCGGAGTACCGCCCGAAGTACCCGAGCATCCTCGGTTAAGGCGTTAGCTTCGATCGGCGAGGAATCGAAGCAGAAAGGGCACCGAGAGGCGCATCAGGTCGACCTTCGGGTCGAGCTCGGCGCCGAGCTGGAAGAGATAGGAAAGGGTCTTCGCGTAGAGCAGAAGCTCATTCGGGAGATGCAGACCCTCGGTCGATTGCAGGAGCGCCTTGGCTTCGTCCTTCAGTGAGAGAATGGCGCTCCCGCTCATGGCAAGCGGTGTTCCTCCGCCTTCAGAAATGCGCGCGAAAATGGCGGAGACCGCAGTTCGCACCCGTGGCTCCGCCCCGGGCACAATCATCCCCATGCGCTCCATGCCGGAGAGGAAGGCGTCGAGATCGCGCTGCAAGAGGGCATAGATGCCCTTTCGCAGTTCCTGGCGGAGCGTCGGGTCGAGTCGCTTCGAGAGGCCAAAGTCGACGAAGAGAACCCGCGGGCGGCGACCGGCTCCAGGCTCCTCGAGCACGAAGAGGTTTCCTGGATGGGGGTCGGCGTGGAAGAGCCCATCCACAAAGACCTGCTTGGCGTACGCGCGGGCCAAGACCTCGAGCACATCACTGGGCGCGACCCCAAGCCGTGCCAGCGCCGCGCGGTCGAGGATCGGAACTGCGGGCTGGTAGCGCATGGTGAGGACATGCCTTGTGGTATGGCTTGTCACGATCTCCGGCACCACGATCTGCGGCTCGTGAGCGAGATTGGCTGCGATCTCGGTTGCGACCTTCGCCTCGCGTTCGAAGTCGAGCTCCTCCGCGAGGCCCGCGGCGAATTCTTCGAAGACGCGTCGCTGATCCAGGCGCCCGCGGCCGCGCAGGAAGGAGAAGCCGGCGAGCGCAGCACGGATCACCCCGAGGTCCGCCCGCAAAGACGCCTCGAGCCAGGGGTGCTGGACCTTCACCGCCACCTCCCGGCCGTCCGGGAGGGCGGCGCGGTGGACTTGTGCGATCGACGCCGTGCCGAGGGGAGTCGGGTCGAAACGGGGATAGAGCACTTCAAGCGACGCCCCGAGCTCCGCCTCCACCACCCCGCGAACGACCTCGAGGGGAAGCGGCGGGACCCGGTCCTGGAGCGAGGCCAGGGCCTCGCGCGCCTTGGCGGGGAGCATGTCGATCCGCAGCGAGGCAAACTGCCCGGCCTTCACGAAGGCGCCCTTCAAATCGCCGAGCACCGTCGCGAGGGAGCGCGCGGCGCGCGTCAAGCGCTCCTCCCGGCGTGCGGCGCGCCGCTGCGGCGAGAAGAACGGGTCGAAAAGCCGACTCCACACGAGCGCCGCCCCGATGCGCACGAGGCAAAGCCCAAGACGCACGGTCGGCTCGATCCCCAGTACCCGGAGCTTGAAACGGAATCCGCCTTCGTGTCGTCGAACCCTCGGGAGTGCCCGAGCGCCGAGCGCAGGCGAAGACGGGGCGGGGATCGAGTCCAGC
>DATFYN010000633.1:0-8445 GCA_035315025.1 Myxococcota bacterium
CTCTACACCGCCCCTCGCGGGGCGAGCTCTGAGGGCGGGTCTTAGCCTGTGCTGTTTTGGGGGCGGCCTCTCACGCAACTGCCGCCGCGGGCGGTTACAGCCGCTGCTGCGCTCGGCCGATAGGGGCAAGAGACCCGAAGCGAGGCGACGCTGCTCGAATGGCCGGCAAAGCGCGAACCGCTCATCGATTGTCCATATTCTCCCAGCGGCTCGACCGCGCGATCCTGACCGGGTACTTCCTCGGGGCGATCGTGCCGCTTGTGGCACTCGCCTTCCTGGCATTGCGCTACGTCGTACCGGCGTTGCCGGACGGGCCGGTGGCCGAAGGGCTGTTGGGAGGCCTCGGCTCCGTCGCGGTCCTCACGCTTGGATCGTTTCTCCTCATTCGACGCACGGCGCAACAGAGTCTCGAACGAATGGACACCGACAACGGCCGGCTCCAAGGACTTCTCGACGCCTCGGCGAAGCTCGCAAGCGCAAAGCATGCCAATGACGTCGCAGGTGTGACGGCTGCTGTCGCTCTGGCCGTGACGGGGTCGGCCGCCGGCTTCCTATGGATGCGGCCCGACAAGGAGGGCCGATTGGCGCTCGTCGCCTCGGCAAGCGGCGGCCAACCGGGAGAGGCGGTGCGCGCGGAGCTCGAGAAGCTGGCTGAGGTCGTGGTCCGCGACGCAAAACCAGCCGTCTCCGGAGCGAGTCAGTCGATGCCCGCTGCGATTGTGGTCCCGCTTGTGGGCCTTCGCGGGGCGATGGGCGCGCTGGGCGTCGTGTACTCCCGGGGCGCTCACCGCGTCAGCGAAAGCGAGGTGAGTGCGCTCATGACGCTGAGCGCCCTCGCAGCCGTCGCGACTCGCAACACGGACCTCCAGGAATCCCAACAAAACTTTTTTACCCACGTGACGGAAATGCTTGTGGCTGCGCTCGATGCGCACTGCGATGTTCAGGTCGGACACCCGCGCCGCGTCGCCCGCATCGCAAACCGCATCGCTCGCGCCTTAGGCTTCTCCGAAGATCGGCTCCATCGACTGCACTTTGCTTCCCTGCTTCACGACGTGGGCATGCTCAAGATCAAGCCCGATCTTCACGGAGTCCGGGCAGCGTACGAAAAGCATCCCGCACTCGGCGCAGGCATGCTCTCGCCGGTCCGTCTCTGGAGTGATCTTGCGCCTTTTGTTCTGCACCATCACGAATGGTTCGATGGAAGAGGCTATCCGCAAAAGCTCGCCGCCGAAGACATCCCCCTCGAAGCGCGCATCATCGGCATTGCAGAGGCTTTCGACAGCATGACGAGCCACGCCACCTACAAAAAAACCATCTCCGTAGAGGAAGCGGTCTCCCGCATCCAAAACGCCGCTGGCAGCCAGTTCGATCCCAAGGTCGTTCAAGTATTCCTCGACCTCGTCCAGCGCGGAGAGATCCAGTTCGACGAGGCCCCTAGGAGTCAGGAATCGCGGACGCACCCACCGGTTTCGTGAACGCGGTAGGCGCTTCGCCTCCCTACCCGGTTTGCGGATGGGTGACGACCTCCTTGTCTGGGACGGCCGAACGGTGTCACGGTGGGGAGGACGTAGGCCCGGCAGTGGTCCACGGCTTGGTTACGCGGCCGAGCACCCCGAATCCACGGATCAGTGACCGCAGAAGTTGCCGGTGAGGCACCGGCAGGACGGATGCAGCTTGGCCCGGATTGGGTTCCCACGGTGCCGTAGCCACATTCATCTCCTACACAGCGGATCAGCGGGTTCGAATCGTCCACAAGGAGCCTGCCCTGGGACTTGACACTTTCCGCGGGTGGGCGAGCCGCTCGTCGAGGACATGCTTGCGGCAAGGGGACAGAGGGGAGGCCCTATGGCGAGCCTTTTCCGCATCCGACGAGAAGTCGCTTCCTTCCGTTCCTGGCTTGCGTTCTGCCGGGGGCAGCCACGCAGCGGGTCCCGGGTCACGCTGGTGGTCCCGCAGCCCCGGATCTCGTCACGTCCGCAGGTTTAGCGGCCACCTACCATGGGGCGTTCGGTTCCCGAAGGAGACCGGCCATGCGGCGAAGGTTCATTCCCGAGCTCGATCGGCGAGAAACCCGCCGCATCAAGCAGCGCATCCCCTGCGAAGTGATGGTGAATGGAGGCCGCCACTCGGGAGTGGTACAGAATCTCTCCGCGCAAGGTCTTTTTGTGGAGATCCACGCGGCGCTCGCTCTTGGCACCGCGGCCGTGGTCGCCTTCCATACCACGGCGGGAGAGCGCTTCGTCCTTGAGGCCTCTGTGCCAAACCGGCGACACATTCCGCACAGCCTCAAGCTGCTGGCCGCCGGTGGTGTAGGTCTCCGTCTCGTTGCCCCCCCGGAAGCCTATCGGCGCTGGGTGGAAGACGCGAGCGCATCGTGAAGGCGCGGATCAGCCCGCTTGGCCCCGGGGAGGAGCTAATCGACGCGGAGATCTTTCACGCGTTCTACTCGAAGATCGCTGCGGAGCCGACGCGAACCTCGGAGGCGCGCCGGCTCCCCCTCCCCGCCGAGCTAAGGGACTCCCTCAGTGAGACGCCCGATGAGATTCGCGCCGCACCCGCACTGGCAGCTCCGGTGCGCGAGAAGTCGCCTCTTCCGGGGCCTGCGAGGCCTCCGTCGGCTGCGACGGCGGCCGCGCTCGAAGCCGAGATCGACCGCTCCACGCATCGCGAGCATGTGGCACGGCTCGCGGTTCACCTCGCGCGAGCATACGTGTCTGCAGCGGCTCTGCTGCGAATCCATCGCGGTGTGATCCACGGCGTTTGCGGGGAGGGGGTCGCAAACTGCGGGAAGCAGCTCCTGTTCCCCTCCGAGGTGACGAGCCCGTTTGCCGAGGTTGTCGCGAGTCACTCGCCTGTGCGCGGGCTCCCGCCTCAGGAGGGACTCGGCGCGCGCATCCTCGGGATGCTGGGGCGCGAAAGTGCGCAGGAGATCGCCGTCCTTCCCATCGTGATTCAAGGTCGGGTTGTAGGCCTTCTGTATGCCGACAATGGCGCTCAGGCCCTGGCGGATGCATCCTTCGCCGCGCTGCAAGCCGTATGCACGCGGCTTGCGAAAGCCTACGAACGGCTGATTCTCACGCGCAAGCGAGACTCCCTGACAGCCTCGGCTCTCTCCGCCAAGCGAGCGGTGCCCGTTTGGGGAGAAGCGGTGGCGCCGAACGAGAGGGGGCCCACCAGTAGACGGTGAGGCCCGCTTCGAGAGCGCAGTCCCGGTACCTTCGCGGCGCAGCCAGGCAGATGCGGCGCAAGAACAACAGGGGATGCTTTGCCCTGGACCGTCCTCCGATATCCGCCGGCGATGGAGGCGCTACCTGAGCTGGTGCGCGAGAAGGCGATCGAAATCGCCAACGCGCTGCTCGAGGAAGGAATGGACGACGGTCGGGCGATCCGCATCGCCATTGCGAAGGCGAAACAGTGGGCCGCTCGGCGTCGCCTCGAACCCGGCTAGTCGCGGGTCGGTACGCGTTCTAGATCCTCGAGCCAGCGCTCTGCAACGCTGTCGGAGGGTGCGCGCCAGTCTCCTCGCGGCGAGAGCGATCCTCCCGAGCCAACTTTGGGCCCATTCGGCAATGCGCTGCGCTTGAACTGGCTGGTTTGGAAGAAGCGCGCCAGGAAAACCCCCAGCCACTTCCGGATCTCTCCGAGGCGGTAGCCGTCCTTTCCGCGCCAAGCGTTCCAGGCGAGGAAGGCGACTTTCGCCGGTGCGTAGCCAAAGCGCAAAGTGTAGTAGAGATGGAAATCCTGGAGCGGGTACGGACCTACGACACTTTCACTAAGCTGTGCGGGTTGCCCGCCATTCCTCCCCGGCACGAGCTCCGGACTGATGTCCGTGGCCAGTACGCGCGCGAGGACTCGTCCGACGCCCCGATCAAATTCACCCGAATGTGCGACCCACCCAATCAAGTCGCGGATGAGGGTTTTCGGTACGCTGACATTCACGTTGTAGTGCGACATCTGGTCGCCGACACCGTAGGTGCACCAGCCGAGCGCCAGTTCCGAGAGATCGCCGGTCCCGACGACGATCGCGCCGTAGCGATTGGCAAGCCGAAAAAGATGGCTCGTCCGCTCACCCGCCTGCACATTCTCGAAGCTAAGATCATAGACGCGGGGTCCCCTGTCTCCCTTTGCGTAGGGATGATTCAGCGTCTTCAGCATCTGCAAGCAAGCGGGTCGGATATCGATTTCTTCGGCTGTGGCGCCGATGGCTCGCATCAAGCTCCAAGCCTGGCTCTTCGTTCGCGCGGTCGTCGCAAACCCTGGCATCGTGTAGGCGAGGATATTCTTGTGGGGGAGCTCAAGCTCATCCATCGCGCGCGCGCAAACGAGGAGCGCCTGCGTGGAGTCAAGGCCGCCTGAGACACCGATCACCAGCTTCTTTACGCCGGTGGCACGCATTCGTGTGGTGAGGCCCTGCACCTGGATGCGGTAAACCTCCTCACAGCGGCTATCCCGCGTCGCGGGATCATCTGGGACATAGGGGTAGCGCTCGACTCGCCGCGCGAGCGGCAGACGCCCCTTCGGCAATGCCAGGGAGAATTCGACCTCGTGAAACGCTGAGACCTCCGCACGATGGCGTTGCATCGACTGACCAAATGAGTTCTGCCGCATGCGATCCGCCCACAGGCGATCGAGATCGACGTCCGCGAAGGTCAGCTGCGGAACCTCCGAGAAGCGCCGCGACTCGGCGAGGAGGCTGCCGTTCTCCCAGATCATCGCGTGGCCGTCCCACGCAAGGTCGGTCGTCGACTCACCGGGACCCGAAGCACTGTAGAGGTAGGCCGCGATGCATCGCGCCGATTGGTTGGACGCGAGGTCGCGCCGGTATTGATACTTGCCCACGACCACATTGGAGGCCGAAAGGTTGGCGATCAGCGTCGCGCCCGCGAGCGCAGCAAAGGAGGAAGGGGGCGCCGGAACCCACAGGTCTTCACAGATCTCGACGAACAGTGCGAGCTTGGGCTGCTCCGGCAATCGAAAGAGGAGGCGATTGCCAAAGGGAGCACGCTGACCCGCAAGCGTGATTTCTCTCCTCGCGCAGACATCTCCGGGAGTGAACTGCCGCAGCTCATAGAACTCCCGGTAGTTCGGCAAGTAAGACTTCGGCGCGATCCCGAGCAGCCTTCCGCGGCAGAGGAGAACGGCACAGTTGTAGAGGAGCCCGTCCACTTGGACCGGCATCCCCACAAGAGCGACCAGGGGCAAATCCCTCGACCGTCGGAGCAGCTCCGAGAGCGCTTCCTCCGCACCCGTGATCAGCGCCTGCTGGTGGAACAGATCATCACACGTGTAAGAGGAGATTCCGAGCTCGGGGAAGACGCAAACGATGGCCTTCTCATGGGTCGCTTCGGCCATCAACCTGAAGGTACCTTCGACGTTGAACGCAGGGTCGGCGACGCGCAGTGCCGGGGTTGCAACCGCCACGCGCACGAAGTTGTGTGTATATAAGTTGAAAAAATTGTGGGCTGCGGAGGTACGCGGTTTCATAGCTTCGCTGTGTGGCCCCGAAGGAAGACGACTGCAAGGGTACGCGGATTCCGCTGCTTCGGCCTCCTCGGCCAAGAGGCAGGCACCCAAGAGGACGCGGGGAGGGAATCCATGGGTCCGGCGGGTTAGAGATGCTTCTTCTCGTAGGTGCCGACGAGCTCCGCCTGCGCGAGGATATGGCCCTGCATCGCGCGCTCGAGCTCAGCCTTGGTGGGTGAAGGGAGCTCCGAGAGCGTGGTGTCGAGGGCATAGAGCTTGAAGAAGTAGCGGTGTCGACCGATCGGCGGGCACGGTCCGCCGTAGTCCGCGCGCTTCCAGTCGTTTAGACCATGGCGCGCACCGGTGGGGAGCCGCCTCCCACCTGCGCCGGCGGCCAGCTCGCGTCCCTGCACGGGAATCCCCACAACCACCCAGTGCACCCACGTCGTCTGGGGTGCCTTCGGATCGGGGGCGTCTGGATCGTCGACCACGAGGGCGAGGCTCCGCGTTCCGGGCGGCGGCTCGGTCCAGGCAAGGGGCGGTGAGAGATCGAGAGCCTCGCACGTGTAGCGACTCGGGATCTCGCCCCCCTGCTGGAAGGCGGGAGAGTGAAGCGCGAAGCCCGTGTCCTGCCCGGCGGCGTGATCGATCGGCACGGCGAGCGCACCCGCGAGCGCTAGCCAGAGCGCGGCCATGACGCTTCTACCCACTGTGGCGTCGCCTCCGATCCTTCAGGCGGTCGAGGAGCTTCTCCGCTGGGAGCGTGTTGAGGACGTCCGACGCGCGGGCCCAGCCGCGGCGCGCGACCGCCACGCCGAACTCGTCTGCGTAGCGCAGGTGGCTGGGGTGGTGCGCGTCCGAGTCGATCACCAGCGGCACCTGAGCGCCCACTGCCTTGCGAACATACTCATCCTTGAGGTCGAGTCGATCGGGGATGCCATCCACCTCGAGTACGGTGCCCGTGCGCTTTGCGGCTTGAATCACGGCGTCCATGTCGAGGTCGATGGGCTCGCGTCGTCCGAGTTGTCGGGCCGTGGGATGGAACAGCACGTCTACATGCGGATTCTCCATGGCGCGGATCACACGGCGGGTTGCGACCGACCGAGACTGGCCGAAAAGCGAGTGCACGGCCGCACCCACCACTTCGAGGCGCCCGAGTGCCTCGTCCGTGAGGTCGAGGGTTCCGTCCTTTCGGATGTTCACCTCGGCGCCGGAGAGCACGCGAATCCCTTTGAGTTTGCTGTTTACGCGCCGGATCTCCTCGGCTTGCTCGAGCAGTTGCTTCTCGTCCGAGCCGTGCGCCATGGCGAGATCGCGCGTGTGATCGGTAATCGCAATGTATTCAAGGCCGAGATCTTTTGCCGCGGTGGCCATCTCTTCAATCGAGGCTGCGCCGTCGGTCCAGTCGGTTTGGATCTGCAGGTCGCCCCGCAGCGCGCCGTACTCGATCAGCTTCGGTAGGCGACCCGCGCTCGCCGCCTCGATCTCGCCTTGATCCTCGCGCAGCTCGGGCGGGATCCACTCCAGCCCGAGCGTCTCATACACATCCTCCTCGGTTCGGCCGGCAATCGCCTTCTCGCCCTTGAAGACGCCGTACTCATTCAGCTTTAGCCCGGCCTCTTGGGCCACGCGGCGAAGCCTCACATTGTGGTCCTTGCTGCCTGTGAAGTAGACGAGAGCCGCACCGAAGCTCTCCTTCGGAACGACCCGCAGGTCCGCATCCATGCCATTCGTGAGCCGAACCATCGACTTTGACTCCCCGCGCGCGTGGACGGCGACCACCTCCGGCATTTCGACGAACCGGCGCATCACCGGGTCAGGGTCCGGGGAAACGACCAAGAAGTCGAGGTCCCCGATCGTTTCTTTGCGACGCCGCAGTGAGCCCGCGATCGCAACGCGCCGCGCACCCACAAGCTTCGCGAGTCGAGCCTCGATTTCACGTGCGAGCGACCACACCTCACCGATCGGATGGCGGCCACTCGCCTGCTTGCGGAGCTCGAGACCGCGCAGGATCTTTTTCTCGCTCTTCGCGCCGAAGTGTGGGACGTCGCGGATTCGCCCGTCACGACACGCCGCCTCGAGGTCGGCGAGGGAGCGGACACCGAGCGCATCGTACAGCGCCTTGGCGTGCTTCGGCCCAACCCCTTCGATCGATGTCAGGCCGAGCACGTCGATTGGAGTGGCCCGGCGCATCCGCTCGAGCTCGCCGATCTCGCCGTTTTCCAGCAACTCCGCAACTCGCTCTGCGATTCCCTTCCCGACGGTCGGGACATCTTGCAGTGCGGCGACACCTCCGGTTCCAAAGACTTCAGCGAGCGGGCTTGCGTGCGACTGGACGGCGTGTGCAGCCTTCTCGTAGGCACGAGGCTTGAAGGCGACCCCTTCCATCTCGAGGAAGAGCGCCATCTCGCGGAGTCGTTCGGCGATCTCTGCGTTGCGGATCGGACGTCGCTTCATTGCAATCCCTTTATCCGCACGCCGAAGGGCTGTCGCGCCGCATGCGGTCGTCGCAGCGCCTCCGTTTCCGCCTCAGGGCAGAAGAATCGCATAGGGGTTCGGGCCTCGGCCCGGAAATCGAGCGATCCCGTTCAGCGAGGCGGCTCCCCGCTGGACCCGCCGCGGAAGGGCGTTTTGCCTCGCCGCCGCAAACAGCGTGCATCGGTGGGTCTTGGAGATCCGCACCTCATGGAGTAGGGGTTCCCGGGGGCGCCGGGACGACTGTCGTCGCCTGGAGACCCTTTTCACCGGCCTCGAGGTTCAATGCCACTCGATCCCCCTCCGCGAGACGCTCGAAGTCGAGACCGCCATGCACGGCGTTGCGATGGAAGTAGACCTTCTCTCCCCCATCGGTCACGATGAATCCGTAGCCGGCCGCCTGCAAGACCCGATCGACGATGCCGAGATAGGGTGGGGTTTGCCGCCGCTCGTCGCGATGCGTGCTCCGGATCTCTCGCAGCTTTCGGACTTCGCGCTCGAAGGCAT
>DATFYN010000634.1:0-6307 GCA_035315025.1 Myxococcota bacterium
CAAACCCGTGGCGCAGATCCTGCCTCGGCTCCGCAGTCAGGCGCGGGGCACCGGCGGGCGGGCCCGCGGGTACCGGCACCGCGGCTTCCACCGGACGGCGACGTCCGAATACCGTCCCATTGGGAATCTGGTAGAGCGCCACGAAGGAGCGAACGTCCTCGGGAGTCAGGGCCGCCGCGAGACTTCCGTCGCGCGCCACCTCGTACATGAGGTCGGCGGGAATCGGGCTGTGGCCGCGCATCCCGAGGGCGTGCCCGAGTTCGTGTAGGGCAACGCGCTCGACCTGGTCCTCCGTAAGGAGGCCGAAGCCGTCTGCGATGTAAAGGCGCACTTCCGGCACGCTGTACCGCACGAGCAGGCGCTCGCCCGTAGGGTCAAAGCCTTGCGCCCGGCAGGCCCCGCCAAGGGGCGTCGTCCCGAGCACAGCAACATCCGGCTCGGGCGTCGGGGCCATCTCCCCAAGGAGCCGGATGCGCAGTGTCGCCGTCTCACCCGGTCCGGTCCGCCGAAACGTCACCAGCCCGCCGAGGGCCGCTTCCCAGGCCGCGAGCGCACGCTCGACGGCGTGCACGTAGAGCCCCGCGGGTTTCGGAGCGAACTCGTTCTCCAGGGCCTTCGGGATCCGCGGCTCCTCGATCGAAACCGCAAGGGGGAGCTGCTCCTCCGACCAGCGACAGAAAGCGAGGACATCACCTCCCGGATCGAGGCCAGAAAACCGGTGCAGCATGAAAGGCAAGTAATTGGGCTCGGGAAGCCCGGGATGCGCGGAGCGGAACGCAAGGTACGCGCCGCGCTCAGGCAGCGCGGCGAGGGGGGCGGAGGGAGAACCTTGGGGCTGTGCCGACGCGCACGCGGTGAGGACAAGGGCCAGAAGGGTAAGCGCAAGCGGCGCGTCGCGGCTCGCGCAGCGGTGCCCGGCTCCCTCCCCTTTCAGCCTCAAGTGCCTCCACGCCCGCGGCTGCGGATGGCGCGCTGGAGCTCACGGTCTTCTTCCCGACGCCTGATCGCGTCGCGCTTGTCGTAGAGTTTCTTGCCCCGCGCAAGGGCAAGCTCAACTTTCGCGCGGCCGTCCTTGAAGTAGAGCGAGAGTGGAATGAGCGTCAGTCCCCGCTCCGTCACCTCGCCGGCGAGGCGACCGATCTCGCTGCGATGGAGCAGGAGCTTGCGCTCACGGCGCGGGTCTTTGTTTTCCCGGGCGGCCTCCTCGTAGGGGCTGATGTGGGCGTTCACGAGGAAGATCTCGCCGCGCCGTACGTGTGCATACGAATCGGCTAGGTTCGCTCGCCCGGCTCGCAGTGACTTTACCTCGGGACCGTGCAACGCGATCCCGGCCTCAAAGCTGTCGAGAATCTCGTAAAGGAATCGGGCCTTGCGGTTGCTCGCGATGAGTTTGCGCCCCGCCTTCTCCGCTGCCTTGGCCATGGCGGGGATCGTAGCGTCCCGCGCCTACTCCCGGATGCGATTGCGCTCGTCCACAAAGACCCGCTTCGCCTGCCAACCGTGGGCTTCGCGATCTCCCACCTGGACGTAGGTCGCAATGATGACGACGTCGTGTGGCTTGATGAGATGGGCCGCGGCGCCATTCACACAGATCTCACCCGACCCCGGCTCGCCGGGAATGGCGTAGGTGTGGAGGCGGTTCCCATTCGTGCAGTCATAGATGTCGACTTGCTCGTAGGGCAGGATGTCGGCCGCGCACAGCAGATTCTCGTCCACGGTCACGCTGCCCTCATACTCGAGATTGGCCTCGGTCACGGTGGCGCGGTGGATCTTCGACTTGAGCATGGTTCGGGTCACGGCCGTTCCTCCAATCCAGGCTTCGGATGAAGCACGCGGTTGTCGATGAGACGCACCCTCGCGTTCAGCCCGCCTCCCGTGGCGGGGAAGCGGGCGGCGAGGGCGAGGAGCGTCGGCGCGCAAAGGCGCAGTGGCGCCGCTTCGAGCGTCTTGGGGTCGCGCAATTCGGCATAGTCGAGTTCGGCGCTCTTGGCTTGCAGGAATACGCAGCGCACGAGGCGAAGCAGCTTGTCGGCCGAGTCCTCGCCGCCCGCCAGCGCGGCCTCTGCCGCATCGAGCGCGCGGACGAGCGAGAGCGCGTCCTGTCGGACTTCGGGCGCGAGCAGCGCGTTTCGGCTCGAGAGCGCGAGGCCGTCGCGCTCGCGGGCCGTCTCCACACCCACGATCTCGACGTCGAGCAAGAGGTCCCGCACGAGTTGCCGAATCAGCGCAAGCTGCTGGAAGTCCTTCTCCCCGAAGACCGCGAGGTGCGGTTTCGCTGCGGCCAAGAGCTTGGTGACGACCGTCGCGACACCCCGGAAATGCCCAGCACGCGACGCACCGCAGAGCGGCTTGGCAAGTTCCGTCACCTCGACCGCGGTCTGCGCGCCAGGCGGGTACATCTCTTCCGCGCTCGGTGCGAACACGAGGTCCACCCCCGCCGCGCCACACAGCGCAACGTCTTGCTCGAAGGGCCGCGGATAGCGCGAAAAGTCCTCGTTCGGGCCAAACTGCGTCGGATTGACGAAGATCGAGAGCCATACGCGGTCTGCGCGCGTGCGCGCTGCGCCCACAAGGGCAAGGTGCCCGGCGTGAAGGGCCCCCATGGTCGGCACGAGGGCAATCCGTCTTTGCGCTGCGCGCACCCCGTCCGCCAAGCGTTGCAGCTCGGCCACCGTGCGTACGATGCGCGGCGCCTGGGTTGCCGCGGCGCTCTTTCCGGCCTCTCCTCGCATCAGCGGTAGCTGTGCTCGGGGCCCGGGAACTTCGCGTTGGCGACATCGTCGGCGAAGCTCCGCGCTGCTTGCGCGACGAGGGGTCCCAAGCTCGCGTACTGCTTCACAAAGCTCGGCGCAAAACCATCGGAGAGGCCGAGCATGTCGTGCATCACGAGAACTTGGCCATCGCAGCCCACGCCTGCGCCGATGCCAATCGTGGGGATTCCAAGGTGCTCTGTGATTTCGCGGGCAAGGTCCGCGGGCATCCCCTCGAGCACGACTGCAAAGGCGCCCGCTTCTTCGACAGCCTGTGCATCGTCAAGGACCCGCGAACGCTCGGCCTGGCCCCGCCCCTGGACCCGGTAGCCGCCCATGCGGTGGATGGCCTGCGGCGTTAGGCCCACGTGGCCCATCACCGGGATTTCGGCCCCGACGATGCGACGAATCGTTCCCGCAACGCTGACGCCGCCCTCGAGTTTCACCGCATGCGCCCCGCCCTCCTTCACAAGACGCAAAGCGCTGCGCAGGGCGTCTTCGGCCGAGACCTGGTAGGAGCCGAAAGGCATGTCGCCCACCACAAGGGCGCGCCGCGCCGCGCGCGCGACGATGCGCGTGTGATAGACCATTTCGTCCAGCGTGACGGGGAGCGTGTTGTCGAGGCCCTGCACCACGTTGCCGAGGGAGTCCCCGACGAGCAGGACGTCGATTCCCACCTCGTCAAAGATGCGGGCGAACGGATAGTCGTAGGCGGTGAGCATCGTGAAGCGCTCACCACGCCGCTTGCGGGCTCGTAGGGAGCGAACCGTCGTACGGTGCTCGCGGAGAGATTCGGCGCTCGCGCTCTTTCGCGTCTCACTGCGCGGGGGGGTGGACATGGGCGCCTCCGATAGCCCGAAGTCCGGTGTCCGGAAACAAAAACGCGCCTGCCGGAAGATCTCCGGAGGCGCAGCCGATCGCCGCGCACTGCGCGCCAGCGATCCGCACTGATCCGCCCCCGTCTCGGTCCGCACTGCGGATCCGAGCGTGTTTCGGGCGATGTCAGGCGAGTCTCTGCCTGCCGGGCGCTCGGGCCCGGGGATGGTCTCAACTTCGATGGGGATCGCAACCTGCGATTCCCCTCGCACGCGGCAAAAACGATACGGCCGAGCCCGAGGGGGTGTCAAGGCACGCGCCCTCTTAGCCCCGCAGCCGCCCGGGGCGACCCTCGAGGCGGGTGCGCAGGGCGGGCGGCAGGTAATGCGTCTCGAGCCAGCCGGGGTCCGCCTGATCCAGCGCGTCGGCCACCGCGCAAATCCGCTCCTCGAGTGGATCGCCAGCGACGAGGATGACCCAGAGCTGGCCGCGGAGGCGGCAACTTGCACTGTGGGGTCCCGACTCGTCTTCTCCTGGACCCTTCGTCTCGCGCACCTCGACTCCAGCCGCTCGGGCAAGGGCAAGCAGGCGGTCGAGAAGATCGTCCGGTTCCATGGCGGCTAGGCAGGTCCAGCCGCTGCCGCGGCTGCGGGTACTTCGCGCAGTGTACGGGTCAGGGCAACGAAGCACTCCGGTGCGAGCCTCTCGGCCCGGGTGTCCGCGCCGATCCCGAGGCCGGCCAAGACGCCGAGCAACGTCTTCGCGGAAAGCGGCGGCACAAGTCCACCGCGCAGCGCATTCGCGAGCGTCTTGCGGCGCTGGCCAAAGGCGGCGCGCGTGAGCCGCTCCACTTCGTCGAGCTCCGCGGGGGCGAGTATGGGGGCCTTCAGGGGGACGAGCCTCACGAAACGCGAGACCACCCGAGGGGCCGGGAAAAAGCAGCGCGGAGGCAGATCTGGTCCCCGGGTCGCCGTCACACAAAGCTGGTGGAGCACGGAAAGCGAGCCATATTCGCGTGTCGCAGGCCTCGCAAGGAGTCGCTCGGCCACCTCCCGCTGGAGCAGCACAGACCAGTCCACAAGCTCACCCCGCGCGTCGAGCAGGCGGCGCAGAAGGGGAGAAGCCACGGCATACGGCAGGTTCGCCACGACCCGCGTGGGGTCGCCCGTGCCCCGGGCGAGCCCCGCGAGATCGACCTCGAGGGCATCGGCATGGATGAGCTCCACATTTTGCGGAAGGAGCGGCTCGCTGCGGAGCGCGCGCACGAGGCCCGCATCCACCTCGATCGTGAGCACGCGCTTTGCGCGTGCGGCAAGCGCGCGCGTCAGGATGCCCAGCCCCGTGCCGATTTCGATCACCAGGTCTTGGGCTTCCACGCCGGCGAATGCGACGAGGCGGGCGGCCACCGCTTCGTCGACGAGGAAGCTCTGCCCGAGGTCGCGGCGGGCGAGCAGGCCATGCCGCGAAAGGAAGGCCCGAACCTCCCCGGCACTCACGCCGGCGTGCGGGGCGCGCGGGCCGGCGCGAGGGGGCAGCGAGAAAAGGCGTTGAGACGCAAATCGTCCTGCTCGCCGCGGGCAAGGCGCTGCCAGCCGGCTGCCGCAATCATGGCTGCGTTGTCCGTGCAGAGAGCGGGCGGGGGGAAGACGGCGCGAAAGCCGTCCTCGCGCGCCGCGCGCGCCATGCCCTCGCGAAGCCGGCGGTTGGCTGCCACGCCGCCCACCACGACCACGCTTCCAAGGCCTTCTTGCCGAACCGCCCGGCGTGTCCGCGCGATCAGGACGTCGGTCGCCGCGGCTTCAAACGACGCCGCGAGATCCGCGCGATCGGCCTGGCTCAGGGGAGTGCGCTTCTTCACCTCCAGCGCCACTGCGGTTTTGAGGCCGCTGTACGAAAAGTCGAGGCCCGCAGCGCCTTCGAGGGGCCGCGGGAATGAAAGGGCCTCCGCACAGCCGGCGCTTGCGGCAGCCGAGACAGACGGCCCGCCCGGATAGGGGAGTCCAAGCAGTTTCGCGACCTTGTCGAAACACTCGCCCACCGCGTCATCGCGGGTTTCGCCGAGGAGCACGCTTATTCCGGGGGACTCGAGCCGGTAGAGGGCCGTGTGGCCGCCCGACACCACGAGGCCCAGATGGGGTGCGGTCACGGTCTCGCTGCCGAGCGCAATCGATGCGAGGTGGCCGGAGAGGTGGTGAATGCCCACGAGCGGCAACCGGAACCGGTAGGCCAAGGCCTTGGCGAAGGAGAGCCCGACGAGGAGGGAGCCGATCAGACCCGGTCCCACGGTGACCGCGACACCCGCGAGCTCTTCCGGTTCGACACTCGCCTGCGTCAGCGCTTCCTGGACCACCCGCGAGATCGCCCTCACGTGATCGCGCGAAGCCAGCTCCGGCACGACTCCGCCGTAGGGAGCATGCAGGTCTGCCTGGCCGTGGATCACATTCGAGAGGATCGTGTTCCCGCCGCGGACCACGGCGGCTGCCATTTCGTCGCAGGAGCTCTCCACCCCGAGCACGAGGTCCTGCTCGCTCCGCACGATTAGCCCATGCGGCGTTCGAGCTTCTCCTGCTCCGCTTTGCAGTCGATGCACAGCTCGGCGACCGGGCGCGCTTCGAGCCGCTTTAGGCCGATCTCCTCGCCGCAGTTCTCGCACTCGCCATAGACGCCCTGCTCAATTTTCTCGAGCGCAGCGTTGATCTTGTTGAGCAGTCCCCGCTCGCGCTCGCGCAGACGTCCGATGA
>DATFYN010000635.1:0-8438 GCA_035315025.1 Myxococcota bacterium
AAGCTCTCGTCGGCCTCGAGCACTTCGCAGATGCCGCGGCTTATGATCACCCCGCCGAGCGCGAGATAACCCGACGAAACGCCCTTGGCGAAGGTCACAAGGTCGGGCCGGACACCGAAGCGCTCGGCTCCGAACCACGAACCAAGACGGCCGAAGCCGCAGATCACCTCATCGAGAATCAGGTACGCCCCATGTTCATCGCAGAGCCGGCGCAGACCTTCCAAGAAACCCGGCGCGGGCGGATAGACTCCTCCCGCGCCCTGAACGGGCTCGGCAATCACCGCAGCAATCTCGCCGCGATGGCGGGCGAAAGTCATCTCCGCCGCCGCGAGGTTGTTGTTCGGGATGTGCACGAAGCCTGGCACGAGGGGACCGAATCCCTGCTGATTGGCAGGGATCCCTTGGGCGGAGGTACCGCCGTAGGTCGCTCCGTGGTAGGCGTGCTCACGCGCGACGACCAGCACGCGCTCGGGCCGGCGCGCACGAATCTGCGCGCTCCGGGCGATCTTGATCGCGGCGTCTACGGCCTCGGATCCCGAACTCGTGAAGAAGACGCGCGGCCGCTCCATCGGCGCGATCTCGGCGACGCGCGCCGCCAGTTCCTCCGCTGGCTCATTCGTGAAGGGCTCATAGGTGTGGTACGACGCCAACTTGCGCATCTGCGCAACGATCGCCTCGATCATCTCATTGTGGCCGTGTCCGACGTTCATGTACCAGAGGCTCGCCATCGCATCGACGTAGCGCTTGCCGCTGTCGTCGAACACGAACGCGCCTTCGCCGCGCACAATCCTCAAGAAATCAGATCGTGCCGGCCGTGCGAAGGGGTGGAGAAACGGCTTGGGTGCCACGGTCGGATCAGCCCCCGCTGTCCGATGGCTCGCGGTACAGCTCGTTCAAGTACTCGACCAGGAGCCGCTCACGGAGCTTCACGGGGAGGACGTTCAAGACTTCGTTGACTTCAGCCATGCGTGTCGGGAGTGAGGACCCGCGGATACCGGCCATTGCGAGAAGCCCCTGCAATGAATCCGTGCCGAGCTCCTGCGGAGCGAGGTTCGAGAGGGACTCTCGAACTCTCGCCGCAAGCTCACCGCGCTTCATCGAGCGCGCCTCTTCGACGCACTCGCGCAGATCGGCCAGCAGTCTGTCCACCCAACGGACGGTCGCGGGGTTAATCGAGAGATGAATATTTTCGGGTGAGCTCTCGAAGCGAAGTTGTGGTTGAATATACCAACCGCGTTGTCGCATTTCATCGATTACGTGGAAGATGCTGACCTCGTCCGATGCCAACGCGACGAGATTCATCTGCGGCTGCCCGAGCAGGCGCAGCCCCGGGATTCCTTCGATGCCCGCGGCGATGCGCTGGGTTGCGTCGAGTACCTGGCGCGCAATCTCGAGATACCCATTGTCACCGATAAAATGGAGAGCGGCCCACGCCGCGGCGAGTGGGCCGCCTGACTTCGAGCTCTGCAACGTAGGGTTGATCACGGTGTACCCGGTCCAATTCGAACAGGCATAGATCTGATAGCGCCGGAGCTCCGGGCTGCGGTACAGGATCACCGACGCTCCCTTTGCGGCAAACGCGTACTTGTGAAAGTCCATTGAGATCGAAGTCACACCAGGCACGAGGAAGTCGAAATCGGGTACGTCGCAGCCAAGCCGCCGGAAATAGTGCAAAAGGAAGCCGCCCATGCACGCGTCGACGTGGAGCAGCAGCTCGTGCTCCTGTGCGATCTGCGCAAGTTCAGAAATCGGATCCACCACGCCATGCGCATATGAGACCGCTGAACCGACCATGAGGATCGTGTCCTTCGTGATGGCGCGACGCATCGCGACGGGGTCCGCTTTGTAACTCTGGGGATCGACCGGCACTGTCACTGGCTCGACGTCCAAGTAGTGGCATGCCTTCTGGAATGCGGCATGGGCGGTGACCGGCAGGAGGATCTGCGGACGAAGCACGTGCGGCCGTAGCGCCCGCGCGCGATCCCGCGCAGTCTTGACGGCGAGGATGATGCTCTCCGTGCCGCCGCTCGTAAAGTTTCCGCACACCTGTGGGCCGCCACCAAGGTGTGCGGCGGCCATGGCAACGAGCTCGTTCTCGAGCCGCAGCGTACTGGGAAACACCGTTGGATCGAGAGCGTTCTCGGTGAGATATAGAGTGAAGGCGCGCTTGATGACCTCCTCGGCGTCCTTGCCAGGATCATAGACGTACGCGAGAGTGCGTCCTTCGCGCCACGGCACGTCATTCGCACGATACGATTCGAGCCTCGCAAAGAGGTCGTCCTTGGAGAGCCCGATCTCGGGGATCGTCTTCACCATTGCCCTCCATCAATGCGGAAGACCTTGCCAGTGATCCACGACGCATCGTCGGAAGCAAGATATACGGCGAGCTGCCCGCACTCTTCAGGCGTCCCCATGCGCTGCAGAGGAATCGACTTCACGATGGCGTCGCCGTGGACCTCGAGCATCCCATCGGCGATGTCGGTCTTGATCAGTCCAGGAGCGATCACGTTGCAGCGAACGTTCACCGAAGCGTTCTCGCGAGCGATCACCTTGGTGAGCGCGTTCACTGCCGCCTTTGCAGCCACGTAGGGACCGCCATTTGCTCCGCAGAGGTCCGCGGCCACCGAGGAGACAGTGAGAATCACACCCTTCTGTTGTGCGCGAAGGAGCGGCAGCGCGGCGTGCATGGTATGGAAGACGCCGTTCAGGTCGATCTCGAGTACTCGCTGCCAGTAGGATGGCTCGACCTCGTGCAAGGGCTGAAAGCGCGTCGGCACGCCGGCATTCGCCACCACGATGTCAAGCCCGCCCAAGTCGGCGTGCGCGGACTGCACCATGGCTCGCACCGCATCGCCGTCCCGCACGTCGGCAGCGTACGCGAACCCGCGACGAGTCTTGGCCTGAATCGCCCTGACGGTGGCCTCGGCGGCGTCCTTCTCGCGGCGGTATCCGACAGCCACATCGGCTCCCTCGGCTGCGAATGCGAGGGCGATGCCTCTACCGATTCCACGCGAGGCGCCCGTGACGAGCGCCTTCTTGCCGGCAAGCTTCATCTGGATTTCCTCCAAAGAGCTCAGTGTGCCATAGGGTGGGGCGTGAGCGGCTAGAATCCTCCGGTATGAAGCTCATCGTGCGGGCCATGGAAGAGGGGGCTCCTCGGCGCATGCGAGACCTTCGCGGCCTCGCGAGGTCTCGAGCGCGTGGTCGCGGGTGTCTCCACGGCGCGCTCCGAAGCCTACGGCCGTATGCGAAACCGAGGGTTCACGACCTTCCTTCAAGGTGTCACGATGCACCGGCGAATGAACCCGGGTATCACAGACCCGACGCATTCGTGATGGACGACTGGCGCTAGCCCGGCGTTTCCTCCGAGCCCATGACCCGCGGCCATCGGGAGACCTCAGAGGGCGGGTTCTTTCATGGGAGCGGAGGGCGGACCCGTCGAAGAATCAAAGCTTGCGTGCCGCGAGAGCGAGAGTGATTGCGCGACCGCCATGGGGCGATTTACGTCCGGGTCGCGAAACCGGCGTTAGAATCGGCCTGCGAGAGGGCTCGCCAGCCCAGGAGGCAAGTGGTGGCATTCCGAGGGAAGGTCGCTTTTATCACCGGAGGCGGAAGCGGAATGGGGCGGCTCGCCGCGCAGCGGCTCGCCCGCGATGGTGCGACGGTAGCTGCAGTCGACATCAATGAAGCTGGCCTCGCGGAGACCGCAAAGGGCGAGGCGGCGATCCGCAGTTTTGTTCTAGACGTCGCGGACAGCAAGGCGGTCGCTGAGACGATTGCTCGGGTCGAGTCCGAGCTCGGCCCCATCGATCGCGTGTTGAACGCGGCTGCGATCATGCCCACGGGCTTACTGCTGGAGCAGGATCCTCAGCTCATCCAGCGCGTGATGGACATCAACTACAGCGGCACTGTGAATGTCTGCCAGACTGTGCTCCCCCGGATGCTCCAGCGACGGCAGGGTGATCTCGTGAACTTCGCATCCGTGGCAGGCTGGATGCCAACGCTCCATTTTGGAGCCTACAACGCCTCTAAATTCGCCGTCGTGGCTTACACCGAGGTGCTCTATCACGAGAATCGTGGGCGGGGCGTCCGGTTCGCGTGCTTGTGTCCCCCGCCAGTAGCGACGCCTCTCCTCGATCAGGCGAAGTCGAAGCCAAAGGTACTGGAAAATCTGCCACCGATTGCGCCAGGAAAGGTACTCGATGCGATCGAGCGCGACCTGGAGAGAGGGAAGCTCATGGTATTTCCAGACCGAAACGCGTCACTCTCTGTCGCGACGCGGCGCTTCTTTCCCAGCCTCCTTTGGTGGAGTATTCACCGAATCGAGAAGATGTAGAGGAGGACCGCGGGTCGAGGAGCGGTTCGATGAATTCCAAGATCGATCGAGAGTAGCTGGGGCGCCGCGAGCCGGGACCTACGAGAGCGGAGGGGGAATGTGATGTCGAATGTCCGTTTTGAAAGAGAAGGCTCGGTCGCCGTCGTTACCATCGATCGTCCGCACGTACGCAACGCGGTCGATTTCTCCACCGCGGCCGCTCTCGCAGAGGCCTTCCGCCGTTTTGATGCGGACGGAGAACTCTGTGCCGCGGTATTGACGGGCGCCGGCGGCACGTTTTGCGCGGGTGCCGACCTGAAGGCAGCGTCGGAAGGTCGGGGCAACCGCATCGATGACGACGGCGATGGCCCGATGGGGCCGACGCGCATGCTGTTGGCCAAGCCAGTGATCGCTGCGGTCGAAGGTTATGCAGTGGCAGGTGGACTCGAACTTGCGCTCTGGTGCGACCTGCGCGTGGCGGCCCGGGATGCGGTCTTCGGGGTCTACTGTCGACGCTGGGGTGTGCCCTTGATCGACGGCGGCACAATTCGCCTGCCACGGCTCATCGGCCAGAGCCACGCCCTCGATCTTATCCTGACGGGCCGCGGGGTATCGGGCGACGAGGCGCTCCGGATGGGGCTTGCGAACCGGCTCGTCGAGAAGGGAAGGTCGCTCGAGGGCGCGCTCGCGCTGGCCAAGGATCTCGCAAGGTTCCCCCAGCGCTGCTTGCGTGGGGATCGTCGCTCGGCGATCGAACAGTGGGGCCTCGAACTCCCGGCGGCGCTGCGCCACGAGACCCGGATTGGACTCGAGGTGATTCGTTCGGGTGAAACGCGCGAGGGGGCCGCACGCTTCGCACGGGGCGCAGGTCGCCACGGGGCGTTCGAATGAGAGCCCCCCCGACCATTTTCGACCCGCACACCTCGACGAGCGACATGACCCGGCGACCGGCGGCGTTTGGAGGGCGCGAACCGGCGCCCTGGTTACGTTGCCCCCCCGGCTGCACGCAATTCTGCGAAGGCTTCGCGGATCCCGTCCGCAAGCTCATCCAAGTCCGGTAGGGCATCCCAGTCGCCGTTGAGACCCCAGAACAAGCCCCCGTCGTAGCTGAACAGGGCGATGTTAAGTGCCTGGCCCGGCATCAGCGGAGCCACGGGATACGAAGCTTTCATGCGACAACCGAGCAGGTAGAGAGGTATCTGAGGACCCGGTACGTTCGTCACGATCAGGTTGTACGGCCGTGAGTTCGAGGCGAGCCGGATCGATTGCACGAGGACGTTGGGCACCGTCCACTCGCTCACGGCAGTCAGTACGCGCCCGCCGAGCGCCTGTTTCGAATCCTTCAGACCGCTCATCACTTCGCGCACGGCCTTCAGGCGCTCGATGGGATCCGACAAGGCAACGGGGAGGTCGGCCACCATCTGCGTAATTTGGTTTCCGAGAGCGCTGGCCTTTCCCTTCGCACGGACGCTCACCGGTACGACCGCGCGAATTTCGAGATCCTGCACCTTGAGCCCGCGGTGGAAGAAGAATGTGCGGAGCGCGCCGGCCACCGTCGCAAGTACCACGTCGTTCAGCGTCCCCCCGAGCGCGTCCTTCACGCGCTTAAAATCCGAGACGCGATGCTCGACGAACTCGAACCGTCGGTGCGGGCCGATGGGCACGTTGAAGGGGGTCTCCGAGGCAGAACGAAATGCGGGAGCGAAGGCCTCGACCACCCCTTCGGCCGCGGCGCGGAGCGCGACCACCGTTTCATCAGGCGTGCTGACCGCTTTCCTCACGGCGGCGAGCGCGTCGAAGGGTTGAGTCACACGGTGCCAGAGGGCGTCCATCGAGAGCCGGCCGCGGCTCGGCGCGGGCAACGGCTTCCAGGGCTTTGGGGCGGCGATCGGTGAGTCCGGGGCAAGGTCCATCAAGACCGAGATCAATTCCGCACCAGCAACGCCGTCAATCATGCAGTGGTGTGTCTTGGAAATCAGCGCGAAGCGGTCGGCTTCAAGCCCTTCGACGAACCACATCTCCCACAACGGTTTTCCACGGTCGAGCTGCTGCGACATGATGCGGCCGACAAGTCGCTTGAGCGCGGCGTCATCGCCAGGCCGCGGCAATGCGGAGTGACGGACATGGTAGGCGATGTTGAAGTGGTCGTCGTCGATCCAGATCGGATGGCCTTCGCCCGGCACCCACGCAATCCGCTGGCGGAAGCGCGGCACGCGATCGAGACGCGCTTCGATCGCCGTTCGCACGCGATCGACGTCGAGGCCGCCCTCCGGCGTGCGAAGAGGACCGAGCTCGTAGATGAGGACGCCACCTACGTGCATATGGTGATTTGCATCCTCAAGGCCGAGAAAAGACGCGTCTTGTGCGCTCAGGCGCTCGTAGTACGGCATGGCGACCTCACCCTAACACGCGGCGCCGGGAGTGGGGGAGCGGCGGTGGCGGCCTAGTACCCGAAGCGGATCAAGTCGACTCGCTCGCGCGCGTAGGCGCGAGCGAATTCGAGCTGGGCTGCGCTCTGCGCATGGATCTCGAACAGCAGCTCTCCCCGCGAGACCACGTCGCCCACCGTGTGCAGGAGTCGCACACCCGCCGCAACGTTGGCGGGTGCTCCCGCTCGCTTTGCCACGCGTGCGATTTCCAGACAATCGATCCCCCGGATGCGGCCGTCGCTCGGAGACTCCACCGGCACTCGATGTGCCGCAGCGGGGGGCAGCTCGCGGGCTCCCTGCGCCTCGACGATGCGCTGGAAGGCCTGCTCGGCGGCGCCGGAGTCCAGTGTTTGCTGCGCCAAGCGATAGCCAGTCGCGGGCGGCGCGGCACCCACGAGCTCGATGACCCGCGACGCGAGAAACAGCGACTTCTCGCGCAGGTCAACGGGCGCCCCCGGTTCCCGTCTCAGGACTGCCAGCACGTCCCGCGCTTCGAGGAGCGGGCCAATACCGAAGCCCACCGGGCCGGGTGCATCGGTCACCACCACCTCGACGGCGATTTCGATCTCTTCGGCGACCGCGCGGAATAGGCTCGCCAACCGCTGTGCTGCAGCCGCAGTCCGCACCTTCGCACTCGGGCCGACGGGTATGTCGATGAGCGCGTGGGTCGCGCCCGCTGTCTTCTTCTTCGAGAGGATGGAGGCCACCATTTGTGCCTCCGTGTCGAGTTCCATGGGCCGCTCGACGGTGATCAGGATGTCATCGGCAGGGGCGAGACCGAGCGCACCACCCCATGCGATGCATGCCCCCGCCTTTTCCACCACGTCACGCAAGCGCTGCGGCGAGAGCGCCACCTCGGCCACCATCGCCATCGTGTCGGCGGTGCCGGCAGGGCTCGTAATCGCGCGTGATGACGTCTTGGGCACACGCACGCCGAGTGCGGCAAGAATCGGCACCACGACCATGGTCGTTCGATTGCCCGGTACTCCACCCACGCAGTGCTTGTCCGCGATCGGTCCAGAACCGAAGTCGAGCCGAGCGCCGGTGTCGATCATGGCACGAGTGAGCGCGACAAGTTCTGGGAGATCGAGTCTTCGAAGAGCACACGCGAGGACGAACATCGACAGCTCGATCTTCGAGTAGCGGTGCCGAACCACATCGCCCAGGATCGCCTTGAAATCCGCGGCATTGAGCTTCGCGCCGGCGAGCTTTTCACGCACCAGGTCCACACTGCGCGGGGCGGGAGCGATCGTGGCGTGAACATGCGCGCCCTCGGGCAGGCCGAGGTCATGGAAGGCATCTTCGGACAGGCCAACCTCCTCGGGTGTCACGAGCGAGTCTCGGCAAAAGTTGAGAACGCCGATCACCTCGCGTGCCGGTCCGCCGGGAGAGGTGGCCTCAACAACTCGCACCCGATCGAGTGGATGAAACCCAAGGCTGCCGGTCTTTGCGGCGGATTCGTGGATGAAGAGGACGTGCTCTGAGAGCGTGTCAATGCACACGCGCTTAATGCGGAACATGCGGAACCTCCGTGCTTCGCGGCAAGGGAGTCATTAGCCCGGATTATTCACGAGGGTTGAAAGTACGAAGGCCCCAGATGCGCTAGAAATGGGTTGCGACACCAGTTTCACACACATCGAGAGGCCTTCGTGAGCACCGACTCTACCACACAGTCTGTCTTGTTCCCGCAGCTC
>DATFYN010000636.1:0-6145 GCA_035315025.1 Myxococcota bacterium
CGAGACCCTTGCTCAACGCAGTCCCCTCGCGATGGCGTGGCGCAACCTGGACCGCGTCTTCGATCGCTTTCTCGCAGACGCACTCGTCGCAGCCTAGGATTTGATCGAATTGTGAACTTCAGAGCGACCAAGGTGGCCTAGCGGGCGTCGGCACTGGTAGTGAGCGGCCGCAGAAGTCCGATGAGGGGGCAAGGCTCTTCTGCTCCGACGAGGATCAGCGGATCTGGCCCCGCCTGGCGGAACTCAAGGGATGCCACACCCTCGTCGGCGCGCTTTCGACAGGAGGGGGTATTCGGCAGCACGGCCACCGTGTCGTCAAACGACATCCACCCGACAAGGGAGGTCAGCGGGAAGCGCCCGCGCACGAAGATGACGTCGCTATCAGAGATCGTGCGACGGAAAGAGGCCTGTGCGCGTGGCTGGGGGGGACCGGACAAGCGGGCGCGACGGTCACGCCACTCGGCCAGCGACCCGATGCCCGCGCTGTCGCAAGTGACGTCGCCTCGCTGGAAGCTCCCTCCCGGATGCCCCTCGACATACTGCACCTCAGCCTCAGGGACCAGCACTCTCCGACATTCCTCAGTGTCTGGGGCAAAGGTGCGCAAGTTGAAGTTCGGGCCTTTGAGGACAGCATCGAGATAGCCGCCACGCGGGGCCACGGTGAGTACGACGAACCCGGTTTTCGAGTTCGGAAGCCCAAGCTGCCACCCGACCTGCTCCGGGGAGCATGCGAGAACTAGAAAACCCAGCCAGGCGGCAAGGCTCTGGGGAGTGCGGTGCACCATGGTCAAATCCTCCGCTGGAATCCCCAAAGACATTCTAGCGTGATCGCGCGTGTGCGTGTCGGTTGGAGCGTGCTAGACAGCGAAGGTGCCGGCGAATCCGTTTCACATCGGCTTCAGGAGATTCGTCGTGTGTCGCACCGCACTCCTGCTTGGCTTTGCCGCGGCCTTCGGGGGATGCTCCGCGAAAGATGAAGCGATCGGATCGCTCGAGATCGGGAAAAACGAGCGCTTGTTGGTGGTCGCCCCTCATCCCGATGACGAGGCGCTTGGTGCAGGTGGCTTGATCCAGGTGGTTCTCGCCAGGCGCGGGAGCGTACGCGTGGTTACGGTGACGGCCGGGGACGGCTACGTCGAGGCCGTGGAGATGGCGACGGGTGAACTGCACCCGCGGCCTGCGGAGTTCATCGCCTATGGGGAACAGCGCGTCCAAGAACTCCGTGCCGCCGTGCACATCCTCTCCAACGGCCGGGCTCCTGTAGAGGATCTCGGATTTCCGGACGGCGGACTTTCCGCACTCCTCAACGAGTACTGGTCCCGGGCCCATCCCGAGCGCTCCCCGACAACGGGAGAGTCAAAGGTGTACCTCCCGCGTGCACCGGACCGGGGTGCCGCTTACGACGGTGCGGAGCTGAAGCAACTCCTCCTGAGGATCATCCGGGAAACGGATCCCACCTTGGTCGCAATTCCCGATCCGCTCGACAGGCACCCCGATCATTCCGCAACGGGGCTGTTCTCGATCCTCGCCCTCGACGAATGGGCGCGAGAGACGGGGCGCCTCCCAGCGAGGGAGCCGCGTTCGGCGGACACCCAGTTGCCCCGCCTTCTCGCATACCTCGTCCACTGGCCCCATTGGCCGCCGGGCTGGGAGGCCAGATCCGCGGCCCCCCTCTACCCACACGCTTCAGCGCTCGCGTTTCCTCCGGACCTCCCGGAGCGAGGCTACCGCCGCGTGATGCTTCCCCTGGCGCGAGCCGAGGTCGATCGTAAGGCTGCGGCCTTGCGAAAGTATGCGACGCAGCAGGCGGTAATGGGGGCGTTTCTCGCCAGCTTCGAGCGGCGTACGGAACCTTTCAGCGAGCTCTCCTCCCACGATCTCGAGACCGTCGACTCGAGCGTGGAACAGGGGATTGCGCGCGCCCTGGCGCGCGCCGCGAGGAGCCGGGAGTCGGACCCCCCCTAGGCCTTCTTGAGATGGGAGCCGAGTTCGGAAGAGGGCAAGCCCCCGCTCAAGGGCTGACTGTGCGTGTCACTCCGTCGTGCGCCCAAGGAAAGCTCCCGAAACCCGCGAGCGTCATGCAGGGAGAGTTTCCCGGGTGGCCCCCGACGGAGGTTGCGCATGCCACCAAGCCCACGCAATCAGGACCCCCTGCAAGGGGAGTCGCCCCCAGTTCCAGATGCCGAGCCCTTCCGTTCGCCCTCCGATCGGGATGTTGTGAAGCGCTACGTGAAGGTTTGCCGGGAAGACCGCGATCAAAAGGGCGATGAGCCCCCAAGCCGCAGCGCGCCGCAACGCGGGCACCAGGAGCCCGGCGCCGAGCGCCATCTCAGCGATCCCCGAGAGGTAAATCAGACCGAGATGCCAGGGCAGGGACGCCGGCATCATCGGGAGGTAGAAGCCGGGCGCGCGAAAGTGGGCGGCTCCCGCCACCAGGTAAAAGGCGCTCATCACGTAGAGCGATGCGCGTTTGTAAAGGCTCATGGCGACTAGTCTACGCGCCATGGTGGCCGCTGCACGAATAAAATGCGCCACAGCCATACCCGACGGCGTTGTCGCCGCGGAGGCGAGCGCGCTCTCGCTCAAATCCCGCCGTAGAGACACGCGCGGGCCTCGTGCAGCGACAGGAAGGGCTGCCAGTTCATGCGGCGGGGCGTGGAGCGAAAATGCGGCCGACGGGCGAGCTGCCTATCGCGTTTCCAATGGGCGCTCAGCGGAGCGAAGCCAGGCCCGCGTTATGATGACGTGGGTCGCTGCAGGAAAAGGACTCACAACAATGTCGCCGACCGCGCAGATTGTGCTCTTGTGGCTGGGTTTTGCCGGCGGTCACCTCGCGCTTTCGAGCGTGCCGGTGCGCAGCCGAGTCGTCGCTTTGGTCGGCCGCTTGCCATTCCTCGGCCTCTACTCGGCGGTCGCGCTCGCCTTTTTCGTGCCCCTCGTCTCCACCTACTTTGCCCACAAGCATGCGGGGGCGGTGTTGTGGGGGCTCGGAGTCGGGCCTGCACTGCGCGGGGTCATCTACACCGGGATGGGAGTGGCCTTCATCCTCGTCGTGGCGAGCTTGCTGCGCCCGAGTCCGGCGGGAATGGTCCCCGGGAGTGCAACGCCCTATGGTGTCTATCGCATCACGCGCCATCCCCAGAACATGGGAATTGCTCTCTTCGGGTTGCTGCACCTCTTGCCCAACGGCACCGCAGCGGATCTGGCGTTCTTCGGGGGCTTTGTGCTCTTCGGCGTGGTGGGCTCGTGGCACCAGGACCGACGCAAACTCGCGCTTGGGATACCGGGTTTCGCAACGTTTTATGACCGCACGCCGTTCTGGCCCTTCACCGGGCCTGAGACCCTCCTGGGTTTGCGCGAGCTCTCACCCCTCGCGGTCGTTCTCGGAATCGGGCTCACGGTCCTCATCCGTTACTTTCATCCCCACTGGTTCGGCGGCTAGATACGGACACGGCCGCACTCTCGAGCCGCACGGCTGTTTCGCCGATGGGAGGGCATGTCCGTGGACCTCCTGTCGCTCCTTATCCTGGCCGCTTACATGGCGATTGGTGCCTGGCGTGGGGCGCTTGCCAGCGCGCTCGGCATTTTCACGCTCGTTGCCGCCTACGGCGCCAGCGTGCTTGCCGGCGCAAAGCTGGGGGACGCAGCTGCCGCGCGGCTCGCAGTGGCGCCGCTCCTTGGAATGGTCCTGGTGGGTGCGATCGCCTTTATCGCCGCGATGGTGATGCTCGGGATCGCCTCCCGGATGCTCCTCGCACACGATCGAAGGGGTCTTGGCGATGAGCCACTTTCTACGCTCGAACGGCTCGGCGGGGCACTCCTTGGAGGGCTGCGGGGCACCGTGGTAGTGCTGCTCGTCGGATGGCTCACCGCCTGGGTGGACGGGGTCGCTACGGCGGTTCCTGAGTCCATGCTTCCGCGCCTCGGTCCCTCCCACGTAGGACAACTGGCGGAGCGCGCCGTGGAGGCGGGAGCGGGCGCTGTCGTCGATCAGGAGTCCCCGGCTGGCCGCATGACGGTGCAGCTTCTTGCGCATCCGGGCGAGAGCATTGAAGGGCTAAAGGGTGTCTTGGCGAACGGGCGTTTGGAAGCCCTGCGCGACGACTCGGCGTTTTGGGAGGCGCTTGGGGGCGGTGATCTCGACGCCGCCCTCGCGCGCGGGAGCTTTCGCTCGCTCCCCTACGATCCCGAGTTGCGACACGATTTTGCCCGGATGGGACTCGTGGCGTCGAGCGCTGCAGACAGCCCCCCGGCCTTCGAGCAGGCGATCGTGGACGCTGCACGCCGCGTTGCACCGAGGATCGCTGGGATCCGTTCGGACCCCCAGTTCCAGAGTCTCCTGCAGGACCCAAAGGTGCTAGACGCCCTCCAGCGAGGTGACCGCTGGGCTCTCCTTAGCGATCCGCGATTTCAGCTCCTGGCGGCGCGGCTCGGCTCGGGGAGCTAAAAGAGCGGGTCATCTCCCCCGGGCGCATAGGAGGTAATCTCGCAGTCCAGCGAGATCACCTCAAACGCCGGCGCTCGGTAGCCGGCCTCGGGCTTGCGCGGCGTCGCGAAGACGGGGCTCTCGGGCGTTGCGTCGATCTGGCTCATAGAAGCATTGTAGCAGCTCAGCTCGCCCTCGGCGCAGTCGCCTCTCACCCGACCCCGGTCGACATCTCAATCGCCTGTACGAGGGCTTCCCGCGTCACAGCGCCGAGGATCCGACCGCCTTCCAGGATTGGGATCTGATTCACCTTGCGGGTCGCCATCGTTCGCAGGAGATCGCGCACCGGGCTATCGAGCGGCGCCGTGAGAACAGCATCGATCGGGGTCGCAATCTTCCCCACCAACGTGGTGTCCCAGGCTTCGGGTGGAACGCGTCTCACATCCGTGAGGGAAATCAATCCGACCGGCGCGCCCTCATGCTCCACCAGCGCCCAGCGCCGTCCCCGCATCACGAGGTCGCGCGCAAATCGAGCCACGCTGACCTCCGCCGGGATGCGCGGCACATCTTCCGACATGAGATCGCGCGCGCGAAGGCGGGTAAGCGACGCGTCCACCGCCGCCTGCCGGATCGTCGCCGTCGCCGCAGAAAGGAGGAACCAGCCAATGAAGGCCAGCCACAACCCGCCGATGTCACCGCGAAGGACCTGCACGGCGCCAAAGGCGATAAAGGCGTAGGCCATCCACTGGCCCGCGTTCGCAGCGACTCTCGTCGCGCGGTCGCGGTCGCCTGTGCGCGCCCACAAGAACGCGCGCAGAACCCTGCCTCCGTCGAGCGGATAGCCGGGCAAGAGGTTGAAGAGCGCAACGCCAGTGTTGATAAAGGCGAGCCAACCTGCGAGCGAGCCGAGCAAAGAACCCGAGCCTGCGACGCGCGAGAGACCGCCAAAGCCCAGCGCGAGGAGCGCGCTCACGATCGGGCCGGCGATCGCGATTTGGAGTTCAGCTCCCGAGGACTCCGGCTCGCGCTCCATGAGCGCGACGCCGCCAAAGATAAAGAGGGTGATGGATCGGACCGGGACGCGGTGGTGGAGTGCGAGGACGCTGTGGCCAAGCTCGTGGAGGAGGATCGAAACGAAGAAGAGCGCGGAGGTCAGGGAGGCTGCAAGAAGCTGAGTGGTGCCCGACCAGTCGGAATGCTCGGACTGCAGGCGTGCCACGAGAGCCCACGTGACGAGAAGGAAGACCAAGAACCAGGTCGGATGAAGGTAGATGGGAATCCCGAAGATCCGACCGATGCGAATTCCGCCAATCATGAGACGACTGTAGCGGCAGCGGGCGGATCAGCGAATCAGCGCCGGAAGGAGAGGGGAGGGCTCTTGGGAGCCCACCTTGCGCCCCACGGCAATCGCGCGGCGGACCTCGCGCTCTCCTTCACCGCACGGCCGCGACGAAGGCTCGACGGCCGCGGGCTCCGGAGGGGCAGGAGGCCTCGTGAAGAGCGCTGCGCTGCCCGCGGTCGGGTGCAGTGGGGTCGCTACGGGCCCGGGCACGCGCAGCCAGGGTTCACCGTTTGTCGAATCCGAGAGGCAACCCAATCGCGCCGCCGTGATGCGGCGCTGACGGCGATCCGAGGGCAATCGTCGATCGCGTACCCTAACCTGAAACTTACCCGGACGTGTTCTCGGGCCTCGGCATCATTGGCACCGGCGGAGCGGGG
>DATFYN010000637.1:0-2385 GCA_035315025.1 Myxococcota bacterium
TTCGGAAGAGACTGCCATCGGTCCCGCGTTCTCAGGGAGTCCGCGGGTCCGCCTCGGGGAGGTTGCGTGATGGCACCGACGGACTGCTTTGAGCTCCTCAGCCCGCTCCTCTTCCCCTCTCCGCAGCACGTGCGCGACTTCGTGGCGGGCGATGCTTTCGACGGCCTCATGCGCTTTGTCGAAGAGCTCGTGGAATCCGAGAACGGGCACCGCCCTGGCGGAGAACCGATCATTGCGGCGGCGCGGTCCCCGGGATCGGTGCTCGCCCACGATCTGCGTCTGTTGGCAAGGGCGGCAGCGCGCGGAAACGGCGTACCTCAGGGCCCGGGCGTCGAGCCGAATGCGGAGGACCTGTCCCCGTTCCTCGACGACGTGGTAGCGCTCACGCGCGCGGCCGCTGAGTTTGACAACGAAGACGCGTTGGCGTCGCTCACGGAACTTGTGACCGAGATGATGAAGGCACACGCCGACCCGCCGGGTGAAGGCGAGAAGAAAACAGCATTCGAGGCCCTATCGGACATGATCTTGGCGAAGGACCCGAAGCGAGTTGAGGCAGCGCTGCGCCGCTTCCCTGACCCCGAGGCTTTCCTGCAGCACCTCGAGCGGTTCGGACGCGATGAGACGGAGGGCGCGGTTTGAACGTGGGCCGGCGCCGGAGCTCAGCCGGGTCTCACGAGCTCGCGGCCACGGTCGATCCTTGCGCTCTTTGCCGCGGCGAGTACTGTCGTTTCCGAAAAGTTCGTTCATACGGGAAACGTTGAGATTTTCGGTGCCCAGGACGTCATGGGTTTTACATATGCCGCAAGTGCGACACCCGCCTCGACCGGGCGTCGCATTGGGCGATAGTGCCCTGTCCCTCCTGTAAATCGCGTTAGCGTCGAAATCATTGATGTTTTTGGCGGACCGGGGCCAAGCTGCATCGACGATGCCCCCTGCCCTCACAGCCCTCCTCGCCGCCTTTAGATCTCTCTTTTTGGGGCAAGCCGCTCGCCAGTGCGCCGGGAGGCGGGTCCACTTTCGGGCCTCCGACCGGGTGCTCTGGTCTTTGCTTTCGCGCATTTGGCCGGGATGGCGTCAAGGACTCATCCCGTCCGCCCGGAGACTGTGATCCGCTGGCACCAACTGGCGCTGGAAAAGCCGCATGGACGACCACCGATTGAAGCAGATTCGTGACCTCATCCTGGAAATGCATCGCGCGAATCCCACCTGGGGCGCGCCCCGAGTCCACGGCGAGCTTCTAAAGCTCCGGCTTCACCCTCGCGCAGTCGACGGCTTCCAACTACCTGCCAAGGAAACGGCGGCCGCCCTCCCAGGGCTGGCCGACGTTCTTGCGAAATCATCTTCGGGACGCGATCGCCATCGACTTCGCGGTGGTATCGACGGTCACCTTCGGGCTGCTCTACGTGTTCGTCGTGCTGAGCCTCGAGCGACGCAGGCTCCTCCATGTCCACGTGACCGCCCATCCGACGGCGGCGTGGACCGCGCAGCCAATGGTCGAGGCGCTTCCCGAGGAGACGGGAGCTCGGCACTTGATCCGCGATCGCGATGCGATCTACGGAACAGAGTTCCGGCGGCGGGTCGCAGGAATGGGCCTTCACGAGGTTCCCATAGCGCCTCATTCCCCATGGCATGCCTACGCGGAACGTCTCGTGGGATCTTGCGTAGGGAGTGCTTGGACCACGTGATTCTTCTGAACGAATCGTCGCAATCCCTGAGGTTGGCGGACTTCATCATCGATACGAGCGGCTGGCGACTTGAACGGTGAGCGAAAGCGACAGCTCCTCGACCACGTGATCGTGCTCAACGAGCGGTATCTGCATCGGCGACTTCCTGAGTACGTCGCCTACAAACGAGTTCACACCCGGCTGCGAGATGCGCCGCACAGGCGGCCGCCGAGACTCGACCCTCGCTCAGGGCGAAGGTTGTCGGGCTTCCCCGCGTGTGCGGCCTCCACCATCGCTACGTCTGGCACGAAGCAGCATAGATATCGGCCCGGGGGCAAGGCTTATCGCGCGGACGAGTACTGGGAACAGACAGTCTCGTGCGCGACCGCGTGGCGCCGAGCGGCGACCTCGGTCACGTGGACGGGCTCCGCTCCGGCTGAAGCGTCAGGCCAGGTCGAGCGCGTCCACGAAGCGGCGCAGTCGGCCGATCGCGTCGGGCAGGTGCGGCAGGAAGCCCATGTGACTGCCCGGATACCAGCGGATCCTGGGTCTGTCCCAGCGCCGCCACATCGCGCGCACGACGTCCGGATGGAAGAAGCGGTCGTCCTTCGCCGCAAAAAGATGGATGCGCTCGGTCGGAATCACCGGCCGGAGCTCGTTCCAGCCGAGCCGCGCGACGAAGCGCGCAAAGTCCTCCACCTGCCAGCCGAAGCGCGCGAGG
>DATFYN010000638.1:0-3800 GCA_035315025.1 Myxococcota bacterium
CGTCGTGGGTACAAAGCCTCTATTCTGGCGCAGCTCGAGCGGGAGCGAGCAGCGACGGGCCTCCCGCACTGGATCATTATCGACGAGGCGCACGTTCCGTTCGGGCGGAACGCCGACACATCCGAGTACTTCGATCCCTCCCAGAAGGGTTACTGCTTTGTCACGTATCAGCCGGGCGAGCTGAGAGCCGAGGTGTGGAAGGAGCTCGACGTCATCTTGGCGTTGCCCACGAGGCGCCGTCCCGTCCCCGCCGACTCTCCCGACCCGATCGCCGTGATTGAGGAGATGTGGCAGAAGCCCTTTCTGCGCGTGGTTGATGCCACGCGCTTTGGCCAAGCGGTGCTGGCCCGGCGTGACGAAATGCAGCCTCGTGCATTTACCCGCGCGTCTCGCGCCAGCTCCCATGTGCGCCATTGGCACAAATACGCGCGAGCGAAGCTTCCCGAGCACCTATCCTTCCATTTCCATGCGGACGCGCCAGAGCCTGCGTACGACGCGGGCAATCTTGAGGATTTTCACCGTGCCCTGACAGCCTGCGCGCCGGCCACGATTCGCCTCCACGCACGGTGCTCGGATTTCTCCCGCTGGATTCGAGACGTGATCCATGACGACGAGCTGAGCGCTGCCGTTCTGGAGCTCGAATCAAAGATTTCAGACGACACGGCGGACGCGGATGTGGACGTCGTGCGCGCGGGCCTGCTCTCCGCGATCGAGGACCGCTACCTCGAATGACGGAATCTGGCGAGGAGTCATCCTGGTTGGTCGGGTAACCGTGCCTGACGAGAAAGTAACGGCGCCAACATCCGCGCTTCTCGCGTGGAGCCTGGCACAAGCGCTGTGTTCCGGGCATTCGCGGAGCGCCTCGGGCGGCGCGTATTGCTTCGAGGAGGGGTGTTCGTCGTCCCAGCGAGCTCCCGGATACCGCGCTCGAGGCAATCGCGCTTGCCACGCGAAAGAGCCGCGCAGCGACCGTACCGAAGAAGGCCGGATACGGCAGGCTTCTTCTCAGTCGAGTCCACTAGCAGCTAGCGGGCGACGGGACTTGCTCGCTCCGGGCAGGCTGCCCGGCGGATGCAGATCGAGACCAGCAGGGGCGAGCACGGGTTACGGGCGATAGGAGGCGACGCCGTGAGCCTCCCTCCTTATCCAGAGATGGACCCGAAACGACGCGCTGGATGCCTCGCGTCTTGGCCCAGCATTCCCGCGATCAAGGCCGGAGACAGCACCGCAGGGCTTCGTCACGGGGGATACCATGAAGATCAACAGCACCAAATTCGGCAGCATCACTATCGACGGTGAAACCTATCACCATGACGTTCTCATCCGATTGTCCGGAAAGATCGAGAAGCGCAAGAAAAAGCTGTCCAAAAAACAGTTCGGCACCTCGCACATCATGTCTCTAGAAGAGGCCAAATTTGTCTACGAGAAGGGCAGCGAACTGTTGCTCCTCGGAACTGGCCAGAACGACAATGTGCGTCTTTCGCCCGAAGCGGCGACATTCTTCGCGCGCAAGGGCTGCGAGGTTCTTACCGATGCGACACCCCATGCTGTCGCCACGTTCAACACGGCAAAAGGGCGGAGGATTGGTCTTTTTCACGCCACATGCTGAAGCACGTGTCAGTGAGCGCAAGCCCGGGTAGGCCAAGACGGTCCTTCAGTAAGGGCGAGGGGACCGGTGCGCGCGCCTCGGCTACGCGGCCGATAGGCAAGCGTTGAGGGCGGGACACGTTGGTAGGGGCAAGAAACTCAATTCCGAGCTGATCCTCGAGGCTCTGGCGAGCATCGAGATCGATTTCGACCGAAACAGGATGCCCCACATTCCAGCGTTGCACGTGTCTCCTCTGCTTGCCCACCCCGGCCGCGCGTCGTGGCGTCTACTTCGTCTTCTTCGGCTGCTGGACCGTTTCGAGGTAGTCGAGAATCAGCATCAGGTCACCTCGAACGCGCGCCCCTTCGCTGACGCTGGGCGGGAAGGGTTCCGTTAGGACCCTGCCCCAGACCGGCATGTCGCTCGAGCCATGCGCCCGAATCTCGCGGCGGCCGTCGATGAATTCCGAAATAGCCGGCTTCGGGAGTGGCGTGCCGTAACGCTGCGCGAGCTTCGCGAGATCGGTCGGGCGCGGACTTAGGACCGGTGCGACGGGCCCCTTGCCGTTGGCGTCGCGCCCGTGGCACGCCGCGCAGTACTGCAGATAGAGCCGCTGTCCTTCGCTCGCATGCAAATCGTCGGCCCGCGCGACGTCGACGTCCGCGGCCAGCGCTGCCGCTCCCATCACTGCCCCGAGAACGAACGCCCTTCCTCGTGCCATGTCGATCCCTCCTATGAACGAGCAGCTCTGAGACCCGCCGTCACGCTGGGCTGGTGAACGGACCGGCTCCCGGCAGCATCCTAGTGGGGCCGTCGGCGCCGGTCTCTTCGCAGCTATACAGCGCGGAAGCGAGCGGATGCGCGGGGAACTCCAAGCAGTCCTCCGGCGCTCGCGCATCTCCTACGAACCTCACTCCTAGCGGCAGGACGCTCGAACGCACTCCACGTTCGGGATGCTCGCCCGAGCGATGGGGCACGCCTAGGCGTCGCGCGCGCCGAAAACCCTTTGACAGCTTGAAACTCCGCCGCCTCATAGAGACCCGCGTTGACGTCATGGTCGAGCGCTATCGCGGCGTCTTCTTTGCCAAGTCGTCTCAGCCATGGTCATGGTCATGATGGTGGCGGCCATTGCGTTCCGAGAACGGGCACTCTGGCGAATTTTCCTCGTCATTCACCAGAACTCGTTGTTGTTGAAATAGCGAAAGAAGGCGGTCTGATCGCCTTGTTCATCTTTGCCTCATTGCCTCTGTCACCGACCTGTTGCCTCGCCCCGCCGGGGCGATCCTCAGGCCATGCTCGACACCCGCCCGGTCCAGGTGACACGCGCCGATTCGGGCGGAGACCGCATCGAGTTCGCGAGGAACGAAAACGCTCGATGGAGAATGGCGAACCACAGCCTCGCCCAGGTTGATGCGTCAATTTGGCGCGGTATGGGGCAGCGACGTCGCGGGAAAGCCCGCCCCACCCAGGAAGCATCCTCGGGGTCTCAGTCCTTTCGGCGAAGGCCCTCCTGCCGGTCGCTTGATGAACGGCACGCTCCCTGCAGACAGCGATACTGGCGAAGAGCCGTGGGAGTGCACGATGGAGTCGGCGGAGGAGACGCAGCGCTCTCGGCGAGTGGACCAGGTAATGCTGCGGGACATCATGACCGCGCCTCCAGGCGCGACCCTGAGCGACGCGGAGGGGCTCATGCGCTTTGCGCGCCTGCGCCATCTCGTGGTCGTGGAAAACGGAATCGTGGTCGGCCTCGTGTCGTACCGCGCGCTCATGGATGCCACTTTGGCAACGCTGCGCGAGGAGCTCGCAGCGGGCGACGCCGACATTCTGGGCAGAATCACGATCGATCATCTGGTGCGCGAAGAACCCCTCACGATCGCTCCGGGAGACTCGCTAGAGGCCGCGGCACGCCAGATGCTGGCGCTCCGAATCGGTTGCCTGCCGGTGGCGATCGCGTCGCCCCGTGGTCCGCGGCTCGTCGGCCTCCTGACCGAAGCCGGACTCCTGCGTGCCGCCTACTTGCCGGCTGCACCGCGGGCCTAGCGGCTCGCAGGGAGGGGCGGGAACCAGATTTGGAACTCGGTACCTTCCCCGGGCTCACTCGCGACGTCGATCTCGCCTTCGTGGTCGGCCACGATCTCGCGGGCAACGACAAGACCAAGCCCGCTCCCGTGCCCTGCGTCCTTCGTGGTGTAAAACGGCTTAAAGATGTGGG
>DATFYN010000639.1:0-36693 GCA_035315025.1 Myxococcota bacterium
GATTTCCGATTGGTTCTTGCGCAGCTTGCGCGTCATGTCGTTGAAGGTGCGCGTCAGCAGGCCGATCTCGTCGTTACCACGGGTATCCGGGATCTCGAGGTCGAGCTCGCCCCGGGAGATGCGCCGCGCGCCGTCGGAGAGGGCCTCGATCGGCTGAACGATCGCGGCTGTGATCTTGTACGCCAAGAAGCTAAAGAGCAAAACGATCACGAGGTCGGTGACGAAGATCCGGGTCACGACCGAAATCACTGGTTCAAACGCCTGATCAAACGGCTCCTCCGCCAGGACCGTCCAGCCAAGCCGGGCAAGGCGCTGCGCGGCCCCGATCACGCGCTCCCCGCTGGGCTTCTGATAATCGCTCACGGCCCGGCCCGCGGGCGGAGGCGGCGGCAGCCTTATCTCGCTCCACTCCCCGCGGTTCTCGTCGCAGGCCGCCTCCCGGCTGGAGCTCGGAGCTTCGGCTGCGCTGCAGCTCGCGCCTTCGGCGAGCTGGGTGCTCGTGATTCCTCGCCCATCGGCCCCGACGAGGGTGATACGCGTAAGCGCCTCCTCTCCGTCCCCGGCGAGCACGAGCCCGAGGTCGTCCGTCCGCAAGAGGGCGACCAAGACCGCAACCACGCCACCGTCTGCCGAACGCACCGGCGCGCTGGCGAGGACGAGCGGCGCGCCACTTTGCCTGCGCACGCATTGCACATCAGGCCCCACGAGTGCACCGAGGTCGTGCGCAAGGTCCGGTGGAAGAGTGGGGGAATCGCCCCATGCGGCTGCGATCGCCCCGGAGGGATGCACGAGGACGAGGCCACCGAGGGCCGCGAGCTGGCGTCCGGAGGCGGCGAGATCGAGGGCTTTGCGGGCCTCGGGGCCGTCAGCTCCGCTTCGCAAGGAGCCGACGATCGCCCGCAGCGCGGGTGCCCCGGCGCGTGCCTCCACATCGGCTTGGGCGGCTGAAAGCCACGCCTCCACTCGAGATGCGCTGCGCTGGAGGAGCGCCGGGTAGCGCTGATCGATCGCCTCGCGCAAGAAGCGGTGGGTGGATTCAATCGAGATCCAACTGACCACAAGGGCGGTCAGAAAGGTCGACAGGAAGACGAAGAAGATGATCTTCGTCGCAAGACTGTTGAGGGGCTGCCTTCTTGAGGCTGCGAAGGGCTCCGGCATGCGTTGAGCGGACTCCCGGGGTTTTTCGTATCGACTGGCCCGAGCCCCTGCTTGACGATCTTCTGGCCCCTCAAGGCGCATAACTCCCTGTCCGCCCGACAAAATCGCCAAAATGAGGGCTTGGCAGCGAGCCACACCCTCCGATATATTGCGCCCGTTTTTCGAGGGGTTAGCGACCTTTCCGCGAATGCGCGGGCCGCCGCCCTCCGATCCGGCGGGCCGCGCAGTCCAGACGAACGCGCGCTCCGCCAAGACTGCGACCGCGAATGAACGAAACGCACAAGACCCGCCCGCTTTCCCTCAGCCAAACCGCAGACGCGGAGCTTGAGCAGCTGCGCGCGCAAATCGATGCCATCGACCGGTGCATCCTCGCGCAGCTCAACGAGCGTGCGCGCACCGTGCAGGCCGTGGGAGGGTTGAAGCGGACCACGGGCGCGCCGGTGTACTCGGCGCCGCGCGAGCAGGAGATTCTGGCGCGTGTGGTCGCCGAGAATTCCGGGCCGTTCCCGTCCGCAGCCCTTGCGCCGATTTTTCGCGAGATCATCTCCGCGTGCCGGACCCTCGAAGAGCCACTGCGCATCGCCTATCTCGGACCCGAGGGCACGAACTCTCATCTCGCCGCGCGGGAGGAGTTTGGCGCCTCCGCCACGCTTTGGGCCGTGCCGTCCATTTCCGCGGTTTTTGCCACCGTCGAGCGGGGGCAGGCCGACCTTGGCGTGGTGCCAGTCGAGAACTCGACTGAAGGCGTCGTTACCCAGACGCTCGACGCGTTCGTCGATACCGAGCTCACGCTCTGCGGCGAGGTGGTGCTCCGCATCTCCTACCACCTGCTCTCGCGGAGCGGGCGGATCGATGATGTGAAGCGCGTGGTTTCGCATCCCCAGGGTCTTGCGCAATGTCGCGGGTGGCTCGATGCCCATCTGCCCCACGCCGAGCGCAGCGAGAGTGCGAGCACTGCTGCCGCGGCACGTCTGGCCGCCGAGGACGGTGCTGTGGCGGCAATCGCGAGTGCGATTGCGGCCGAGACCTACGGGCTGCGGACGATCGAATCGAGCATCGAAGATCGGCGTGACAACACCACGCGATTTCTGCTGATCGGTCGCACGCCTCCGGCGCCCTCCGGCAGTGATCTGACGTGCGCGGTCTTCACCGTGCGCAAGGACGAGTCGGGCGCCCTCTACAAGCTGCTCGAGCCCTTCGCCCGGGAAGGTGTCAATCTCACCGCCATCCAGGCGCGACCCATCAAGGGCAAGCCCTGGGAGTATCTCTTCTATCTCGACGTCGAAGGTCATCCGAGCGAAGAGCGCGTGGGGCGTGCACTCGCCGATGCCGCGCGCCGGGCTCACTCCCACAAGATCCTGGGTTCGTTCCCCCGCGCGAGCTCGCGACCGCGACGCGCGGGAACCACGGCGGGAGCCAGCTAATCGTGGTGCTCGAGCAGATCGTGAAGCCCGAGATCGCGGCACTTGTGCCCTATGAGCCGGGCAAGCCGGTCGAAGAGCTGGAGCGCGAACTTGGAATTGAAGGCGCCATCAAGCTCGCCTCCAATGAGAACCCGCTCGGTCCCTCCCCGCGCGCACTTGAGGCGGCTCGCGCGGCGCTCTCGGGGATGCACCGCTACCCCGATGGTGGGAGCTTCCGGTTGCGCCGGCGACTCGCATCACATCTTGGTGTCGAGCCAAACCAGATCGTATTGGGCGCCGGCGCAGACGAAATCCTCGAGCTGCTGGTGAAGGCGTTTGTGCGTCCCGGCGACGAGGTCGTGTATGCCTGGCCTTCGTTCGCCATGTATCCGATCGTGACCCAAGGTGCGGGCGGGAAGAGTGTGCGGGTTGCGCTGGACGCCGGCCTGGTTCACGACTTGACGAAGATCCGGGCGGCGGTCACCCCGCGGACGCGGCTCCTCTTCGTATGCAACCCGAACAATCCCACCGGCACAAGCGTCGGTGCGAGCGAGCTCGACGCCTTCGTGAAGGCGCTCCCCTCACACGTCGTCCTGGCGATTGACGAGGCCTACTGCGAGTTTGCGCGGCGGCCCGACTTTCCCCGCACGATTGAGTGGATCGCGAGACGCCCTGGCACAGTCGCGCTCCGTACGTTCTCCAAGATTTACGGCCTCGCGGGACTGCGCGTGGGCTACGGAGCCGGCGACGCCGAACTGGTGGGTTACCTCGAGCGCGCCAGGCATCCTTTCAACATCAACATCGTGGCCCAGGCGGCTGCCGAAGCCGCCCTCGACGATGTCGACCACGTCGCCGCGACCCGACGCGTCAACGCCCAGGGCATCGAGTATCTGACGCGCGAGCTCCGCGCACTCGGCATCGAGGTATGGCCGACGGACGCGAACTTCGTGCTGGCGCGCGCCGGTGGACGGGCCACGTATGAGCGCCTGCTGCGCGAAGGGGTGATCGTGCGGCCGCTCGGGGGCTTTGGCTTGGGCGAGCACGTACGCATTACCATCGGACTCCCCGAGGAAAACGAGCGCCTCGTGAAGGCGCTGCGGCGACTCCGCCAGGAGGCTGCGTGACGCCGTCTGCCCCGCGCTTCGCGCGCCTCACGGTGATCGGCCTCGGCCTGCTCGGCGGCTCGGTGGGGCTCGCCGCCCGCGCGCGCGGCGTTGCTGGGCACGTGGTGGGCTCTGGACGCTCGCGCGAGAGCCTCGCGGCGGCGCTGCGGCGCGGCGCGGTGGACGAAATCCATTTCGGCGCGGACGCCGTGCGAGATGCCGAGCTCGTCGTGCTCGCGACGCCGGTCTCGGCGATGCCCGGCGCCCTGGGCGCGGCGGCGGCTGGCTTCAAAACCGGCGCGCTTGTCACCGACGTGGGAAGTGTGAAGGCGCCGCTCGCCGACGTGCTCCCTGGCTTGCTGCCGCCCGGCGTCCGCTTCATCGGCGCGCACCCGATGGCGGGAAGCCACCAGCGCGGCATCGAGCATGCTCGGGCCGACCTGTTCGAGGGCGCCGCCTGCGTCGTGACGCCGTCCCACGACGCCGAGCCCGAGGCGGTGGAGCGGGTGGCGAGCTTCTGGCGCGCGATCGGTGCGCGGGTGGTGCTGCGCAGTCCGGCTGAGCACGACGCGCAGGTGGCATGGACGAGTCACCTTCCCCACGCTCTAGCATTCGCCTTCGCGCGGGCCCTCGAGGGGGCGCCTGCGGGCACCCGCGAAGTTTCCGGTCCTGGCTTCCGAGATTTCACGCGCATTGCGCGTAGCGACGCCGAGCTGTGGAGTGAAATTCTGGCGGCGAACCGCAAGGCCATTGCCGGTCCGCTGCAAGAGACCGCGCGGCGCCTTGCCGAACTCGCTCGCAGCCTTGATGCGAACGATGTCGATTCGCTCGAACGCTTCCTCGGGGTTGCGCGTCAAGCGCTTGCGCGGATCGCACCCGAGGACTTGAGATCTCGCCCATCCGGGGGCGAAAACCCGGAAATCGCGGCCGCCAAGTCGGCGGCCTCGGAAGGAGAACGAAAGATCACTCATGACTGAACGACCCAAGACAGCCGGCGCGCAAACGTTCGCCGAGCTTTTCGAGAACAGCATTAAGCAAATGAAAGAGGGGGAGGTCGTGCGTGGCACAGTCCTCTCCCTGGATGCCGATCATGTCCAGGTGGATATCGGCTTTAAATCGGAAGGGCTCATCCCCACCTGGGAGTTCATGGACGATGACGGCACGATCCTCGTGCGTGTGGGAGATGTGGTTGACGTCCTGGTCGAGGAGGCCGAGGACGAGGAAGGCCGTATCGTTCTTTCGAAAGAGAAGGCCGATCGCCTGAAAATCTGGGATGAGATCAGTCGGGCCTACGAGGCAGACGAGCCCGTGGAGGGCACGATCGTTTCGCGGGTGAAAGGAGGCCTGTCGGTCGACATCGGCGTCAAGGCGTTCTTGCCGGGCTCGCAGGTCGATCTGCGGCCGGTTCGCAACCTCGAGTCGCTCCTCCAGCAGAAGCTCCAGTTCAAGATCATCAAGTTCAACAAGCGCCGTGGGAACATCGTTCTCTCGAGGCGCGCGTTGCTTGAGAAAGAGCGCAAGAAGCTGCGCGAGACGACCCTGCAGACCCTGCAGGTCGGCCAGATCGTAGACGGAGTGATCAAGAACATCACCGACTACGGTGCCTTCATCGACCTGGGTGGCATCGACGGGCTCTTGCACGTAACCGACATGTCGTGGGGGAGGGTGAACCACCCGAGCGAGATGTTCCAGGTCGGAGACGAGATCAAGGTCAAGGTGCTGAAGTTCGATCCGGAAACCGAACGGGTCTCCCTCGGCCTGAAGCAGCTTCAACCGGATCCGTGGATCGACGCGGGCCACCGCTATCCGATTGGCAAGCGTCTCCAGGGCAAGGTCGTTTCCCTCACGGACTATGGTGCCTTTGTCGAGCTCGAACCGGGTGTGGAGGGCTTGATTCACGTCTCCGAGATGTCGTGGACCAAGCGCGTCAAGCATCCCTCCAAAGTGGTTTCGATCGGTGACACGGTGGAATCAGTTGTGCTGGACGTGGACGAGGCGAACCGAAAGATCTCCCTCGGCATGAAACAGATCGAACCCAATCCGTGGAGCGTGATCGAGGAGCGCTATCCGGTCGGAACGCGCGTCCGCGGCCAGGTTCGCAACATCACCAACTTCGGGATCTTTATCGGTTTGGAGGAGGGGATCGACGGGCTCGTGCATGTCTCTGACATTTCGTGGACCGAGCAGATCAAACATCCCAGCGAGAAATTCAAGAAAGGGGACGAAGTCGAAGCCGTTGTGCTGAAGATCGACAAGGAGAACGAAAAGTTCTCCCTCGGCGTCAAGCAGCTCCAGCCGAACCCGTGGGATGACATCATGCGCCGCTACCCGGTCGGCAGCGAGATCAGCGGCGCGGTGACGAGCGTGACTGACTTCGGTGCGTTCGTGAAGCTCGAAGAGGGCATCGAAGGGCTCATCTACAACTCCGAGCTATCGGCCGAGCGTGTGGAAAAGCCAGCGGATCTCGTGAACCCGGGGGACGTGGTCAAGGCGCTCGTCACGCGTGTCGATCCTGTGGAGCAGAAGATCTCGCTATCGATCAAAGCCGTGAATGACAAAGAACAGCGACAAGCTCTGAAGGAGCTTGCAGCGCAACAATCGTCGAGCCAGAAGAGTACGCTGGGTGATCTGCTGCGGGACAAACTGGAAAAGAAAAACTCGGAGTGAGCCGGCGGGGCGAGGGATGTCGCCTGTCCCGCGTCACGGGTACCCGGCGCCCTGCGCCGGTGTGGGGGGGCCATGACGAAGAGCGGTCTGATCGAGAAGGTTGCGGAGCAAACCCCGCACATCTCGAAGAAGGACACGGAGGTCGTCGTGAATACGATCTTCGACTCCATGACCGAGGCACTAAAGGAGGGCGAGCGGATCGAGATCCGAGGCTTCGGGAGCTTTCAGGTCAAGCTGCGGGAGGCGCGGGAAGGCCGCAACCCGAAGACGGGCGAAGAGGTGCAGATCCCGGCCAAGCGCACACCGTTCTTCAAGGTGGGTAAAGAATTGAAGGAGATGGTGGACAATCCCGAAGGCGGCTCGGCCCCGCGTGCCGCGGAAGACAGCGCGGCCTAGCCGCGCCTCCCGCGCCTGCCCGGGATGAGGCTTTCACGCTGGCTTGGCGGCAGCGCACTGTTCGTCGGGGCGCTTGTGTTCGGCTGGCGATTTCGGGCTTCGAACGAGACCCTGGTCCCGGTGGATTTTCTGGTGGGCGTTTTACCGCCCATTCCGATCTGGAAGATCCTGTGTGCGACCTTTCTGCTCGGCGCCGCCGCAGCGACCCTCGTATGTCTGTTCCAGCTCGTGCGTCTGAGCCTCACAGCGCGTCGCTACCGCAAAGCACTCGGGCAGCTCGAGGCCGAGATCCACGAGCTCCGCACGCTGCCGCTCCGTACGCCCGGGGCGCCGGACGTCTCCGCCGAGCCCAGCCGGCAGGCGCACCCCGTCGCTCGTCTTGAACATGCACCAGGGAGGGGATCGTAGCTGCCGTGCGCTGGTTCCCGCGGGCGTTCGGGGGGGACGCGCGCGCGCCGCGGAACACCGACTCCGCGCTGCGGGAAGCGCTTCTTTCCGTGCTCGATCGCAATCTTGATCGCGCCGAGGGGGCCCTCGCAGAGCTGGCACGGGAGCCCCGCTCGGAGGCCTTCGTCTTCCTCGCCCTCGGCAAGCTCTACCGCGCGCGCGGCGAAGTCGGACGTGCAATCCAGATCCACCAGCACCTCTTGCTGCGCAACGACGTGTCGGCCTCCGAGCGGCTCGCGGCACTTTCCGACCTGGCCGAGGACTTCCGTCGCGGCGGTTTTCTGCGCCGCGCCATCGCCTCGTTCGAGGAGGTCCTCGCGCACGATTCGCGCAACGAACCCGCGCTTCGGGCTCTCGTTGGTCTCTATGCCGACGTGCGCGACCACGCTGCGGCCCTTGCGCTCGAGCGGCGCCTCGGGCGCCTTGAAGGGCGGGGGGCTGCGCCCGCAGAGGCGTCGCGACTGGTGGAGATGGCGGACGCCGCACACGCGGAGGGCCGCACCGCACACGCGCGACGAGCGGTCCGGCGTGCGCTGCGCCGGGATTCGAGGAATGTGCGGGCTTGGGTGCTGCTCGGAGTCCTGGAAGCGGAGCTCGGGCGCCCCAAACACGCGCTTGCGGCATGGCGCCGCGTGCCCACGCTCGATCCCCGCAGCGGCCCGGAGGTCTATGCCCGCCTCGCGGCGACCTTCGCCCTGCTCGGCCGTCCGCGCGAGCATGAGACGTTCTTGCAAGGCATCCTCCTGCGGGTCCCCGACGACGCGGGTGCCCGCCTGGCCCTGGCGCGGGCACTCGCGTCGCGAGGGGAAACGGAGCTGGCGCTGCTCGAGCTGCGGCGGGTACTGGAGCGGGAGCCCAACCACTGGGAGGCCCACTACGAACTGGGTCACATCCTGCTCACGGCGCGGCGCGAAAGAGACGCCCTAGGCGCTTACGCCGAGCTGCTCCAACGGCTGGAGCAGCAGGGTTTTCGCCCCCGGGAGACGAGCGAATGACGTCGTCTGCGCTCTCGACGCCGATGATGCGACAGTATCTCGCCATCAAGGCGCGCCACCCGGACGCGATCGTCTTCTACCGGATGGGTGACTTCTACGAGATGTTCCTGCGCGACGCGGAACTGGCGGCGCCGCTCCTCGATATCGCCCTCACCACGCGCGACAAGGGCAAACCCGACGCCGTACCGATGTGCGGGGTGCCCGCGCACGCGGCCGACAGCTATGTGAAGCGCTTGGCAGAGGCGGGTCACCGCGTCGCGATCTGCGAGCAGGTCGAAGACCCGAACCCGCGCTTTGCCGGGGCCCCCGTGCGATCGGCCCGGGGCCTGGTGAGGCGCGAAGTGATCGAAGTCGTAACGCCTGGACTCGTGGGCGACCCCTCGGGTGTGGACGCTGCGGTGGAGGTCTCGCTCGTGGCGCTCGCGCCGCCCGGGCCTTTGGAGCGAGAGTTCGGCCTTGCCGCGCTCGATGCATCGACAGGAGATTTTCGAGCGACACAAGTCGGCGTAGACCGAGGAGAGAAGGACGCGCAGCGGCTGCCGGCCTCGCTCAGTGAAGAGATCGTCCGGATCGCCCCGCGCGAAATTCTGATTCCCCGGTCGAAGCAAGACACGCTCGGCCCCGCGCTGCGGGTGCTCTTGCCTTCCGTCGCACTGTCTGCGGTAGACGACGCTGCCTTCGCGCGCCCCGCCGACGAGGCTTCGGCCGCGGCCGTTGCGAATACCGAGGGCGCAGCGAGTCGGGCGGCCGCCGCTCTTCTCGCGTATCTCAAGGCCCATCAGCCGTTCGCACTCGTTCACACCGCACGGCTGCGCCCGTACCAGCTCTCGGACACGATGATTCTCGACGCGCCGACGCGTGCCCACCTTGAGCTCTTTGCAAGCGCAGAGGACGGTTCCCGGCGCGGAACACTCTTCGAGCGGATCGACCAGACGCGCACCCCGCCGGGTGCCCGTCGCCTTGCACGGTGGCTCGCGTATCCCCTGCTCTCGACCCGCGCGATCGCCGCCCGCCAGGATGCCGTGGCGTGGCTCGCCGAGCGGGATCGGGCGCGCGGCCGGCTGCGGGATAGTCTGCGCGGCGTACGCGATCTCGAGCGCTTGCTGGCCAAGGTGGCGCGCCCCTCCGCAACCCCCCGCGACCTCGTCGCGCTTCGCACGTCGCTCGAAATCTTGCCCGGCATTGTGCGCGCGCTCGAGCCCTCTGCGCCTTTGGCGGGGGAAGACGGCGCTCCGACGCTGCTGCGCGACGCCGAGCTTCGACCGGCGGCTTTGCCTGTGCCCACACCGGTGCCGGAGGCCGTGCGGATCGTCGCGGAGGGGATCGTCGATGATCCGCCGGCCATGCTCCGCGGATCGCGCGGGGCGGGTGAGACCGGCTTTATCCGGCCGGGTTTCTACCCCGAGCTCGATTCACTCCGCGACAGCGCGCGCAAGGGTCGAGAGTGGATCGCGGGCCTCGAGGAGAAGGAGCGAGCACGCACGGGAGTCCCCGGTCTTCGGGTCCGCTATCACCCCGTTCACGGCTACGGCATCGAGATCACCAAATCGAACCTCGGCCGCGTCCCCGCGGAATACGAACGCAAGCAGACACTGGCCTCGGCCGAGCGATTCACGACGTCCGAACTGCGCGAGATGGAACGCAGCGTGATCGGTGCCCACGAGCGTGCGGCGGGTCTCGAGCGGGAGATCTTTGAGTCGCTTCGACAGGGGCTGCTCGAACACGCGTCGGCAATTCGTGCCGCGGCAGAGGCTGTGGCCGAGATCGACGCGCTTCAGGCTCTCGCTGAGGTCGCACGCCGCGACGGCTGGGTGCGACCCGAAGTGGTAGAGGATTTGAGTCTTCAGATCCGTGCCGGCCGACACCCTGTTGTGGAGACTCTGGCCGCCGCACTTGAGGCAGGGGCATCGATCGATCCCCGCGCACGCGTGGCGGCGCGCGAGAACACGGGCTTTGTACCGAACGACACCGAGCTTGATCCCGAGTCGACGCAGATTCTGCTCATAACGGGTCCGAACATGTCCGGCAAAAGCACCTACCTGCGACAGGTGGCATTGATCGTTCTGCTCGCACAGATGGGGAGCTTCGTACCCGCCGAGAGTGCGCACATTGGGGTTATCGACCGCATCTTCACGCGGATCGGTGCCTCCGACCGCCTCGCGCGTGGCGAGTCGACGTTCATGGTCGAGATGCGAGAAACCGCTCAGATTCTCGCCCAGGCATCGCCCCGCAGCCTCATCATTCTCGATGAGATCGGCCGTGGCACGAGCACATTCGATGGGCTCTCCATCGCCTGGGCCGTGGCAGAGCATCTCCACGACTCCCCGGGGCAGCGCGCCCGAACCTTGTTCGCAACACACTTCCACGAGCTTACGGACCTGGCCGCGACCAAGCCCCGCGTGCGCAACGCTCATTTCGAAGCGCGCGAGTGGGAGGACGACGTGATCTTTCTGCGGCGGCTCGTACCCGGGGGTGCGAGCCGCTCCTATGGCATCCAGGTGGCGAAGCTCGCGGGCCTGCCCGACGCGGTTGTCGCGCGTGGGAGGGAGGTGCTGGCCAACCTCGAAGGCGGCGAGCTAGACGACGAGGGCCGGCCTCGGCTCTCCCACCGGCCGTCGTCGCAAAAGGCGCCGCGCCGCCCAGAGATTAAACGCCTGCTTGGCGAAGCAGGATCCCAGCTCGGTCTGTTCCGGGAATCGGCTGACGCACCAAGCGCTGAGCAGGTGTCCCTCCGTGCGGTGCTGGCTGAGCTGCGCGCGCTCGAACTGGAACGCACAACACCGCTCGAAGCGCTCGCGCTGCTCGCACGCATCGTGGCCAGGCTAAGAGGGGAGGAGCCGTCGTGAGCGGGCGAGGGCTGCTTGGCGGCGGCGCTTTCGGTTTGGCGGTGCTCCTCGGTGGAGTGCTTCTCGGCGCCCCGGCGCAAGGACGCGACTCTGGCAGCGAGGGACACCGGCCGCCCCACGACGCCTCGGAGACGGGCGCGCCGCGACCCGTGAGCGAGCAACCGAGGGGAATCGGGGAGGTGCGAGCGGTCCGCCACTGGTCGTATCCGGGCTTTAGCCGGGTGTGGATTGAGCTCTCGCGACCCGCCGTGCCGCGAGTCAATCACCTAGGGGCCGACCCCAAGGCGGGCAGACCCGAGAGACTCTACCTCGACCTGGACGGGGTGTGGATCGGGCGGGAGCATACAGAGCCCATCCGCGTGGGCGACGGGCTCCTCGAAGGCGTGCGCCTCGGCCAGAATACTCCCTCCACGACGCGCGTCGTGATCGATCTCCAGCGCTACGAGCGGCATCGGCTCTTGAGCCTCCAGGGACCCGATCGCGTAGTGATCGATGTGTTCGGTCCGGGGGCCACTGCGGCCCGGCCGGAGGGAGCGAGACGAGAATCGGCAGCGCCTTCCGAGACCAAGCGGGTCGAGCGCGAGCCCGCGCCGCCGCAGGAAGCCCTCTCGCCGGCGAAGCCGCTGCCGTTTGAACTGAGGCCAGTCCGCACCGTGGTGCTCGACCCGGGTCACGGCGGGCGCGATCCGGGCGCCATCGGCGTCGGCGGGCTCGAGGAGAAGGACGTCACCCTGCGTCTGGCGCGTGAGCTGCGAACGCGACTGCGCGAGCGCGGGTTTCGGGTCGTGATGACCCGGGACGAGGATCGCACGCTGGATCTCGAGGAGCGCACCGCCATTGCCGAGGGAGCCGGGGGTGACGTCTTCGTGTCGCTCCACTGCAATGCGGCCCCCCGGCCGAGCCTACACGGGATCGAGACCTACTCTCTGAACGAGAGCGATGAGCAGCACAGTGTCCAGGTTGCTGCGCGCGAGAATGGCATCGCGCAGGAGGAGGTGGATGTCCTGCAGCGCACCGTGGCGCAGCTTCGGGTATCGGAAGCCTCGGGTCCTTCGTGGGTTCTCGCGGAGCTCGTACACCACCAACTGGTGCAGGGCCTGCGTGAGCGCTACGACGCGGTGAATGACCTTGGTGTGAAGAAGGGGCCGTTCTATGTCCTCTTCCTCTCCAGCATGCCCTCCATTCTTGTCGAGGCCGGCTTTCTCACCCATCGTGACGAGGCGAAGCGCTTGCACAGCCGCGCATACGTGGCCCGCCTCGCCGAATCCATGGCCGAAGGCCTCTCTCTTTACCGCGAGAGGGGCCATCCGATGATCGCGCGGAGCGCGCAGTGAACGGCGCTCCGACGGTCGACGAGTTCCTGGATGAGGCGGAGCGGCCAGGTGGGCGGGAGGCGGCGGTTGCGGATGGGGTGATCGTCGCTGCGGTGCGCGCGTACCTTGGAGCGGTACGTCAGTATCTGGAGCAGGTTCATCGTCGAGGCGTGGGTGGGCAAGCGGTGAACGAAGCGAATTCCGACGCAACGGATCGACTCCTCCGCCGCCTGTTCCGAGTGGCGGAGGCGGACTACTACGCAGCCGGAGCCGCTTTCGGCGAAAAGCTCGCGGTCGTTGCGGTGGGCGGATACGCGCGCCGCGAGATGTCCATTCACTCTGACATCGATCTGCTGTTTCTCCACCCCGCGAAGCTTACGCTCTACACGGAGAATATTACGCAGCGTCTCCAGATGTGGCTGTGGGACGCCGGCCTTACCCTCGGCTGTGCGACCCGCACCACCGAGGAGACCGTCGCCTTGGCGCGCGAAGACGTGACCGTGCGCACGGCGATCCTCGACGCCCGCTACCTGGTGGGTGACGTGGAGCTGTTCCATGAGTTCTCAGACGCCGTCCTCGAGCAGCTCCTGGGAGACAAGGAGGCATTTCTTGCGGAGCGCCTCCAGGCGCTCCGCACCCGTCATGCCAAGTATGGCGAATCGATCTACTTGCTCCAGCCGAACGTGAAGGAAGGCGCAGGGGGGCTTCGCGATTTCCACACCGCCTACTGGGCCACACGTGCTGCCCATCCGAGCACCCGGGGCCTCGACGACTTGCTGCACTTTGGGCTGCTCACGGAACGCGAGATGGAAGAGTTTCGTGGCGCACTTCAGTTCCTGTGGCGCGTACGCAACGAACTTCATTTGATCTCGAAGCGCAAGAACGACCAGATGAGCTTCGATCTCCAGGAACGGATCGCCAACTCTTTCGGTTACACGGAGAGGGCGGATGGAGGCGAAACGTCCGAGAGCCAGGGCGGTCCCGATCGAGAAGAGCTTCCGGTGGAACGATTCATGCGAGACTACTACAGGTACGCGCGGGCGATTCAATCCTCGTCTGAGATCGTGATCGAGCAGTGCGTGGCGCGCGTACGGCGCGGCGCGCCGAAGGTCGTGGCTCGGGAGGTGGATGAGGGTTTTAGGGTGGCGGCTGGTCGCCTCGAGATTCCCCATGCCGCGCACCTCCGCGAGCGTCCGTTGCGATTGCTCACAGCCTTCGCCGTGGCGCAGAACGAGGACGTCGAACTCTCGCGGACGGCGCGGCGGCTGGTGCGGGAGAACCTCGACCTTGTCGACGAACAGTTCCGACGCATGCCGGTGGTCGGAGCGACGTTTCTCCAAATCCTGGAATCGGAGAAGCGCGTGATGCGGACCCTCCGATCCATGAACGAGGTAGGGCTACTCGGCTCGCTGCTGCCGGAATGGGAGCACATCGTCTGTCGTTGGCAGCATGTGATCTACCACACCTACACCGTCGATGTGCACTCGCTCTTTCTGGTCCAAGAGCTGCGGAGGCTTGAACGCCGGAAGTATGAGACCTCCCTCCCTGAGCTCACCGACCTCATGCGGGCGACGACCGATCACACCGTGCTCTACCTCGGCTGTCTTCTCCACGACATCGGCAAGGGCTTCGGGGGGGACCACTCCAATCGGGGCGCCCTGCGAGCGCGCACGTGCGTGGAGCGGCTGGGTCTTGCGCCCGAGCGCACGGAGCGCGTTCTGTTCCTGGTCCGCCACCACCTGCTGATGTCCCACCTCGCACAGCGGCGCGATCTCTCCGACCCCCGTCTCATTGTTGACTTCGCCCGCACCTGTGGCGATCGCGAGAACCTGCGCAATCTGTTCTTGCTGACCTTCGCGGATATCCGTGCTTCCTCGCCCGGGGCTTGGACGGAGTGGAAAGGCCAGCTCTTGCGCGAACTGTTCGAGCGGACGTCGGAGTTTCTCGAGACCGGCTCGGATGACCCGCAGGTCGCGCTGGAGCAGATTGAGGCACGCGTCGAGCGCCGGCAGGACGCCGCTCGGGTGGAGCTGCGCGGTCTTGGTGTGGGCGACGCCAAGATCCAGGCGTTCTTCGAGGTGATGCCGCGGCGTTACTATATCGCTCACTCCGCCCGGCAGATCGCGCGGCACGCACTGCTTCTGCTCAGCTACTCCGAAGAGAAGCTCTTCTCGACGGCCGTGCGGACGCTCGCGGGCGACGTAACAGAGCTGCTCTTTTGCTCACGAGACGTCCACGGCCTCTACTCCATGGTCTCCGGTGTGCTCTCGGCGAAGGGGCTCAATATCCTGGGATCGCATGTTTATACGACCCGCTCGGGGCTTGCGCTCGAGGTCTATCGGGTGACCACGCCGGCCGGTGGACCGGAGGAGCAGCGCGACACGTGGAAGGCCGTGGAGACCATGCTTTCGGCCGTTCTGACCCACACCGTGCGCGTGGAAGAAGTGCTGCGCCGCCGCCGTCGGGTGGCTGCGCCCGCGGCGCCCATGCCGCGACCTCCGGCCGTCGAGATCACCAACGATGAGTCGGACTTCTATACGATTGTGGACGTGTCGGCAGACGACCGTCTTGGTCTATTGTACGACCTGACGAGCACGATCGCCGCGGAAGGCCTCGAGATCTATATCTCGAAAGCCGCCACTGTGATGGACCAAGTGGCGGACACGTTTTACCTGAAGGACGAGGAGCGAAAGAAGATCACCGACCCCGAGCGCCTCGAGCGCCTGCAGCAACGGCTTCTCGAGGCTGCGGCGCGGGAGACCCCGGGTGGCTAGCGGAGCATCGGCGTTTTCCGCCGCGAGGCGCGTGTTTCTCGAGCATTGCGCGGTGGAGCGAGGCCTCTCGCCGCGCACGCTCGAGGCCTACGGGCGCGATCTCCAGCGATTCATCGACCAGCAGCTGCGCACCGGGGTAAGAGGTCCCGACGCGCTCCGCCGTGAGCACGTGTCGGGATGGCTCCAGGAACTGGAGCGTTTGGGCCTCTCGACGCGGAGCCGTGCACGCGCCCTGGTGGCGGTACGACGCTTTCTCCGACACCTGACTGCGCTGGGTACGCTGCAGCGCGATGCGCTCGTCGGGATCGTCGCACCCCGGCAAGCGAGGACGCTCCCGCGAACGCTTCGCCGGGATGAAACAGCCGCCCTCTTGGCAGCGCCCAAGGGTGAGTCCGCACTCGGGCTCCGAGATCGCGCGATGCTCGAATGCCTGTACGGAGCGGGGCTTCGCGTGTCCGAACTCTGTGCCCTCCCCCTCGCAGCCCTCGACCGGCGCCGAGGGCTGCTGCGCGTGCTTGGCAAGGGCCGCCGCGAAAGGCTGGTACCCCTCGGCGAGCCTGCGCTCGCTGCCCTCGATGCCTACCTTGCGACCGCGCGCCCCGCCCTGGCGCGCAAAGCCGGGACGAGAGGGAAGGGCGGGGTGGACGCCGTCTTCCTCTCGAACCGCGGCTCCGCCATGACGCGCCAGAATTTCTTCACACGGCTCCGCAGTCTCGCCCGGCAGGCGGGAATCGCGAGCGGCCGGGTTTCCCCCCACGTTCTGCGCCATGCCTTTGCGACCGATCTGCTCGAGGGGGGTGCCGACTTGCGCTCCGTCCAGGCGATGCTGGGCCATGCCGATCTTTCCACTACCCAGATCTACACCCATGTGAGTCGCCGTCGCCTCCGCGAGACGGTGGAGCGCCATCACCCGCGCGGGGCGCGGCTGCCGGTGTCGTGAAGATCCAGTCCCGGGACGAGGTGGTGGCCGCGCTGCCCGCGGGCGCGCGCGCGCTTGTGGCGCCTCTCCTCGACGCTGCCGACCGCCGGAACGTCGCCGTGTACCTCGTCGGCGGACCGGTCCGTGATCTCATGCTCGGTCGCGTCCTGCGGGACGTCGATCTCATCGTAGAGCCGCAGGACGGCCAAGGCGCGGCGGAGCTCGTGCGGGCGGCTTCGCTTTTGGGGGTAGGCGTTGTCTCGCACGACCGCTTCGGAACGCTGCGTCTCGAGTCTTCAGGCCGCGCGACGGAGGAAGAGGTCGGAGTCGATCTCGCCACCGTCCGCAGCGAGCGCTACGCCCATCCCGGTGCGCTGCCCACGGTCGGGCCCGGGACTCTCGAGGACGACCTGCGCCGCCGCGACTTTACAGTGAACGCACTTGCGCTCCCTCTTTCCGCAGCGGCGCGACGGGCGCGTCCTCCCATCATGGACTTGGAAGACGGCCTGCGGGACCTAGAGGCACGCACACTCCGGGTATTCCACGCAGCGAGCTTCCACGACGATCCCACCCGCGCCCTCCGTGCCGCGCGGCTCGCGGCGCGTTTGGGCTTCACGCTTTCGCGCAGCTCGCGCTCCGCCCTGCGCGATGCGCTCCGCGACGGCGCCTTCGGCCGAGTCTCCGGTGAACGCCTGAAGCGCGAGATCGACAAGCTCTTTGAAGACGCGCGCCTCGGTCTCGATCCCGCCGTGGCGCTGGGGCTCCTCTCGGAGTGGCATGTGCTTGGTGCGCTCGAGCCCGGCCTCTTGCTGCCGCGTCGCGCGATGGCACCGCTGCGCCGCCTCGGTCGGGCAATCGCCGCCCCCTCGTGGTCGCCGCGTCGCGCGCGTCCCTGGGTCGCGGGCCTCGCGACCTGGCTCGCACCCCTCGATCCGGGGCTGCGCACACGCACACTCCGCCGCTTCGCCGTGCGCGGCGAGCTCGCCCAGCGTATTGCAGGCTTCCCGAAGCGTTGTGATGCAACGCTGCGCGCCCTCGCCCGCGCCCGCGGCCGCGGAGCGATTGATGCCGTGTTGGGTCCAGTCTCCGACGAGGAGATGCTCGCGCTGTTCGCTTGGGCACCGCCGACGGTTCGGCGCCGGATCCTGCGTCACGCGGTCGAAGACCGGCCTCGCCGGCTCCCCGTGAATGGCGAGGACCTGCTGGCGCTCGGCCTGGCCGGACCTGCGGTCGGTAAGGCCCTCGCCAGGATCCGCAGCGCGTATCTGGACGGCGCGGTGAAAACCCGCGAGGACGCCCTCGCCCTAGCCCGGGAGCTCGCCCGACGGCGCAGCGCCGCGACGCGGGGTCGGCGCTCGCGACGCCGGCAATCCGACTCCCCCCCCGAAGATCCGCGCGAGCGACCGTAGGGCGACCGTCGCGCCCTCCGGGGTCCGCGCCCCCCCGCACGCGCAGGGGCTGGTTGCCCGTCCGCGCGCGCTCGACCATACTTGGCAGGCGGCCGCCCCCCGAGCTGCACGCAGCGTCCTCCGCGGAGAAAAGGATGGCAAACGGGGTGGATCCCGGATCTCCCGGCGGCCCGCAGGCGCCCGCCTTCGAGCCCCTTCTATCGGCCTCCGAGCAGGCGAGCGGCATCGGCTATGCCGTCAAGCTGGCTTTTTTCGAGGGACCCCTCGACCTCCTGCTCCACCTCATCCGCGAAAACGAAGTCGACGTCACCGAGATCTCGATCGCCCGCGTCGCCGAGCAATATCTTGAGTACCTCGCACTCCTGCGCGAGCTCCACCTCGACGTCGCTGCCGAATATCTAGTGATGGCCGCGACGCTCGCGTGGATCAAGTCGCGAATGCTGGTCCCCGTCGAAAGCGGCGTCGAGGAATCCGAAGGCCCTGACCCGCGCGCCGAACTGGTGGCTCGCCTCCTCGAGTACCAGCGCTTTCAACAAGCCGCAGGCGAGCTCGACAGACGGCCGCTCCTCGGAAGAGACGTCTTCGCGCCGCCAGGCGTAGAGCCCGGACCTGAGGACCGCGATCCAGCCACCCTCGAGGTCAAGGTCAGCCTCTTCGAGTTGATCGAGGCGTTCCGCGGAGTCTTGCGGCGCGCTCACGATGCGGGGCTGGTCCATGAGGTCGTGGTCGAGACCCTGACGGTTCGGGAACGCATGATCGCGGTGATGGACCAGCTCGCAAGCGCCGAATCGGTCGAATTTATGGATCTCTTGCCCGCCGGCAGCGGCCCCGCCCACCGGGCACTCGTGATTGCCACCTTTCTCGCGCTGCTCGAGCTCACGCGCCTTGCGGCGGTCCGGATTTACCAGGGCGTGAGCTCCGGGGGGGCTCCGCAAGGCCCGATCCGCGTACGCCTCGCGGGCGATGGCGTGGCGGGTTGGTCGACGCGCATCTCGGATCTCATGTGAGCGCGGAGGAGAGGCTGAGCGCACAATGAAGGATCGCCAAGAACAGCGCAGGATCGTGGAAGGCCTCCTTTTGGCGGCGCCGGAACCCTTGACGGACCAGCGCCTCGGGGAGCTCGTACCGGGTGCAAACGCCTCTACCGTTCGCGAGCTCGTGACCGAGCTCAACGCGGAGTACGCCCGGCAAGGTCGAGGGTTCGAGATTTCCGAGGTTGCCGGCGGATGGCAATTGCGCACCTGCGCCGACCTCTCCGAATACATCCACGCACTTCGCCCGCGGCGCGCGGTGCGCCCGTCTCGCGCCGCTCTCGAGACGCTTGCTGTCGTGGCGTACAAGCAGCCCATCACCCGCGCGGAGATCGAGCATGTGCGCGGTGTGGACGCGGGGGCGGTGCTTCGGAGTTTGCTCGAGCGTGACCTCGTGCGGATCGCAGGCCACCGCGAGATTCCCGGCCGGCCGATGCTCTACGCCACGACGCGCCGATTTCTCGAAGTGTTTGGCCTCTCGGCGCTCGAAGATCTGCCGAGTCTGCGCGATCTGCAGGAGATCGCGTCCGGCGCTGAAGCGCCGGCGGAGGCGGCCGGTGCCCCGGAAGAGCTCGGCCCCGAGGAGGAGGGTGGCGGCGGGGGGCCGAGTTTTGACGAGACTGGCCCGGCAGATCTCGGGGCAGCGGACGAGTCCGCCCCTGACTTCCGCGCGCGCCTCGCCTCCCCGCTCGACGAGATTGGCGAAGCCGACGATGCCGATCTCGAAGAGGGGGGAGACGAGCCCGAGGAGCCGGTCGGCAGGCCGCACTAGCCGCGGAGATGCGGATTCGCCTGCAGAAGATTCTCGCGGCCGCAGGCGTGGCGTCGCGCCGGGGCTCCGAGGACCTTCTCTCGAGCGGCCGGGTGACCGTGAACGGTGCGCTCGTACGCCTCGGCGATTCCGCCGATCCCGCCATGGATACGATCTGTCTTGACGGGGTGCTCGTCGGGGCCGACAGGCCCTGCTATTGGCTCGTGCACAAGCCGAGCGGCGTCCTCACCACCCGGCGCGATCCGCGGGGCCGTCCCACAGTGATGGAGCTGCTTCCCCCCGGCGTCCCGCGCGTTTTCCCGGTGGGTCGCCTCGACTACGACACCGAAGGCCTTGTGCTGCTCACCAACGACGGCGCGACGGCACAGGTGCTGCTCCATCCCTCTCTCGGAAACGAGCGTGAGTACGTCGTTTTCGCCAGGGGCGCGATGGGCGAAGAGGCGCTCAAGCGCCTTGCCCGTGGCGTCGAGCTCGAAGACGGGTGCACTGCACCGGCGCGCGTCTCCCATGTGCGTTTCGACCGACACCACGGGGAGACGTCCCTCCATCTCACCGTGCGCGAGGGGCGCAAGCGCCAGATTCGACGCGCGCTGGCCGCCCTTGGCCACCCCATCCGGCGGCTCGTACGTGTGCGCCTTGGCCCCCTAAAACTGGGCAATCTCGCCCCGGGCCTCGCACGGCCGCTCTCCGGGAGCGAACGCCGCGCGCTACTCACCCACGCGCAGCATCTGCGGAGCGCGGCTACGCAAAATTCTGCGATGCGCAAAAGGCGGCAGGAACGTCCGTGCCGGCAGGGCGATTCGCGCCTAGCTGCGCATGGAACGCGGCCGCGGGAGTCGCGCGCGCGTTGATCTTGCACATCGATCGGGAATAAGATGGCGTCCACAGTCCAGAACGGCGGATGCGGGAAATGCGGAGCGGACCGGACGAGCGACCCCTGCGAACCCAATGGCCCTCGGGCTCGCGCGTGGCAGCCCTGGCGTGCGTCACAGTGCTTTCGACTCTCTCCACCACGAACGCGCTGGCTGGCATCACGGGCGTGTGTCCCGATGGCAGCTTCTTCGTCGTGCAGGAGGCGTCCGAGATCCCGTGCAAGGGAGGAAAGCGCGTCGAACCGAGCGACCTCCCCCCGATCCGTCCCGAATACCTTCCGCGGCCCTACATGTGGAGCATCTACAAACAGAACGCCGACCCCAACAATCCGTACAACCTCGTCGATTCCGCGAAGCAGGTACGTCAGCTGCAAAACGGAGGCATGCCCCAGGGCGAGACCGCAGGAGCGGGCCCCGCGCCGGCGATCGCGCAGCAGCGCACCGGTCCGGTGAAATCCGCTCCGCCGCTTCGCAGTGTCGGTCCGACCGACCTCGGACTGACCGACGGCGAGCTGCGCGACCTGTTCAAGATCATCGAGCTATCGCAGCAGAGCGCGCCCGCCGAGTTCGTGAAGCAGACCGCGGACGGCCGCGAGGCGCTCCGGATCACCTTCGCTCATGCGGCGTCCTTCGAGGCCCGCATGCACGATAGCTGGAGTGCAGCCGGGGCAGCGGGCGCAAATCCGGTGTTGCTCTTCAGCGGCGTCAGCAAGCGATCCGAGACGTTCCAAGCGACGTTTACCGTTACGCAGGGCCCCCTCGCGGTGCAGATCGATGCCACGGATCCGCACCAGCTCGGAATCCTACAGGGGCATCTTGGCAAGCTGGCACGCGACGAGGTAGTGCTCGGCTACATCGTACTGCCCGCGAAGATGGATCTTTCTCGGCCGGTGGACGTGTATTGGGACGACCGACACATCAGCGCGCAATTCTAATCGCTGGCGCCGGCTTCGAACCGCGTGGCACCCCACTCTCTCTCTCCAAGGTTGCGCCTACGGTCTCGGAAAAGTGACGAATACCTGTGTGTAGTAGAGCGTACCGTCGGCGGCGCGTGCGATGCCCACGCCGGTCGCGTTGAAAGCGGGATGGAGCAGGTTCGCGCGGTGGACGGGGGAGGCAATCCAGCCTTCGACGATCTCGCGGTTCGGGTTGGGGCGGTTGGTAAGACCGACATTCTCGCCGGCGAGCGTCATTCCGTCGACGCCTCCGCGCTGGATGCGGTCCACGGGGTTGAGTCCCTCCGGCGTGTCGTGCGACAGGTAGTGGCGAGCCGCCATGTCGGCGCTGTGCTCTCGTGCCACCGCGTCGAGGGTGGGCAAGCGCTCAAGAATCACGCGGTTCTGCTCGGCACGGGTGGCGTTAATCGCCGAATAGACCCCGTCTTCAAGCACACGAAGATCGGGGTCTCGCGTGTCGGCTCGCGCCGCCAGGGGTTGGAGCAGGAACAAGGCGAGCCAGAATCCCAAGAGGAACGCCGCGGCCCGAACGAGAGTGGTCGGCATCGGGCTTAGGTCCCCGGCTCTCGCGCGGGGGCCGGCGCGGCGGTCGGGTCTTTCAAGCCAGTCGCAGCCGACAGCGCAGCCTCGTTCATCACTTCCCGGCGCACCAGCTTGCCGGCGTTGTAGTACGACCGCATATCGAGTACGCCGTCGCCGTCCGTATCCTCGTCGCGCTGAGTCGGTTGGTCGTTCTTGTCGAAATAGGTGATCACGGCGGCCTTGCCATTGCGGTCGCGCTCCTCGCGCACGCGGTGACCTCCCTCATAGAACTCGATGCGGTCGGGCAGGCCGTCACCATCGGTGTCCTGCTCCAGTCGAACGACTTGTCCGTCATGGTAGAAGGTCCAGGTATCGACCATGCCATCGCCATCCGTGTCTGCGCGACGGTTCACGATTTGACCGTTCTTGTAGTCCGTCCAAGTGTCGATCCGGCCGTCTCCGTTAGTGTCTTCCTCGCTTCGCACCACTTGTGTACCGGTCGCGTCGTAGTACAAGATGCGGTCAGGGACGCCGTGGCCGCGATCGTCGAAGACCTCGCGCACGATGTGGCCACCCTCCCGGTAGACCCAGTGGTCGGGCCGGCCGTCGTGGTTGCGGTCCTCGACGAGATCCGCGACACCGGTCACAGCCGCGGCCTGCCCTTGCGTAGGGGCACTAGCAGCGATCGGGCTCTGGGCCGGGAGCTGCGACTGCGGCGCAGGGCGGCCATCGCGGCGGGCCTGCAGCGCGGCGAGCTCTTGGGCGATCGAAGGAGCCGAAGCGCCCCCACCCGGGTTGGTAGATGCCTGCTGCGACGGGCTCCCGGGATCTGCCTGTGGGGCCTGACCCCGCTGCTCAAGTTGGCGCTGCAAGTCTCCGAGCGCATCAGCCTCTTGTCGGGCCTGCATCTGCTCGTGCGTCAAAGGCCGGGCAGGCTGCGCGCTCGGGCTCGGGACGGCCGGACCGTTCTGGTGGTCGTTGCCGGAGAGCGCCTCGTAGGTCTTGGTAAAGGGATACGCCACGAGTGCAAACGGGAAGAGCAGGGGCTTGAGCCACAAGGGCTCGTTGTGGATCTCCTGCGTCGTATGAACGTCCTGCTGGGCGCCTCCGATGAAAACCAAGTTGCCCGAGCTCGGCGGATTTCCTCCCGGCGCCGGCCCCTCCGGCACACCGCCCGGGCCGGAGGGATAACCTCCGCTTGCGCCCGGCGCATAGGGATACTGCTGCGGATTGGTCGGATCCTGGGGGCCGCCAGGGCTGCCCGCACCCATACCCTGGCTTCCGGCGGAGCCCGCGCTCGAGCCCGGGCCCGTACGACTCTGGCTGTTGGTAACCCCGGGCATGGGAAGTGCGGGCGCGGATTGGCCAGGCATGATGATCGTGGCCCCGACTCCCGTCATTACGTTCGGCGTCAGGTCCGTATTTTTGTGCACGTTCGCGTAGCCGCAGCCCAGCGCGAGGACGCACAGGACAGCACCAGCAAGCGTCGGTGAAGCGGTCCTCACAAGACCGCAAGGGAACGAGGAGCGGCCGGTCCACACAAGACGCATTCGAGCGCCCTCACTGCAAAGGATTCACCTTTGGTTTTGCAAGAAACATGCGATCGGGGATCCATGCGCAGGAAAGCCCACTTTCCCTTGTGACCCCGCGCCCTCCGAAGACCCGCCTGCGCCCTGTCCGCGGGGCCGCGCTGTGCAGGCCGTGGGTAGCGCGGTACCCATTCAGGGAGGGCGTGTGGCCACGCCCAAAGGGGCCGGACGTGTGTGGCCGATAGAGCCTAATCACACCCGCGGAAAAATGGGTCCAACGTTTCGATCTGAATGCGGATTTTACACCTCTCGATCCGCCGAGACCAACCTCGCAGCTGGCCAACTCATCGCGGCAGTGCGCTGCGCAGGAGCAGGATTCGCATCAACGATGTGCGTGCAGACGGGCCCGAATGCATCGCGGTGGGGGCCTGACGGGCCTCCGCCTCTCAGGCCGCGTTTTGCGGGAGCTCCACCCCGAGTGCCTCGGCGAGATAGGGCAGAGCCTCGTCGGTGAGCGAGAAGGTGCCAGCCGCCGGCCGAGGCCCTCGTCATGAGCGCGAGATTCACCATCGTCATGTGGCTGCGTGCCTGGATGCGGTGACGCCGCAAAACGTCGAAGATTCCCCCGATCTCGAGCGTCACTTGAAGGTTCCCGAGGCCGCGCTTTCGCACACTTTCCACGAACTCGATGATCTCCTGCTCGTATGCAGGATAGTCGGGAGTCGCCCGGCTTGGCGCGTGGTCGTAGAAGAGCCGCGCTACCGTCGCGCCGTCGCCCATCGCAAACGCGAATAGCAAGCAGGCGGTCGTCAAACGGTCCGCGTCATCGAGTGTGCCGACGAGTCCCAGATCCAGCGGGACGATGCAGCCCGGCGGAGTGAACCGCAGATTGCCGGGAGGTAGGTCGGCATGCACGAAGCCGTGCAAGACACACCGCACGCATGCCGGCTGTGACGACGCGGTGCACCTGGATCCCCGCCGCCTCGAGTTCCGATTCGTGCCCCCCCTCAATGAACTCCATCGTTCGCACCGCATCGGAACACGCCGCGGGGAAGAGCCGCGGAAAACGTACCTCCGTCTCGTCGGAGAAGTTCGTCCGTTCGGCCAACTGCGTGGCTGACACGGGTGCTGGCAGGGCGTAGAACTCTCGCCGATGGCAAAGTCCAAGGCGATGCACGCGGAGCGACAGGGTCACGTACGGGCGTGGGAAGCGAGCGGCTTGTCGGCCCGTGCCTACGGTGCACGGGCGGGAGTGAACCCGAATACGCTCGTGGGCTGGCGCTGGCAGCAGCGTACGCAGGTCGAGGCGCGAAGGAGCGGGCGGCCGGCGGCCCTCGAGTTTGTCGAGCTCCGCGAGGCGGGAGGTGGCGGTGAGCGCGACGCCACGATCGAGCTTCAGCTCGAGGGCCTCACGGTGCGCGTCCCCGACGGCTTCGAGCCCGAGACGCTGCGTCGCGTCCTTTCCGTCCTTGCGCAGGCGCGGTCGTGATCCCGGCCTCGGTCCGCATCTTCGTGTGCCGGGCGCCGCAGGATCTGCGGCGATCGTTTGATGGGTTGGCGCTTTCCGCTCGGCAGGTGCTCGGCGAGGAGCCGCAGAGCGGTGCGCTGTTCTGCTTGGTGAACAAGCGCGCGAATCGCCTGAAGTTGTCTCTGGTGGGACCGCAACGGCTACTGCCTGCTCTACAAGCGACTCCATCGCGCGCGGTTCGGGGTTCCCGGGGAGTGTTCTGGAACAGGACCTTCGCTGCGCATCGATGGGGCGCAGCTCGCACACTTGCTCGCGGGGGTGGCGCGTCGCACCGACCATCTGCGCACTGCGGAGCGCCACCTCAAGACCGTGCTGCAGAGTGCGGGGAACAGAGCCCGGACATAAGGCGCGGAGGGTAAGCGGGTCAAGGGGAGATGGTGACGAGGGTTCCCGACGGGGTGTGCGCAGCCAAAAAGTCGATCTGCTCGTCCGTCATGGCGATACAGCCATTGGTCCAGTTGAGATACTCCGAGTCGCCGCTCCAACGGGCGCCCTCACCATGCAGGCCGACGATGCCCCCAAGCGCCGTGTTCTGGGGCGGGAGGACGGCCTGGTCGTGCGCTTGCAAGATCTCCGCGTAGGTGCTCGGAGAGATGAGGCCTGCGCGGAGCCCCGCGGCCGCGTCTTCGCGAGAGGGGTAGTCGATGATCAGGAAAAGATGGAAGCGGCTATCCCAACCGCGGCTTCGCAGGTGGTATTCGCCCTCCGGTGTCCGGGAGTCCCCTGCCTGCCGCTTGGGCCCGACGGGCTCCCTGCCGAGTGACACGGGCCAGCTTCGCTCGCCCCCGCCCTGGCACACCGCACGTAGCGTCCGTGTTGCCTTTCGCACCTCGATGCGCTCGATCCACTCGCAGGGGGGGGATTCCGGGTTGGCTGCCGGTTCGGCCTCGGGGGGTGCTGGGGGCGGAGGCGGAGCTGGGGGCGGGGGAGCGCACGCGAGAGCGACGAAAGCCGCGATACAGGGTCCGGCTTGCGCGCCCGCTAAGATCCCGCGGCGATGCGGAGTTCGCCCCTTCGATGCCTGTGCACTGTCGTACCCCTTCTGCTCGCGCTCGCGGCGGCGGCCGCAGCGCGGGAGCACAAGACAAAACCGCCCCCCGGTCCCGAGCCGCTTCGCCCTGTGCTCGGGCAGCCCTCGAAGGACCTCATCGAGGCCGACGATACGCTCCTGGACGTCGCCTACCGACACCGGCTCGGCTTCGATGCGGTGGCCCGGCTCAATCCCGGGATCAACGTCTGGATTCCCGACGCTGGTGAGATTGTCGAACTTCCGACGCAGTACATCCTCCCCGACGGAGATCCGAAGGGAGTCGTGATCAACGTGCCGGAGATGCGGCTCTACGATTTTACACGCGGCATGCCGCCGGAGCTCTTTGCGATCGCCATCGGCGACGAGGAAGATCCTAGCCTGTACGGCAAGTTCAAGGTGGGTCCGAAGCGCAAAGATCCGGCTTGGTACGTGCCGACCTCGATCCGAGCGGAGAAGCCGGAGCTGCCAGCGATGGTTCCGGCGGGGGAGGACAATCCCCTCGGTACTCGCTGGATGACCATCGACAACACGTCGTATGGAGTCCATGGAACAAACAACAATTGGTCGATCGGCCGGACCGCGACTCACGGCTGCATCCGCCTCTACAACGACCAGATGGAGCGGTTGTACGAGCGCATTCCGACGGGGACACCGCTGCTTCTTGAGTACCAGCCGGTGAAGTTGGGACGGCAGAACAACGGCATCTATGTCGAAGCTCACCCGGACATCTACGGGCGCGTGCCGGACCGGACCGCCTACGCACTGCGTCGTCTGGGCGAGCTAGGTCTCCTCGGCAGCGTGGACTTGCCTACAGTGGAGCGCGTGATCGGGGAAGCACGGGGAGCACCGGTGCGCGTCGGGACGCTGCCCGACGCGCACTAGGTCACTACTTTGATACCCGCTTCTTGAAGATGGCCTCCGCGGTCCGTGCGGCGTCGTCTGCGCGCTGCGCGGCGGCCTTTGCCTGTTGCTCCGCCGCGTCGGCGCGAGACGCAGCGCTGTTGGCGGTCTTCTGCGCGTTCGCGGCCGCGCTGGCGGCATCGTCAGCCTTGCGCGAAACCTCATCGAGGCGCTTCTCCAGCGCATCGACCCGCCCGGTGGTCGCACAACCACCGAGGGACGTGACGAGCAGAGCTGAGAGCAGGATCCGAGCCGGTCGACTGGTCATTAACTTCTCCTCTCCATGCAATTGAGGCGCACCCCCCGCGCAAGTCCAAGTCGGAGTCTCGGTCAGACTGGTGTCGGGCGCAAGCAAGCGGGATGACTGGCGAGTCGGAGTAACCTCGCCGAAGCTCAGCCGAGGAGTGAGTCGGCGTGGCTGACATCGGCTTGACACACGTCGCGTTGCCCGCTCGAGATCTCGAGGCGAGCATCGCTTTCTATCGCAAATACGCGCGGATGGAAGTGGTGCACCAGCGCAAGGACGCGACGACCGGCTCCGGCGTGGTGTGGCTTTCTGACCGCACCCGACCCTTCGTCATCGTGCTCGTCCAGGTGCCCAGCGTGGAGAGACCGCTGGCGCCGCTTGCCCACCTTGGTGTCGGCTGCCCGACTCGCGAGGAGGTGGACAGGCTCTGCGGCGAGGCACGTTCAGACGGTACCCTGCGACTGGGTCCGATCGACTCGGGCTACCCGGTGGGATATTGGGCCTTTCTCTCCGATCCTGACGGCCACACCCTCGAACTCGCGTTCGGGCAGGAAGTCGGGCTGACGGTTGCAGCCGCTGCCGAGCTCCCCTCCAGCGACTGACCTGCGCTGCGACGTGCGACTGCGCCGTTCCCTCACCACGCTGCCGCTGGTCTTCGTGATGTTCTTCAACGTCTCGGGCGGAGCCTTCACGCTGGAAGGCCTCGTCGCCGAACTCGGCCCGGGGCTCGCGCTGGCCACGCTTGCGATCGTTCCTCTTGTCTGGTCGTTGCCCGAGGTGCTGCTCATCGGCGAGCTCGCGAGCATGCTGCCAGAGGAGGGCGGATATTACCGCTGGGTGGAACGCGCGTTCGGGCCCTTCTGGGCCTTCCAATGCGGCTGGTGCACGTGGATGTATTCGCTCGTCGACATGGCGATCTATCCCGTGCTCTTCAACCAGTACCTCGCCTTTCTTGCGCCTGATCTGTCGCCCGCGGGACGCTTCGGGGTGTCACTCCTCGTGATCTGGACGGGGGTCGCTGTCAATCTGCGCGGAGCAGGCCGCGTCGGGCGAACGTCGATCGTGGCCGGCGCGGCGGTACTTGGCGCCTTTGCTGCGGTGAGCCTGGTCGCCCTCTGGCATCAATCGCACGTTCCCTGGCTTCCCTTCGTAAAGCCCGGCGAAGGCCGACTCGAGGGACTGGGCGTCGGGATCTCGGTCGCTCTCTGGAACTACATCGGGTGGGACAACGCTTCGACGGTGCAGGGCGAAGTCGTGGATGCCTCGCGCAGCTATCCGAGGGCGCTGGCCTTTGCGCTCCCGCTCGTCGCGATCGGCTACTTGGTACCCCTGCTGGCTGCACTTGGCGCCACGGATTGGACCCTCTGGAGGGAGGGCGCATGGCCGCAGCTCGCGAGCGCCGCCGTCGGGGGCGGCAGGCTCGGCCAGGCGTTGAGCCTGTGGCTTGCCCTCGCCGGCCTTGCCAGCGCGCTGGCTCTTTTCAACTCCCTCCTCTTGGCGTACTCGCGCATCCCGCTCGCCATGGCGACCGACGGCTTCTTGCCCCGGGTGCTCGCGCGGCTCGACCCGCGCGGCACCCCGCGCAACGCTGTGCTGGCTTCGGCCGTGTGTTATTCGGCCGGTGCACTCATTTCATTCCAGAGCCTTGTCGTCGCGGATGTATTTCTCTACGGGCTTGCGCTCTTCCTCGAATTCGGCGCGCTACTCAAGCTTCGGCGAAGGGAGTCCGACCTCCGCGGCGCCTTCCGGGTGCCGTTGGGTCCGGGCGGCCTCACGCTGCTCGCGACCCTTCCGCTCGCCTTCTTTGTGCTCTCGGTCAGCCTCTCGCTCCGGAGTGGAGAGTACGGGCCCTCTGCGGTGCTTTCCGCGCTCGGCGCCGTAGCCCTCGGGCCGCTTGCCTTCGTGGCAACGGCTCGGCTTCAAAGGCAACGTGCGCGTTAGCGCAGATGAGGGAAGGTGCGGACTCAGCTCTTTGCCGCGTCTTAGGCGCGTTCCTCGCGGAACAGTGTCGTGACGACGGTGCGCCCGGATGCTCCACCTTCCGGACCTAGAGACTCGATTTCCGGCTGTTCGGCGACGAGCTTCGCCAAGAGGTCGCGCGTGGCGTCGTCGAGCTCGATGAATCGAAGCACGCTCTCTCGCGAAAGCCCTCGACGCACGACACGCGCGCGCACCACCACCGGATTCGCGAGCGAGCTGCCATGCAAGGCGAGCGAAACGATCTGGCCGCCCTCGAGGTCGCCGTCTGACTCGACGCGCATGCCGCCCACCGAGAGGTCGCGGCCCAGCAGTACCCGTGCGCCACCCTCGAAGAGTGCGATGATCCGCTTTCGGTATACGCCTCGACGATTGCGACGCTGATCTCGCCGGCCTGAGGGCGTGCCCGGACCGGGCAAGGAGCTCCCCGCCCAGGCCGCGGGGCCACCCCTGTGAAGCGCGACCAATCGCTCGATCCGCGCTCGCGCGGCGTCGGTCTGAGCACCAAAGGAGATCGCGATCTCGCGCGTGCGGTCCAAGAGCGCGACCCGCAGCACGCACCCGCGGACGGGGATCGCGCGTCCACCGTCGGGATCTGGAAAGAAGACGGTGACCTGCGCACCCCGCGCCGGAGTCACGCCGGCAACGAGCCTGCATCCCGTGGCGGAGAGCTCGACCAGGGTGCCTGAGCGGCGGCGCAGTCCGGCGCGAAACGAGGTCGGCGCTCCGACCGCAACGCGCTCTGCGCGCCTTTTCTCGGGGCCTCGGTACAAGAGCCGAGTGAGCAGGAGCCGCAGCGCGTCCGGGTGGACCGGCCGATGGACCAAGTAGTGGAAGCCCACGCGTCGGAGCGCCCCTCGCAGCGTGCGCGAGCCTCCGCTCACGACCGCCACACGAGTGGGCTCGGGATCGGTGGGCGCGCAGGGCAGTTCCGGGAGCCCGAGCGCGCGCCGGCCCGACGCCACGATGAGCCGCAGCCTGCCGTCGAGGACACCTCGTCCGGGGACCAGATCCTCGGGCAAGCTGCGGAACACAGCGGGGCCTAGCTCTGCGAGAAGGGCGGCGACATCGTCGAGCTCACCATCGTCGATCAAAAGGACAGCCGGCCGGGTCCCCATGACGTGCCTCGGGCCGGGCGCGGCGCGGCACCCAGCGCCTCTTTCATCGGCAGAATCGGGCCCACCCTATAGAGACCCTCGCGCTACGGCGGGCCTCTTCGAGGGCTTGGTCGATGCGGTAGAGTGGTTGTCCGTGCACGTTCAGCTGAGCGAAGCCAGGCTGTTTTTTGCCACGATCCTGACGGTGCGCGCGACGGGAAACCTGGCTTTGCTGTTTGCCGCTGCGCATCGGGCGGGCGCATGAGGCTCCGCGAGGCGGAGCGCGTTGCCTACGCACGCGATGGATACCTGCTGCGGCGCGATCTATTCCAGCCCGATGAGGTCGACAGGCTCCGGAGCGCGCCCGAAGAGGTGGTTGCGTCCGTCGTGGAACGGGCCCGGGCCGGCGAGGGAAGCCGAGAGTTCCGGCTCGCAGGAGATCACCGATTCCAGTTCGCGCGGCAGAGCCTCATCCAGTGGGAATGGCGTGAGGGCTCCGGGGAGGTTCGCCTGCTCGAACCGGTTACGCATCTCGACCCTCGGTTGGATGTGCTCTGGAGCGATCCGCTCCTGACAGAGCCGATGAAGGATTTCCTCGGTGTCGCGGGCGTCTGCCCCTTCACCTCAAAGCTCAACCTGAAGCGTCCGCGAGAAGGTTCGGAATACCCCTGGCACCAGGACTACCCCTACTGGTACATCCGTACCCCCGAGCACGCCCACGAAATCGTGAACGCGATGATCTTTCTGGACGACGCCGCGGCGGACAATGGTACGCTGCGTATCCTCCCGGGTTCGCACCGGACCGGACCCGCGCCGCGGGACCGCTCGGAGCCCTCGCAGTTTCTTGCCGACCCCACCCAGATCGACGAGACAAAGAGCGTCGAGGTCGTGGCTCCGGCGGGTTCCGCTCTCTTTTTCCCCGCGCTCCTCTTGCACCGCTCCTCCCCCAACACTTCGGAGCGTCATCGGCGCGCACTCCTACTCTCCTACCAGCCCGCGGGACGGGAGCGTCAGGAGACGCTGCCGTGGCATCCCGAGCTCGTACACAACCTTCCGTGAGACTCTCTCTCGTGCTCGCGGATGGCAGTCCAGCCGACGGGTCGGGCAGGATGGTGAGACCATGCCGCCGAAGCCTGCGGGCTTGGCAGCCGACGCCCGGGATGCCGCTAGCAATCCGCTGGGTTACTTGGCGACGCCGGTCTCGCTCGGATTGTAGTCCACCCGCACGACCTTCAGGTTGCCGGAGTACCTATTGCGCGAGAAGACCACGCGCCCCTTGCCCTTGTACAGCCAGTCCGTCCGGCTCGTGTCAGGACCGAAATAGTAGGGAATGAACGCCTTGCCCGTGATGTAGCCATTCGCATCGTCGGGTTCCCCGAGGATCTTTCGGACTTCGGTGTCACTCATGCCCACCTGAATCTTGGCGAGCGGGCTGCCCGGGGGCGGCGGATTACCCTTATGGGCGTCCGCGGGATCCGCTTGCGTTCCGCTCTTCGCGGCCGACTGGTCGCTGCTCTGCGGACGCGAATGGCTGCACGCCGCGTTCAAAGCGAAGAAAAAGGCCACCCCCAAGAGTCCTACACGTCGAGCCATCATCCCTGGCACCTCCATTTCAAAGTGGCGGGGCTTCGAAACCCCCCGCGCCTAGACCATAACCTGGCGAACCCACTCCATGGGAGACGCTGCCATACCACTGACCACTTCTCCCCGCTCCGGATAGACTGCACTCCACATCTGTATCGAGTGGACATGGGAGGAAGATGAGGTGGGACCGCTCCAAGGCGTCCGGGTGATCGAGATCGCAGGCATCGGGCCCGGCCCCTTCGCAGCCATGATGCTCGCGGATATGGGTGCCGAGGTCCTGCGGGTCGATCGCACACAGAACGTCCCGGCGATCGATCCTGGTGTCCCCCCGTTTGACGTGCTGAATCGAGGGCGCCGGTCGATCGCCGTGGACCTAAAGCGCCCCGAGGCAATCGAGGTCGTACTGCGGCTGACCGAGCACGCCGACGCCCTGATCGAGGGCTTTCGCCCGGGTGTGATGGAGCGCCTCGGCCTATCGCCCGACGTGTGCCTGGCGCGAAACCCGCGCCTCATTTTTGGACGCATGACGGGCTGGGGCCAGGAAGGCCCGCTCGCGCGAGCGGCAGGCCACGACATCAACTACATCGCGCTGGCGGGCGCCCTCGCTCCGATCGGGCGGCGCGGGGAGGCGCCCCTGCCGCCCCTCAACCTGGTCGGTGACTTTGGCGGAGGCGGCATGCTGCTCGCCTTCGGAGTGGTGTGCGCGCTGGTCGAGCGACAGCGTTCGGGCAAGGGCCAGGTGGTCGATGCCGCCATGGTGGACGGTGCCGCGATCCTGATGGCCATGTTCTGGGGAATGCGCAAAGCCGGATTCTGGTCGGACGAGCGGGGCGCGAACCTGCTGGACACCGGCGCGCACTTCTACGAGGTCTACGAGACCTCGGATGGACAGTATGTCTCGATCGGCTCGATCGAGCCCCAGTTCTACGCGGAACTCTTGCGTCTCACCGGGCTCGACAAGGCCGACCTCCCGAAGCAGATGGACCGCGCCAGGTGGCCAGAGCTCAAGGAAAGGCTGCGGGCGGTTTTTCGGACCAGAACCCGCGACGAATGGTGTGCCGTGATGGAGGGCACGGACGTGTGCTTCGCACCCGTTCTCGGCCTTGGGGAGGCGCCTTTCCATCCCCACAACCGCGAGCGGGGAACGTTCATCGAGATCGCGGGCACCATCCAGCCTCGCCCGGCACCGAGGTTCAGCCGGACCAATCCCGGGATCCCGCGCCCCCCCGCACACGCCGGCCAGCAGACCGTCGAGGTCCTCGCCGAGTGGGGTTTTTCCGCCGACGAGATCCGGAAGCTCCGGGAGGCGAAAGCCATCGCGTAACGCGCAATGGGGGCCGCGCTTGCGCGTGGCGGAACGGCCGGCGGCCTGCGCCAGAGTGGTCGTGTGACGCTAAGCCGCCCATCCATCCAAGGCGAGGAGCGCAAGCTCGCGCAGCGCGGGAGGGACCGGAAATGGAAGTCCGCGATCGCGTCGTCATTGTGACCGGAGGAGCGAGCGGCATCGGCGCCGCTTTGTGTCATCGCTTCGCTGCGGAAGGTGCACGGGCCGTTGTGGTAGCGGATCGCGATCGCAACGGTGCCAGCGAGATTGCCCGCAAAATCGGGGGGCTTGCCGTGACGACCGATGTCGCGGTCGAGCGCGACATGAAAGCGCTCGTCGGCGAGGCCCTCCAGAGATTCGGTGCGATCAATCTGTTTTGCTCGAATGCCGGCGTGGCGCTCGGTGGGGGCTTCGGGGAGGACGGCGGCCCCTTCGCGCCGGAAGATGCCTGGCGAACTTCCTTCGACGTCAACGTGATGGCCCATGTGTATGCCGCGCGCGCGGTGCTCCCTGGGATGCTGGCGCGCAGCTCGGGCTACCTGCTCAGCACGGCCTCCGCGGCGGGGCTCCTCACCGACCTCGGAAGCCAGGCCTACTCGGTCACCAAACACGCCGCGGTGGCGTTCGCCGAGTGGCTTGCGATCCACTACGGAGACAGGGGCATCCGCGTCTCGTGCCTGTGTCCCCAGGGCGTACGTACTCCCATGCTGATGGGTGCCGCCGCAGCGGGTGCCGGGGGACACCTGACGCCGGGCATGATCGCACCCGAGGAAGTCGCGGAGGCGGTCGTAGCGGGGCTGCGGCGAGAGGAGTTTCTGATCCTCCCGCACCCGGAGGTGCGGGAGTATTTCCAGCGCAAGGCCCAAGACTACGATCGCTGGCTGCGGGGAATGCGCCGGCTCCGCGATCGCGTTTATCCAAAGATGCCTTAGAGGGGCGGGTCTGAAATCTTCAGCAGCTGCTTGCCGAGGTTCTTGCCTTCGAAAAGGCGCAAGAAAGTTCGCGGCGCGTTCTCGATACCGACTTGAACGTCCTCTTGGTGCTTGATCTTGCCGCTCGTGATCCAGCCCGCGAGCTCTCGCATCGCTTCGCCGAAGCGCGCTACGTAGTCGAGTACGATGAAGCCTTCCATCCGCGCGCGCTGGATCACGAGGTTCAAATAGTTGCGCGGGCCGGGGGGCGGCTCTGATGCGTTGTAGCTGGAGATCCCACCACAGAGAACGATGCGCGCCTGGGTTGCAATCTGCGCGAGCGCGGCATCGAGGATTTCGCCGCCCACGTTGTCGAAGTAGACATCGATGCTGCGCGGGCATAGCTCGCGAAGGCGGGCACCCACGTCCTCGGCCTTGTAGTCGACAGTGGCATCGAGGCCTGCCTCGTCCAGCAGCCAAGCGCACTTTTCCCGGCCACCTGCGATACCGATCACGCGGCAGCCTTTCAACTTTGCGATCTGCGCCGCCACCGAGCCGGTGGCACCCGCAGCGCCGGAGACCACGACCGTCTCGCCGACCGCGGGCTTGCCAAGATCGAGAAGGCCGAAGTAGGCCGTGAGGCCGGTAATGCCAAGCCCGCCGAGCGGCCAGGTAAGGGGGACGCCCGGTGGGAGCTTCGAAACAGGCAAGGGACCCTGACCGTCGCTCACTGCATAGTCCTGCCAACCGAACGTTCCCTGTACGAAGTCGCCGGGCTTGAAGGCCGGATTCTTCGATTCCACCACCTGAGCGACCGAGCCTGCACCCATCACCTCGCCGACCGCCACGGGCGGGATGTAGCTCGGGCGGTCCTCCATCCAGCCGCGCATCGCCGGATCGAAGGAGAGATAGAGATTGCGTACCAGGAACTGACCCTCGCTCGGTGTCGGTATGGGCACCTCCCGCCAAGCGAAATTGGATTCCTTCACAAGGCCGGAGGGACGAGAGGAGAGGACCCATTGACGGTTGATCGAGTGGGCTGCGCCAGACATCGTATCCTCCTCGGTACGGAGCGAGCGTAGCTGCGCCCTCAAGGGCGACCACGCGGGTGCCGATGCTGCCCGCGGGGAGCCCGAGATGGGGCATTCGATCGCTCATGCCATGGGACCGTACCGCCGCTTCCGACAGCTCGACGGATCCCATCCGTGGAAGAGTGCGGTGCCGGCGGGCTATGTGGACTATCCCGCGCGGCGTCGCCGCGGCGGTGAGGTCGCCTACTTTAATTTCGCGCTCGCTCGCGAGATGGGCCTCCTTCCGAAGGATCACCCAGACGAGTTCAACCCGGCTCTGAGGCGCGCGATCCTCGATTCCTTCAGTCTTGTCATCATCAACGAGTGGGACGTCGAGCACGACACGAAGGTACCGCCCCGGGATCGTCTGCCGGGAACATACATGGCGACGCGCTACCTGCAGCTCCAGCACGCCGACCGGCGAGGGGGTACCTCGGGCGACGGCCGGAGCGTCTGGAACGGGTGCATCCGGTACCACGGTGTCACCTGGGACGTCTCAAGCTGTGGGACGGGAGTGACCCGGCTGTGTCCGGCAACGGCGGCCGAGAAGCGCTTCTTCAAGACAGGCAATCGATACGCCTCGTATGGCTGCGGAACCGCGGCGCTGGCCGAGGGACTCGGCACAGCCATCATGAGCGAGGTTCTCCACCGCAACGCCATCGCAACCGAGCGCGTGCTTGCGGTGATCGCATTCCCGAAAGGTTTCGCGATCAATGTGCGTGCCTCTCGCTGTCTCCTGCGTCCCTCGCACTTCTTCGTCCATTCGAAGCGAGGCGACCTTGCTTCCCTGCGCGCGGCGATCGATCTGTATATCGAGCGCCGCGTGGTCAACGGGGAGTGGCCAGCGCTCGAGGGGGCCGCCCGTTACCGCTATCTCGCAGAAGACATTGCGCGCACCTTCGCTCGCATCTCGGCCACGTTCGAAAGCGAGTATGTGTTTTGTTGGCTGGATTGGGATGGGGACAACATTCTCGCCAATGGCGGGGTCATCGACTACGGCTCGGTGCGACAGTTTGGCCTCTACCATCGCGAGTATCGCTTCCAAGATGTAGACCGGATGTCTACGACGATTCCCGAGCAGCGGCGCAAGGCACGCCACATCGCGCAGAACTTTGCACAGATCCGGGACACGCTGATGAAGGGGCGCAGGACTCCACTCGCCGCGTTCCGGAAAGACCCGGTGCTTCGTCTTTTTGATGAAGAGTTTGAGCGGACGACGCAGCGTCTGTTCGTTCACAAGCTGGGGTTTGATCCGGCTCTTCAGCCGCGGCTTCTCGCCTGCGCGGAGCCGGCGCTCGCGAGGTTGCGGCGGGCCCACGTCTGGTTCGAGCGCGCTCGCTCCTCTCGGGGGCCGTATCGCGTTCCGGACGGTCTTTCCTGGAACGCAATCTATTGTACTCGCGACCTGTTGCGCGAGTTTCCTGCCCGTCTGCTGACGGCGGGGCGTCCGCTCCGCTCCGCCGAAATCCTGCGAATCGCGGCGTCAAGCTACGCCTCGAGGCGCGACCGCATGGTGACGCCCCATCGGGCGCGCATGGCGCGCGAGTTCCAGCGTGCGTACTGCGAGCTGATCACCATCGCCGCCCAGCTATCGGCGCGCAGCCGGAGGGACATCCTGCGAGCGGTGGCGCGACGCTCAGCGACGATCAACCGCTACGACCGCATTACGGGAGATAGCATCGACTTCATTACCGAAAGGCTGATCCGCAAACGCAAGGAGCTGACCGCGCAGCAGCTCTATCGGGTGATCGACCGGTTTGTGCGCCGCCAGGATCTGCGACCTCCCAAAGAGCAGGGTGAGCCCGGGCCTGGCGACAACGACTCCCCCAAGGTTCGCCAAACGGTCGACGGCCTGCTCGAGGTCGTGAGCCTGTACCGGGAGGGGCTCTAGACCCATCGGGAGTCCCCCCGGC